>JABDJO010000095.1 GCA_013002465.1 Silicimonas sp. | reverse complement strand
GTCCTGCATGTCGAGGGACAGCATGCGCGCGAAAAGCCAAGCGGTGCGGGTTGTCAGCAGTTCGGCGCCATGGAGCGCTTGAAACCACCCCGCAAGGCCGATGTGGTCCGGGTGGTGGTGGGTGACCAGCACGCGACGCACGGGCTTTGCTGCAAGAGGGCCATTCAGAAGGGTCGACCAGACAGCACGGGTTTTGCGGCTGTCGAGGCCCGTGTCGACAAGGGTCCAGCCATCACCATCGTCCAGGGCATAGACGTTCACATGATCAAGCGCCATCGGCAGGGGAAGCCGTATCCAAAGCACGCCATCGGCGATCTCTGTCGCCGTCCCGGTGTCGGGCGGGCTTTCATGTGGATAGCGGATCAGACGGCGATGGTCGTCCATCACGCACCAAGGTCATCGGGCGTCAGATCATAAAGCCCGCTGGCCCCCTCACGCACCTGGGCCAGCATCCCAAGGTGTTCAGGCAAAAGCCGACCGACATAGAACTGCGCCAGTGGCTTGCGCGCGGGGTCCGCCAGGGCGGCCTTCAGATGGAAGTGCCCGCCAAGAACGCGGGCCAAGGCGCAAAGGTAGGGTACAGCGACCGCAAACCGGTCTTCCAAGGATTGATCAACAAGCCACTCGGTGACTTCGCGCAAGGTTTCGGCAGCACCCCAGACCTTTTCGGCAAGTCCGGGCAAATCGGTTCGGGCGGTCTCGGCCCCGTCTTCGACATCGTCCAAAAGCCGGTACAAGGCCTCGCCGCCATCCATCATCTTGCGCCCGACCAGATCCATGGCCTGGATACCGTTGGTGCCTTCATAGATCGCCGTGATCCGCACATCGCGCAGGAATTGGGCCGCGCCGGTTTCCTCGATAAAACCCATGCCACCGTGGACCTGAATGCCCATGTCGGCCACGCGAATGCCGGTATCGGTGCCAAAAGCCTTTGCCACCGGTGTCAAAAGGGCGGCGCGGGCCGTCCATTCCGGGCTGTCTCCGGCCTTGCTCAGATCGATGGCAACAGCACAGGCAAGCGCAATCGCGCGCGCGGCAAAAATGTCGGCCTTCATCGCGGTCAGCATGCGCCGGACGTCAGCGTGTTCGACAATGGTGCCGGTTCCGCCCACCTTGCCCTGCCGACGATCGCGGGCATAGCCAAGTGCCGCCTGAAAGGCAGCCTCGGCAACACCGATGCCTTGAGAACCGACACCAAGCCGGGCGTTGTTCATCATTGTGAACATGGCGGCCATTCCGCCGTTTTCAGCCCCGATCATCCAGCCCGTGGCGCCGTCGTATTCCATCACCGCCGTGGGCGAGCCATGGATCCCCATCTTGTGTTCAAGGCTGACGGTGTGAAGCTGGTTGCGTTTACCCGGGCTCCCGTCAGCTGTGGGCAGGAACTTTGGCACCAGGAACAGGCTGATGCCCTTTGTGCCGGGCGCTGCATCCGGCAGGCGCGCCAGCACCAGATGGCAGATGTTTGCCATGAATTCAGCGTCGCCCCACGTGATGAAGATCTTTTGGCCGGTTATTGCATAGGTGCCATCGCCATTTGGTTCGGCCCGGGATTTGAGAGCGCCGACATCGCTGCCGGCCTGGGGTTCGGTCAGGTTCATTGTGCCTGACCATTCGCCGGAAATCAGCTTGGGAAGATACAGGGACTTTATGGCGTCGCTTGCATGGGCTTCCAGGGCCTCGATCTGCCCTTGTGTCAACATCGGATTCAGCTGCAACGACAGACAGGCCCCTGACATCATGTCGTTGATCGAGGTGGCAAGCGAAAGGGGTAACCCCATACCCCCATGCTTTGGGTCAGCCATCAAACCGATCCAGCCGCCATCGGCAATCGCGCGATAGGCGGTATCAAAGCCCGGTGGGGTGCGCACAACGCCATTTTCCAGAACCGACGGGTGCTCGTCTCCGGCGCGGTTCACCGGCGCAAGAACTTCGTCGCAAAGCTTGCCAGCTTCGCCAAGAATGGCATCAACAAGGTCTGGCGTCGCTTCGGAATATCGCTCGGTTTTGGCGACTGAAGCGAAATCGACCACGTGATCAAGAATGAAGCGATGATCGCGTGTAGGCGAAGTGAACGGCATCGGCATCCTCGACTAATTTGGTTGGCAACGGGGCAGAGCCTCGCTAACCACAGGAAAACCATGCAGGTGCAGCCATGGGGCTGCAACCCGAAACGCGGCGTCAATTCATGAACCAAGGAACAGAGCGCCTGAAAGCCGACGGACCCGGTGTTGCGCGGGCGGCTGAACTGTTGCGCGCAGGCCGTCTTGTCGCCTTTCCAACCGAAACCGTTTACGGCCTTGGCGCGGATGCCACGAACGGGAAGGCTGTTGCCGCAGTCTATGAGGCCAAGGGCCGCCCCACGTTCAACCCATTGATCGTACACGTGTCTTCGATCGAGAAGGCCCGAAAGATCGGCGATATCCCAAAAGCGGGCGAAGCGTTTCTGGATGGCGGATGGCCGGAAGGATTAACGGTGGTCGTGCCATTGCGTGCCGGAGCTTCGATAGCGTCTTTGGTGACGGCAGGCTTGCCAAGTGTTGGTTTGCGGGTGCCTGCGTTGGCGATAGCGAAAGAACTGCTGCATGCTGTTGGCCGTCCCGTTGCCGCACCGTCGGCCAACCCTTCGGGATTGATCAGCCCGACGACGGCAGACCATGTCCTGAGGGGGTTGGATGGTCGCATCGCGGCGGTCCTGGATGGAGGTGCCACCACAGCCGGGCTGGAATCGACCATCATCGGGTTTTCAGGCGATGCGCCGGTTGTGCTGCGCGAAGGGGCATTTGAAGTGCCCGACAGCATGCCACGGCAGACCGCGGCCAAGCAGACGAACGAAGTCCAGGCGCCGGGGCAGATGACATCGCATTATGCGCCGAAAGGAACTGTCAGGACGAACGTGGTCGCGCCTCGGCCCGGCGAATGGCATCTGGGCTTCGGCGACGTCCAGGGCAACGTTTCGCTTTCCCCGAATGGCGATCTTGCGGAGGCAGCGGCACGGTTGTTTGCCTGCCTTCACGAAGCCGATGCCCGGGGTGCCATGCGTATCGCCGTCGCGCCAATCCCCGACACCGGCCTTGGCCGGGCGATCAACGACCGATTGGCCCGGGCTGCGGCACCGCGCTAGGGTTTGCGGCGGTACACGCCCTCGGGCAAGTTCAGGGCAGCCGTCAGGTCAGCCAGTTGTGCCAATGACAGCGTGACTTTCTGTACTTCGTCGCTGCGCGGATCGGCCTGTTCGATGACCACGCAGTCTTCGAAGGCGGTGATGGTCACATCATCCTGGCGATGCGCGGCGGCATCGTCGATCAGGGTGACGACGGTTGCGTCAAATTCGTGCTCGATCGTGAACATGTCTGGCAGATCACCCCAGAGACTAAAGAAGCACAAGCAAAAACCCGAGCATGCCCCGGCGAAGGCGTTGCAGTATCGCAGAAACCGGACCAAATTGCAGGAAAACAGGTATCCATGAGGCGCAAATGATCCGACGAACCTTGACCCCGATTATTGGTTTTCTGGCGCTGACCGCCTGTGATGTCGAAACCTCGGCACCTCCATCGTCCGAACCTGTTGCGGTTGCACGACGTGTCGGCACGCCTCAGAGCATAGCGGACTTCCGTGTCGTTGCGCGGCGGGTCGAACCCGTGGCCGAAAGCGCTTGTCGCAGAATGCGGCCGCGCCTAAACTGCGATTTTGCTATCGTGATTGATGATCGAAAGGGGCAACCCGCCAACGCTTACCAGACGTATGACAAGTCAGGCCGTCCGATCATTGCGTTCACACCGGCACTGTTGCGCGAAATGAAGAACCGGCACGAAGTGGCTTTTGCCCTGTCGCACGAAGCGGCGCACCATATCGAGGGCCATATTTCGCAGACCCAGACATCGGCCACCACAGGCGCGGTGCTGGGGGCTGTTTTCGGGTCTCTGGCAGGGCTCGATGCCAGCGGTGTCGATCTGGCGACCAACATCGGCGGAACGGTCGGCGCGCGGCGATATTCGAAGGGGTTTGAGCTTGAGGCCGATGCTTTGGGCGCGCGTATCGCGCAATCGGCGGGCTATGATCCCTTGCGCGGAGTTTTGTACTTTCAGGATGCTGCCGATCCGGGCGACCGGTTTCTTGGCACGCACCCCCCTAATGCCGACCGGATCCGGGTGGTTCGGGCAAACGTCGGTCGTTAGAGAAATTTGATCTGGATCATGGACTGACCGGAAAGGGCTGCGCAGGCTGAAATCACCTTGACGGAGGTTTCACATGCTTTCATTCTCACGGATTGATCGTCATTCCAAGCTGGTCTCGACCATGGCTGACCGCAACGGCGCGGACGTGGCCGAGGCGGTTTTGTCGGGTGACCTGACCCCCGAAAACCTGCGAAGTGCCGTGCTGTCATGCACTGGATGCTCTGATCCTGACGCTTGCGAAGCATTTCTTGCAAGCGGACAGACGGGCATTCCGTCGTATTGCCGAAATGCCGGATTGATCGCCGAGATCGCCAAGGGCGGCTGACCCTAACGGGTGTACACACACTGCTGGCCCGTTCCCGGCATCGGCAACAAAAAAATGACCCGGCCAAGCCGGGTCATTTCGTTTCTACTGCTCGAATTTATCTGGAAGCAGATCAGGTGGCGAGGCGGAAGTATTCGGCCATGAAGTTGTTATCCATGCCGGCGCCGCCACAGAACCCGACGTTGATCAGCGAAGTGCCGTCGATCTGGTCACCGGAGACGATGGACACGCCCTCAATCCCGTCAGGGCGAGCGGCAAAACTGATCGTTTTGGCCGCAATCATCTGCCCGCCGTAGATTTGCAGGTTTGATGGAAAGCTCATGCCGCCCATTGTCACCAGCTGCGCTCCGCCACCAGTTGCACAACCGTCATCAAGACCCAGCGTGAAGCCTGCCGCGCCGCTGAAGGAGTCATCGCGCGTACTGGTATTGACCATAATGACGTCGCGGATCTCCGAATTTGCGCCAAAGTCGATCTTGCAGTTGGTTATCAGAACACCCTTAGTAAGGATTTCGTTCGATGGAACCATGACCTTCTGGTTCGGTGCGTTGCAATAAACCTCATGGATTGATCCGGATACCCAGTATGAATTGTCCAGTTTGTTCTTGCGATCAAGCGTGATGCGCGGTGCAGGCAATCCAGTGAGGGGATTTATGTCCACATAATCACTGCGGAAATAGGGCGACGTCGGATCATCCACATAGGAAATGATGTCGTCGATACGAGCGAGGATACGCATGCGGTACGATCCGCTGCGAAGAGCGCTCGACAGACCTGGGTTCGAACCCATGCCACCCGTGGGGATGACCAGATCGGCCTTGTCTGGCATCGACACAATCGTGCCGTCCATGAAGGTGTTGCCGTTGTTGATCTCGACATGATCGTTGGAGTGGATGCAGAACCCGTTGCCGTAGGTGTTGTTCGACTGAACATCGACGCGGTTCTCGGCCACGAAACCCTCACGGAAACAGGTGGGATAATAGGTTTCGAACACCGACTGGCGCACGATGTCGATGTTATCCAGGCCGACAAACCGAAAGAAGAATGTCGTCACACCGTTGGAGCGCGCTTGCAGGCGTTGTGTATTGACTAGCACCGCGGCATCGGAATTGGGATCGACAGTGAAAACCTCGTTTGCGGAATCCCAGGTGCCGAACTGAATATCGCTCGGTTGGATGGTCGAGCCGAATTTGCCCGACGGCAGAGCCTTTTGTGCCACCGCGACGGCGATATCCTTGGATTCGGTGGCCGTCTTGTATTCTCGCGCCACAAGTGCTGCGTGGGCGGCTGAATCGGCGGCGACCTGCAGATGGGTGCGCACCTGAATTGTGTTGGCGACGTCAATGGCCAAGCCACCGACGCACAGCATGACGACCGTCAAAAGAAGGCCGAACGCCGTCAAAGCGCCGTCTTCACGAAAGCAGAAGTGCTGAAGGATTTTTGGCAGCGACATGACCTACACCTCCCAGTTTTCGATCATATGCTCGGCGCCGACCTGCAGTTCGAGATTGGTCAAAGCCGAGAAGTATCCCAAAAGCTGCAACTGGCTGGCCTGAACCGTAACCACGGTATAGGCAACGCCTGCAGTTTCCGTCGTGCTGGCAGTAGCGGTGATATTGAGCGCCGCAAGTTCGTTTTCAATGTACGTTTCGGTTTGGGCCGCGGTTGTCAGCCGCCCGATCGACAGGTTGCGATTGCCATCCTGGATGACGCGCAAGACCTTGGCCTGACCATGGAAGATCATCGTTGCATCGACCATGAGGCCGAAGACCGCGATGAAGATTGGGAACCAAAGCACAGCTTCGACAGTTGCCGTTCCATCGGTTCGTTTCAGAAATCTCTTCGGAGCCCCTAGGGCACGCATCACCGTATTAAGCATCGTTTCCGCCTCACGCATACAAGAATATACAGCGTTAAAGTCCCTTAAACCTTCGGCTTTGCGATGGCCGAAATGCGGCGAACTCGTGGCAGCGGCCTCATATTTTGCGCATTTTCACTCGCTTCACGAAACGCGTTGTTTCGACGAAGCGCACAATCGAACGTCCAGAAGTCGAGAAAACCTAACGCTAGCGCGTTGTCTCGGTCAGGCGCCGTTCGACATAGGTTGTTACATGGCCGATCATGTCTTCCATGTTCGGGTCTTCGAAGAAGTGCCCGGCGCCCTCGATTTCGGTGTGGGTGATGGTGATGCCCTTTTGTTCGTGCAACTTCTCCACCAGCGTATGGGTGTCGCGCGGCGGAGCCACGCGGTCGGCGGTGCCGTTGATGACCAACCCCGATGAGGGGCAGGGGGCGAGGAACGAGAAGTCGTACATGTTCGCCGGAGGTGAAACGCTGATGAAACCGGTGATCTCGGGGCGGCGCATCAGAAGCTGCATGCCAATCCAGGCCCCAAAGGAAAAACCCGCGACCCAGCAATGCTTGGCGTTCTGGTTCATCGACTGCAGATAATCCAGAGCGCTGGCCGCATCGGACAATTCGCCCACGCCCTGATCATATTCGCCCTGGCTTCGTCCAACGCCACGGAAATTGAACCTCAGAACATTGAAGCCCATGTTGTGGAAGGCATAATGCAGATTGTAGACCACGCGGTTGTTCATCGTGCCGCCAAACTGGGGGTGTGGGTGCAGAATGATGGCAATCGGCGCATCTTTGGTTTTTTGTGGATGATAACGGCCCTCAAGCCGGCCCTCGGGCCCCGGAAAAATCACCTCAGGCATGTCTGTCGTTCACCTTCTTTGCTGTACCGGGGCTCCGCCAATAGTTGACGAATTTGGTCAGGGTCTTTAGAAACGTTCTAAATCGGCTCCATCCCCGTCGGACAAAGGCTGAGGTAAGCGTCGTCGGGGGAAAGGTCAATGTTTTTGCAGCGGGATACCGGACGATGAAGCTCAGCACCAAGGGACGCTATGCGATGGTCGCTCTGGCGGATCTGGCGATGGCCCCGCCGGGCAGCCTGCTTTCGCTTGCCGAGATTTCGAAACGCCAGGACGTCTCGTTGCCGTATTTGGAGCAGTTATTCGTCAAGCTCAGACGCGCTGGGCTGGTGGACTCGGTCCGTGGCCCGGGCGGGGGCTATCGCCTGGCACGCTCCCCGTCCGAGATCAGGGTCAGCGACATCCTGGGTGCCGTGGACGAGACGGTTAGCGCCATGCACACAGGCGCAGGTGCCAGCGGGGCCGTATCGGGGTCAAAGGCACAAAGCCTGACCAATCGGTTGTGGGAAGGCCTTTCGGCCCATGTGTATGTCTTTTTGCACCAGACTCGCCTTTCGGATGTGATTTCAAACGAGTTGGCGCCCTGTCCGGCCGTTCCGGCACTGTTTGAAGTGGTGGACGAGGGATGAACGCCGGTTTCGGAATTGCCCCGCGCCTTGCGGGTCGAAGGACGCGCCATGTCTGAGCGGGTGTATCTGGACTGGAACGCGTCGGCACCGTTGCGCCCCGAAGCTCGGGCGGCTGTCGTGTCCGCGCTTGACATGGTTGGCAATGCCTCGTCAGTCCACAGCGAAGGCCGGGCCTTGCGGGGGCTGATCGAAAAGGCGCGCGGGCAGGTGGCCTCGCTGGCGGGGTGCAAGCCGTCCGAAGTCGTTTTTACCTCCGGCGCCACAGAAGCGGCTTCTGTGCTGCGGCATATTCTCGTTGGTCACGCAGTTTGTGTGCAAGATACGGCGCATGAGTGCCTTTGGGCGCATTTTGACCTGACGGGCGTGGATGAAAACGCCACGGGACATACACTTGCCATGGGCTTGGCGAATTCGGAAACCGGGGTCATCACGGAACCTCCGACGCAGGTCGACGGGGCCTGGCCCTATGGAGCGGTTCGGTGCCATGCGCTTTTGCTGGATGTCGTGCAGGCCGTTGGGCGCATTCCCTGGTCGTTTCACTGGTCGGGCGCGCATCTGGCGATCCTGTCGGCGCATAAACTTGGGGGGCCGAAGGGTGTTGGTGCGCTGATTGTACGCGAAGGCCTTGAAATCGAGGCCATTCAACTGGGCGGTGGTCAGGAACTTGGCCGTCGTTCGGGGACGGAAAACGCGGCAGGGATTGCCGGTTTCGGAGCGGCATGTGCTGCCGCAGAACGGGATCTGGATGCCGACGTCTGGTCCGGAGTGGAGAAACTTAGAAATATTCTAGAGAACGCTCTGGCGGATGGCGCAAAAGAGACTATTTTTGTCGGGAATGAGTCGCCGCGGTTACCAAACACTTCTTGTTTCGCCACGCCAGGTTGGAAGGGTGAAACCCAGGTGATGCAGATGGATCTGGCCGGTTTTGCGATTTCGGCCGGGTCGGCCTGTTCATCGGGCAAGGTCAAGGTTCCGCGCGTCTTGCGGGCCTATGGGTTGGACGACCGTGCGGCTGAAAGTGCCGTGCGCGTGTCGCTGGGGCCCTCGACGACCGAAGATGACGTATTGCGCTTTGTCGACGTCTGGACAAGGCACGAAAAGAAATTCCGCCAGCGTGCGGCTTGAAAGGGGGCCAGAAATGGCAGCATTGGACACACAACTTGGTGAGGTGAAAGAGGTCAAGGAAGGCGTCGATCAGGACACCGTTGATGCTGTGCGCTCGCTTTCTGGCAAGTACAAGTACGGCTGGGAAACCGAGATCGAGATGGAGTACGCACCAAAGGGTCTGTCCGAAGACATCGTGCGCCTGATTTCGGACAAGAACGGCGAGCCCGAGTGGATGACCGAGTGGCGTCTTCAGGCCTATCGCCGCTGGCTTGAGATGGACGAGCCGGAGTGGGCGATGGTCCACTATCCGAAGATCGACTTTCAAGAGCAGTATTACTATGCCAAGCCCAAGTCGATGATGGAAAAGCCGAAGTCGCTTGACGAGGTCGACCCGAAGCTTCTTGAGACCTATGCAAAGCTTGGTATCCCACTGAAAGAACAGATGATTTTGGCTGGTGTCGAAGGCGCTGACCAAGCACCCGCCGAGGGTCGCAAGGTGGCCGTCGACGCGGTATTTGACAGCGTTTCCGTGGGGACGACCTTCCAGGCAGAACTGGCCAAGGCCGGGGTAATCTTCTGTTCGATTTCAGAAGCGATCCGCGAACATCCCGAACTGGTGAAAAAGTACCTTGGTACGGTGGTCCCGCAGTCGGACAATTTCTATGCGACGCTGAATTCGGCGGTCTTTTCCGATGGCTCGTTCGTCTACGTGCCCGAAGGCGTGCGTTGCCCGATGGAACTGTCGACCTACTTCCGCATCAATGCCGAGAATACAGGCCAGTTCGAGCGCACGTTGATCATCGCCGACAAGGGCGCTTATGTGTCTTATCTGGAAGGCTGCACGGCGCCACAGCGGGATACCAACCAGTTACACGCCGCCGTCGTGGAACTGGTGGCGCTGGAGGATGCCGAGATCAAGTATTCCACGGTCCAGAACTGGTATCCGGGCGACGAGGAAGGCAAGGGCGGCATCTATAACTTCGTTACCAAGCGTGCCGATTGCCGGGGGGATCGCTCCAAGGTGATGTGGACGCAGGTCGAAACCGGCTCGGCGGTCACCTGGAAGTACCCTTCGTGCATTCTGCGCGGTGACGACAGCCAGGGCGAGTTCTATTCGATCGCTATCACCAACAACATGCAGCAGGCCGACACGGGCACGAAAATGGTGCATCTTGGCAAGAACACCAAAAGCCGGATTGTCTCGAAGGGGATCAGTGCGGGCAGGGCGCAGAACACTTATCGCGGGTTGGTGTCGATGCACCCGAAGGCGAAGCATTCGCGGAACTATACCCAGTGTGACTCTCTGTTGATCGGTGACAAATGCGGCGCGCATACGGTGCCTTACATCGAGGTAAAGAATAACTCGTCACGGGTCGAACACGAGGCGACGACCTCGAAAGTGGATGACGATCAGTTGTTCTATTGCCGTCAGCGCGGCATGGACGAGGAAGAGGCCGTGGCCTTGGTGGTCAACGGATTCTGCAAAGAGGTCTTGCAGGCGCTGCCAATGGAATTTGCCATGGAAGCCCAGCAGTTGGTGGCGATTTCGCTTGAAGGCTCTGTTGGCTAAGGCGACCCGAGGACAAGACATGAGCTGGTTCAAACCAAAGACACATGGCTATGGGGCCGCGCCATCCAACTGGAAAGGGTGGGCGGCAATCCTTGTGTTTGTGGTTGTCGAAACGGCATTGGCGGTGTTTTTCATTGTCGGCCCCGCCTTGGCGAATACCGGGCCCGGAGTGTTGCGGATTGTCGCTTGGTGCCTTGTCAGCGGTGCGTTCACCCTGTTTTTCATACGCTTCACCATGTTGAGGACCGATGGAGTTTGGCGCTGGCGATGGGGTGATCAGGAATGATCCGTCAGATCGTCTTAACAGCCGCCCTTACAGGCGTTTTCTGCTCGGGTTTTGCCGTCTTCATCGACTGGGCGACAGATATGCTGATGCAGAACCAGATTATCCTGATTAGCTTTGCCAGCGGATTTTTCGGGAGCTTGTTTGCGCAGACTGTTTTGGGGCGTTGGCGGGAAAAAGACCGATGATTCACCGCAAAGATACCCCCAATCGCACCTATTTCTCCGCATGGTCGCCCTTTTTTGGTCATGTTCCGCTGCGAGTTTCGGCGCGCGAGGCAAATCGGGGAAATCTCAATGTCGATGGCACAAGGGCAGCGCTCGGGATTCGAGGACAGGCTGTCCCGGATCAGAAAGGGCGGCGACAACACCATGGGCGAGGTCCATATTGGACCGCGCGACGAGGTGCGGGCTGGCGAAGGCAAAGCTGGCAATACCGTTCGGCTGAAGCAAAAGAAGAAAAAGGTCGATATCGGCCAGGGATCGGGCTCGTCGCTTTTGATCCTGGCCTTCATTTTCGGCGCTTTGTCGATGTTCGTGGGGCAGGTTGCGACCTTCCACTTCTTTCAGGACGGCGGGCTGGTGCCGCTCGATCTGGGCGAAAGCGCGATCGGACCGTATCTTCCCTATGCTCATATCATCATCGGCGGAGTGCTGGCGCTGTTGTTCTGCTGGACCTTCCGGCTGACAACACTCGTGCGCATGGTCGCGATGGTCATTGGGCTGTTCGTCATGGTGCAATATCACACGCAGATGGTGCAATCCGTGCCGGGCGTTTACGTCAAGTTCTTCTCGAAGGCCTACGTGAAAGAAGTTCGCGCCAAGGCCTGAGCCATCCCAAAATACAGAACAAGCGAACCGGGCTCCGCCATTCAGGCGGTGCCCGTTGTCGTGCTTTGTGAGGAAAAAATGCTGAATATCAAGAACCTCCACGTCAAACTTGAAGAAGAAGACAAGGCGATCCTGAAGGGCGTCGATCTGGACGTTCCGGCAGGTGCCGTGCATGCGATCATGGGGCCGAACGGATCGGGCAAGTCGACGTTGTCGTATGTGCTTTCGGGCAAGAATGGGTACGAGGTGACCGATGGCGAAGCCACGCTGGATGGGGCGGACATTCTTGCGATGGAACCCGAAGAGCGCGCTGCGGCCGGGCTTTTTCTGGCGTTCCAGTACCCTGTGGAGATTCCGGGCGTAGGCAACATGACCTTCCTTCGCACGGCGCTTAATGCGCAACGCAAGGCCCGCGGCGAAGAAGAGATCAGCGCGGCGGACTTTCTGAAATCAATCCGCGAAAAGGCCAAATCGCTTAAGATCGACGCCGATATGCTGAAACGTCCGGTCAACGTCGGATTCTCGGGCGGTGAAAAGAAGCGGAACGAAATCCTTCAGATGGCCATGCTGGAACCGCGGATGTGCATTCTGGACGAAACCGATTCCGGTCTGGACGTCGATGCCATGCGGCTGGTGTCCGAAGGCGTCAACGCGCTGCGCGATGAAGGCCGGTCGTTTCTCGTGATCACCCACTATCAGCGGCTTCTGGATCATATTGAGCCGGATGTCGTTCACATCATGGCAGATGGCCGTATCGTCAAATCAGGAGGTCCTGAATTGGCGTTGGAGGTTGAGAAAAACGGATACGCCGATCTTCTTGGAGAGGTGGCCTGATGGGACTGGCGGCGAAAAAGCAGGATGCTACCGAAGCCCGGCTGGCAGCACTGTCCCTACCAAGTGGGGCCGGGTGGGCGGATGCCGCACGCGTCGAAGCGGTTTCAAGGTTTCGCGCCATGGGCTTGCCGGATCGACGGGACGAATACTGGCGGTTCACGCGGCCCGATGATCTGAATCTGCCCAAGGCGCCCGAAGCGGCGATTTTCGATCCGCAGGAGGCACCGGTTTATAGCGACATTGACCGCCTGCAGATCGTGTTTCGCGACGGTGTTTTTGATCCCGAGGCCTCGGACGATCTGAGCCTTGAAGGTATCGAAATCGAACGGCTTGCCACAGCAACGACAAAGGATATTCACTGGTCAAAGGACATCTACGGCGTTTTGGAGGCCAGGGGTCAGAACCCCGTTGCACGCCCCTTCGCCGCGCTCAACACGGCTTTTGCAACCGATGGGATTGTGATCCGGGCCACCGGGCAGGTCTCGAAGCCGGTGCATTTGAGGTACCTGCACGAAAAGATCGACAGCGATGCGATCTTGCATTTCGTGATCCGCGTCGAACCCGGCGCCAACCTGACAGTTCTTGAAAACGGACCCGCAGCGGCACGGTTCAACAAGTGTATGGAAGTTGATGTGGCCGATACCGGCATCTTCAATCACATCCGCACGCAAGGCAGGGACCACGAGCGTCGCGCGATCACGCATCTGTTTGCGCGGCTTGGCGAAGAAAGCTCGTTCAAGTCCTTTACCATGACCGCCAATGGCGTGCTGACGCGCAACGAAGCCTTCATCGAACTGACCGGCGACAATGCCTCGGCCCATATTGCCGGCGCAGCCATGGGGGACGGTGACTTTCACCACGACGATACCATCTTTGTCACCCACGACGCCGTGAATTGCGAAAGCCGCCAGGTTTTCAAGAAGGTGCTGCGCAACGGGGCGGTCGGCACGTTTCAGGGCAAGATCCTTGTGAAGGAAGGGGCTCAGAAAACCGACGGATATCAGATAAGCCAGTCGCTTTTGCTGGACGAGGATGCTCAGTTCCTAGCCAAACCCGAGCTTGAAATCTATGCCGACGACGTGGCTTGCTCGCATGGCAGCACATCCGGAGCAATCGACGAAAGCGCATTGTTCTATCTGCGTTCGCGCGGGGTGCCGGAGAACGAGGCGCAAGCGCTTCTGGTATTGGCATTCCTGGCTGAGGCGATCGAAGAAATCGAAGACGAAGCGATTGCAGACGACATCCTGGGGCGGCTTGAAGGCTGGCTGTCGCGTCACCGGGGATGAGCGTCGTGGCCGATATCCTGCGCACCTATCGCGCCCCGCGCGAGGTGCAGGCGCGCCGCGGTTCCGGTCGCCCCCGTGAAGACCGGGCACTGGTCACTCTCATGGTGGCCTGCGCGCTGATCTTCGTGGCGCAATGGCCCCGATTGTCGCGCGAAGCCGCACTGGACCCGTCAATTGCTCTGGATGCCCGACTGGCCGGAGCGTTGTTTGCCTGGTTGATGATCGTGCCCTTGGTGTTTTATGGGCTGGCGTGGGGATTGTCGGTCGTCTTGCGTGCTTTTGGGCAGGAGATCGACGGTTATCGCTGCCGCATGGCGTTGTTCTGGGCCTTTCTTGCTTCAACCCCAGTCTGGCTTTTGTCGGGCCTTCTGGCCGGTTTCGCGCCGGGGCCTGCTTTTGGCGTGACCAGCGCGGCGGCATTGGCGTTGGTTGTGGTATTCACCGTCGCGGGCATCTCGGTCCGGACAACTCAACAAGAGAGCACGCCGTGACGCTTTGGGACAGCCTATTCACCGTTGCGCGCCGTACATTTCGTGAGCCGCGACAGGCCGCATCCGACCTGATGCGCCTTGATGTTCCGCGCAGTGTGCTTGGCCCGGCCTTTGTCGTTGTGATGATCCTTTCGGTTCTGGTGACCGAGCCGATGCTGGCGATGCTGCCGGCAGACGTGTTCGGCGAACCACTGCCGCCGTTTATCCGGGTCCTTATCTCGGTTGCGTTCAATATCGCCCTTGTCTGGGCAATCTGGCGTACGGCCACGGTAATGGGCGGTGAGGGCACGTTTGACGACACGCTATTGGTGTTCATTTTTCTAGAGGCCATCTTGTCACTTGGCATTGGTGGCCTGATGATCTTGATGTTCGCGTTTCCGGCCCTTGCCGGAATTGCCGGATTGGCGTTCTTTGGCTATTGGATCTACCTGATCGGCATATTCTTTTCCGAAGCAAACCGTTTGGACTCTGCGCTAAAAGCCATCGGAGCCGTCGCCATTGCCTGGATTGTCACTTACCTGGTGATGATCTTTGTTCTGAAGTTGATATTCGGCGGTGCCGGAGGTCCTCCAAATGTATGATGTCTCTGCCATCCGCCGGGATTTCCCAATTCTTGCGCGTCAAGTGAACGGCAAACCGCTGGTCTATCTTGACAACGGTGCGTCGGCGCAAAAACCGCAAGTGGTGATTGATGCCGTCACCCAAGCCTACAGTCAGGAATACTCGAACGTTCACCGCGGTTTGCACTATCTATCCAACCTGGCGACCGAGAAATACGAAGGCGTCCGCGGTATCATTGCACGGTTTTTGAATGCGGGCAGCGAGGATGAAATCGTGATGAACTCGGGCACAACCGAGGGCATCAACACGATCGCCTACGGATGGGCCATGCCGCGGCTGGAGGCCGGGGACGAGATCATCCTGTCGGTCATGGAACATCACGCCAACATCGTCCCCTGGCATTTCCTGCGTGAACGACAAGGCGTTGTTTTGAAGTGGGTCGATGTGGACGAATCCGGTGGTCTGCCGCCTGAGAAAATGCTGAACGCCATCGGCCCCAAAACGAAACTTATCGCGATCACCCATCTGTCGAATGTGCTGGGCACCCGCGTCGACGTGAAAGCCATCTGCGATGGTGCCCGTGCAAAGGGCGTGCCGGTACTTGTCGATGGTTCTCAGGGGGCAGTTCACATGCCCGTCGATGTGCAGGACATCGGTTGCGATTTCTACGCAATTACCGGGCACAAGCTATATGGTCCCTCGGCATCGGGTGCGATCTATATCCGCAAGGATCGCCAGGCCGAGATGCGCCCTTTCATGGGCGGCGGCGACATGATCCGCGACGTGCGCAAGGATGGCATTGTCTACAACGATCCACCCATGAAGTTCGAGGCGGGAACGCCTGGAATCGTTCAGCAAATCGGTCTTGGCGTGGCTCTTGAATACCTCATGGACCTCGGGATGGAAAATGTTGCCGCCCACGAAGAGGCTCTGCGCGACTACACGCGGGACCGTCTTCATGGCTTGAATTGGCTTAATGTCCAGGGAACAACGCCCGACAAGGCGGCGATCTTTTCATTCACGCTGAACGGTGCGGCGCACGCCCATGACATCTCGACGATCCTTGACAAGAAAGGCGTTGCCGTCAGGGCGGGGCATCATTGCGCCGCCCCGCTGATGGAGCATTTTGGCGTAACTGCAACCGCACGCGCCAGCTTCGGGTTATACAACACGAAGGCCGAAGTCGACGTTCTGATCGAGGCGTTGGAACTGGCCAACGACCTTTTGAACTAGGTTTTTCTGCCCAGACTTAGAAGCACATTGTCCAGCGTATTTCGGAATTCCACGTTGTGGCTGAAGTGCGACAGCGCAAAGATGATGCGGTCCCAGTCTTCCTGGCTAAGTTCTTGTGACATTTTCTTCTCTGACCTGGCCCCCGGGGATGAAGGCTAGGCCGTCGGAATGAATCCATCGTAAGCGCGTCATTACAATTGCAACGAATTGGCGGTGCCGTTATATCGCCCCTCAGGCACCCGTAGCTCAGCTGGATAGAGCGCTGCCCTCCGAAGGCAGAGGCCAGAGGTTCGAATCCTCTCGGGTGCGCCAATAAAATCAAATATATAAGGAAAAACTGAGCGGTAAGCGGCCGGTATAGTAAAAAAATAGTAAAAATCGACCCGCTTGCCGAAAGTGCGTACTGAATAGGATTGGTCGAACGGCAGGTTGCTCCCGCTCTTCAGACCTTCGCCGCACGTCAAATGAACTCACGCAATGCGGGGTGCCCTCAACAGGTGGACGCAACACTTTACTCTTTGAGCAAAGATGGAGTGTTCACCATGAAGTACCGCCG
>JABDJO010000070.1 GCA_013002465.1 Silicimonas sp. | reverse complement strand
GCCCCAGGCTTGGGCCAGTGCCGAGGAACAGGCCCACTTCTTTGCCGATGTCGAAGCCGCCGATTGGGCCATCATGGGGCGCAACACTCATGAGGCCGCAGATCGCCCTGACCGAAGGCGAATGGTTATTTCAAGAAAAACAACAGGGTGGAAACGTCCAACCCAACTCTGGCTTGATCCGACAGCAATCACTCCGTCCGACCTCTCGGGTCTGGTGTCCCACGTTCATCCGCTGAGAAACGGATTGATTCTTGGCGGAACACGGGTACATGACTGGTTTCTCGGACACCGGGCGATCGACCGCGTTCACCTCACGATCGAGCCGATCGAATTCGGCCAGGGCCTGCCGATCTTCTCGGATCAGAACGCCCTCGACCCGGTCAAGGTGTTCAAATCGCGGGGCTTTTCCATTCTGTCGGACGACAAGCTCAATTCCGCCGGAACACGCTATCTTGTGCTTTCGCCCCTTGAACCCTGACCGCAACACGGCCCATCATACGGTCATGAGGCTTCTTTTCGCAGTACTGATCTGTCAATCGCTGGCCGTGACCTCGGCGCAGGCGTATCTGGCAACGAACGACCTAAAGGTCGTCGCCACAGGCCCTCAGGCATTTCACGTGCCATACCGCGGCCAGTCAGGCGCGCCCGCTTTTTGGTGTGCTGCCGGTGACTATGTTGTTAGAAAGCTTGGGCTTTCTCACGCAACGCGCATCTATCGTACCTCGTCCGGGCCGCGCCGGGGCGGAAACGGGATCGACTTCTCGCTTTCATCTCAAGGGGCCAAATCCTCGGGCCTGCTGGTTATCAGCCGGGACAAAGGCATCAGCGCCGGGCACGCCCGGGCGCTCTGCGAGGCTCGGCGCAGGCGGAAATAGCTTGGCCAGCATCCTTCGGATCGAAACCAAAGGCCCCGGTCTTTACGAATTCACCGACCGACTTGCCCCACTCGCCACGGGTGATGGCGTCATGACTCTTTTCGTGCGCCATACCTCGTGCTCCCTTCTGGTCCAGGAGAACGCCGACCCAAGTGTGCAGCGCGATCTTCACGCATTTTTCCAACGGCTCGCACCCCACACCAATGATCCTTCAATGCACTGGGTGACCCACCGATCCGAAGGTCCCGACGACATGCCCGCCCATATCAAATCCGCCGTTTTGCCGGTTTCTTTGTCGATCCCGGTGCAGTCGGGGCGGTTGATGCTTGGCACCTGGCAGGGCGTTTACCTGTTCGAACACCGCGACCGTCCCCATAGTCGCCAGATCGCGGTCGCTCTTACCTGAAATCGGTGCATTGTGGCAACGTCCCGCCATCCGCCGATATGGTATGTCGAAATCGGACCTACCCAAAATCCGGGATGTCTCCTATAGTCCCTGTGGATAAAGGGGTTCACCCACACCAATTAGGCAGGAGAAGAGGCGGATGCGCTGCCCGTTTTGCGGAAATATCGACACTCAGGTCAAGGACTCACGGCCTGCAGAGGATCACGTGGCCATCCGGCGACGGCGATTCTGTCCGGCCTGTGCGGGCCGGTTCACTACTTACGAACGCGTTCAGCTGCGCGATCTCGTGGTCATCAAATCCAACGGCAAGCGCGAGGACTTCGACCGAGACAAGCTGGAACGGTCAATCCGGATTGCCATGCAGAAACGCCCGGTCGAGCCTGAGCGCATTGACCAAATGATCAGCGGAATCGTGCGGCGGTTGGAAAGCATGGGCGAAACCGACATTCCCTCGACCACGATTGGCGAGATTGTGATGGAAAGCCTCGCCCGGATCGACACCGTCGGTTACGTGCGTTTTGCCAGTGTTTACAAGAACTTCCAGGCGGCCGACGATTTCGACAAATTCGTAAGCGAATTAAGGCCCGCCGAGAAAGACGAGTGAACGACGACGACCGGCGCCATATGTCCCATGCCCTGGGGCTTGCGCGCCGGGGGTTGGGGCAGGTTTGGCCAAATCCCTCCGTAGGCTGCGTTATCGTCAAGGAGGGCCGCATTGTCGGGCGCGGGCGTACTGGCGACGGCGGCCGTCCTCATGGCGAAACCCAGGCCCTTAAGATGGCAGGTGACGCGGCCCGGGGCGCCACGGCCTATGTCACGCTGGAACCCTGTGCCCATACCGGACAAACGCCGCCCTGTAGCGAAGCCTTGATTGCCGCCGGGATCGCACGTGTCGTTGTGGCCCTGAAAGACCCCGACGCGCGCGCGTGCGGCAAGGGGCTTGCCGCTCTGTCTGCTGCCGGGATCGAGGTCGCGACCGGCGTACTGGAAGATCAGGCGAGGGCGCTTCAAGAGGGTTTCCTGCGCCGTGTCACCGACGGTCGCCCCAAGGTGACATTGAAACTGGCGGTGACCCTGGATGGCCGGATCGCAACTGCAACGGGTGACAGTCAATGGATCACGGGGCCCGACGCACGGCGCATCGTTCATGGGCTCAGGCACGCCCACGACGCGGTTCTTGGGGGCGCCGGAACCGCACGCGCCGACAACCCGACCCTGACCGTGCGCGACATGGGGGCAAAGCGTCAGCCGGTGCGTATCGTGGCCAGTCGTTCGCTTGATCTGCCATATCCAAACCGCTTGACCGAGACCATCGACCAGGGGCCGGTCTGGCTGGCCCACGGCGCGGGCGAGGACGTCGATCCCAAGGTATGGCGCGATGCCGGTGCCCGCCTTCTTCCCGTGCCGGTGAAAGACGGTCGGATTGATCCCGTTGGCTTGATGCATTGCCTTGGGGCGGAAGGACTGACCCGCGTCTTCTGCGAAGGCGGCGGAGCCTTTGCCGCGTCGCTTCTGGCGGCCGATCTGGTCGACGAACTGGTGGTCTTCTCGGCAGGTCGCATCTTCGGGTCCGACGGGTTGCCCGCCATCGGCACCTTGGGTGTCAAGATGCTGGACGAGGCACCGCGCTTGCGGCTGCATAAGGTGCGCCAGGTTGGCGACGATATCCTGCACGTCTGGAACCGCGCGCTTTAGGCGAAACGGCTATCCGCGAAATGGCGCGATCAGGCGGTGCAGCCAGATCAGAGATCGGTTGATCCTTGGCGTTTCGACACCACCCGACAGGATGGCTAGTGCCGCTTCGGGTGAAATCGGCGCGCCGGTAGAAGGGTGAAAATAGCGCGGATATCCGATCAAACAGGCGTGGACCAGTTGGGCAAGGCTCACGTCTACCTTGCGATGTGTTGGGCGCGGCACAAGGTCATGGGTCAACCTTCGCCCGCCATAAAACGGCATGCCAAGACAGGTGACGGGCTTGCCGCGGATCAACGCTTCGAACCCGATGGTCGAGGTGATCGTCCAAACTTCATCCGATGCATCAAGGGCAGCCTCGGCACCGACGTTTGCCAGGGTGATATCCGCCAACGTCGCGGCGGCTTCGTCGGGCACGACACCCGTCCGCCGCCCTGCCTCCACATCCGGGTGAGGCTTCCACATAACGACGGCATCGGGGTTGTCGTCGCGCACCCTTTGCAAAAGTTGCAGATTGGTCCGCACGTCGGATGCCCCATGGACCACCGAGGCATCGTCTTCGACCTGACCGGCAACTAGGATCTTCGGGGACCGGTCGGGCAAATCGGGCAATTCGCCGGCGATGTTGTATTTGGTCAAGCCATCCCGGCGAATTTGGGCAATCAACCGCTCGGATCGTTGGATTTCTGCAAGTGGCAAACCGTCGCTCTCAGCGATCAATGCGTCCAACCGACCGGGCGTCGCGGCGTCGAAATAAAGCGACGGGCGATCCATGACCAGCGACAGGGGCGGGGTCAGATCAGCCCCAAGCCCGCGCGAGCGAAGAAATCCGTCCTCCATCCTTAGCGTACCATCTGGTGCATCGGCCATGCCCCAGACAACCGCTTGCCGTGTGCCGCCAGAAGGCACGCGGCGCGCAAACTTAAGCCCCATCTCGCGCCCGAATGCCCGCGCAAGATGGGGCCGTTTCCAGGGTGACATGCCGACGGCCACATAGCCCTTGCGATCTTCACGATACGCCCGCGCGTCCGCTGCAAGGGCCGCGATCACATCCTCGATTTCGCAAACGCGGTCGCGGACCGGATCGTACCAGACCGGGTATAGGATCATCGCCGCGGCAAAAAGCTGGGCGCGGGTCAGGCTGCGCTCACGCCGAGGCGGCGCATCCTGATCCAGGGTAAGACCCCAGCCCGCATAAAAGGGTTGCCCGAAAACCCGGGGCTTGTGATCGGCAAAGATCGCTTCGAACCCCAGGGTCGAAGAATGGGTGTAAACCGCAACGGCCCCTTCGAACAAACGCCAGGGGCTGATCGGATCGCTGCAAAAGGCAATGCGGTCGCTGGCGTCTTCGGGCCTGAACAGACCGCTGCGCGCACCGCCGTCGCTTTCCGGGTGGGTCTTGATAAGAACCGGGCAGCCTGGATGTTCTTCCGCCGCGAAGGTCAGCATTTCGAGAAACGCGGTCCGATCGGCCCCGCAGAGCGCGGCATCACCCTCGGTCTGGTCGATGACGACGACATAGCCAGGCGATGGCGGGTCGATTTCGGGGTCGGTGGCCGAGTATTTCCCCAAATGCCAATAGGCCAGTTGTTCGATTGCCGCGCGCGCGCGGTTCAACAGTGCAGTGTCGTCCAGGGCATGGGTTGCCAACAGTGTTTCAAGATCCGAAGGCACGCTGCCGTCGAAATGCACCCCGCTTTTATCCAGGCAAAGGCCAACCGGGGGCTCGGAACGCAGCCGCGCAGGGTGGACCGAGCGCAAAAAGGCGTCTTCCACCGTCAAGACTGGGGCATCCGTCCATCCGGCAACGGCTTCGCCCCGCCAAGCGGTTCGCGTGCGGCCCCAAAGCCCGACCCAGTCGCCTTCTTGCGGAACACCAAGGGATACATCCCATCCGGCAAGCTCCAGAATGCGTTTCAGGCGGCCTTCGGTCAGAAAGCCGCCTGAGTAAACGCATAGACGTTGGTTTTGAGCCGTTTTCGTCGTCACTCCGAGAGCGATTGTATCGACGCGGCCGATCCAACCGGGGCAACGATCGCCTGAAGAACCTTGTTGAACTGGGTGTAAGGCGCTTCGGTGACATAAACCGTGTCGCCGTTCCGGATGTCGAAATCCCGGGCGACAAAAACGCCATTGGGGGATGTCAGGTCAAGAACATAGACCATCCGCTGTGTGTCATGCAGATCAGAGCGTCCAAGCACCTTGTTGGCAATCCCTGCCGGTTCATCGCGGAAGACGAAGACACCCGTGGGATCGGCAAGACCTGTATTCAGACCGCCAACGGTTGCCAGGGCCTCGATTGCGGACACGGACTGGGTATCAAACGGAACTTTCACCTGCGCACCGGTTGCGCCAAGGGTGGTGAAGAAACGCTCGTCCTGTTCGACAAGAACACGGTCACCGGCGCGCAACGCGATATCAAGGCGGGGATTTTCGTACAAATCCTCCAGCCATACTGTGCCGGAATGGCTGCCGCGGATCAGTGTGATCTGGGTGATCTCGGGTGGAAGCGTGATACCACCAGCTTGGGCAAGCATCGCGGTCAATGTCCGGGTCGGGCGTTCGATGGGATAAACGCCCTGGGCACCGACACCGCCAATCAGCGAAACCGTGGCGCCATCGCCGGCCAGGCGCTGCACCAGAACCTGCGGATCAGGGGTCTGGGCTTCCAGCTTTTCGGTGATGATGCGGCGGATGGCTTCGGGCGAGTTGCCCGAGGCCTTGATGCGGCCAGCGTAGGGCACGAAGATAAACCCGGACCCGTCGACCTGGATTTCATCCAGAACCGCGGCGTTGGCCCCGGCCGTCGCCAAAAGCCCGTCGTCCACGTTCTCGTAAACCGTCAGGCCAAGGGTATCGCCCGGGCGAATGGTATCCGAGCCAAGAACACCGGCATGGATCAAAGCTGAAGAAAAGCCCAACGGAGGCGCAAATTCAGTGGCTTTGGTCACATGGTCGTCAACGGTAACGATAAAGGCGTCACCGAGTTCCTGCACGGACCCTTTGAATATCTCGCCCTTGGTCGGGCCGGTGCGCGGCAACCCGCACCCCACGAGAATTGTCGTCGATACGCACAGAGCGACCCACTTGGCGCGGGATTTTCCTGAAATTGTCACTGCTCGGTCTCCTCGACCTAAATTGCCTGCCACGGCCTTGTTTTGCCGCAACGTTAGCGCGACTGTGGATAACTTTCCAGTGTTGGGGCGATTGGCTATCCAACGACCGAAAGGTGTTGCGCGTCGGCCTCAATCCGACGTGCGAAGATACGCTCATAGGGGCTTTCGCGGGCCAGCATGAGGTCGGGTAGCTGGCGCAACAGCTTGCGCCTTGACAGTGCGCCATAAAACCCTCCCGGCACCTGCGATGTTGCAAGGAGAAAGCCGCGATAGGTCAAATAAGCGTCGCGGTCAGGCGGCTCCGGATTCTGAAAAAACTCCTCAACAGTTTGAAAAGAAACAAACTCCGGCCTGTTATAAACGGCATCCCCAAAGACCTTCAAAGGCATCGCGCGCCACAAGGCCTGTTCGGCCGCCGTCGAATTCACAGTCAAGGCCGAACGCGCAGGATCCAGCAAAGCCGCCAGTTTCCCGCCCGAGATAAAGTGGACCCGGCCCGACAGCCCGTGAGCCGCAGTTAATCGGCTGATCAGAGGCCGCAACGGTTCGCGACCGTCTTCCAGGGGGTGCGCTTTCAGCACCAGATGGTGATGGGGCGGGGCTCCACGGGAAAAACCCTTGAAAACATGGTCAAGGAAACTGGCCTGGTCGGCAAAAGGCCCGTGGTCCAGGAAATTGGCGTCATGAGCCAGTTGCAACAGCACCAGGTGATAGGGAAACCCGCCGAAGCGAACTCGGCCGGTGGCCAGTTTGCGCCGGACTGCACGCCCGGGCGTTTCAAGCAGGCGTTTGAAATGCAACCAGAATTCCCGTCGCACGCCGGGCTGCCGGTGCGGGCGGAACCCCTGATAACGTTTCGATGATCCCAAAAGCGCCGCATGATAGGCCGCGCCCCAGAACATATGGGCTCGCATGTCGCCCCACCGGTCAGGCGCCTCGGACACAAGCGGCGCGCCGGTTGAAAGCGCCTCGGCCATCTCGGCCAACGAATACCGGGTGACCGGCGAAGCCGCATTGGCGCCGTCGCGTTCATAGGTCACCCAATAGGGCCTCAGGTAGCCTTCTTCAAAAACATGGGCCGTCAGGTCGTGGGGTCTGGCCGTTTCAAGCGCAATCTGATGGATCGGGCGGCTTGACCCGTAAAGCACGATATCTGTAATGCCTTTGGAACTGATCAGCATTTCAAGGGCTTCGGGCAGTTCTTCCGGAGGCTGGCGAAAAGGAACGTAGCCCGGACCGCGCCAGAAAACCTCGTCGCCGGCATTGAATCCAAGCCGGATAACCCGGGCGCCAGCCGTTCTGAGACCCGCACCAAGGCCGGAAAAGAACGGTCCGTGGGGTCCCTGAAGGAACAGAAAACAGCGTTCTGGTTTTGATGTGCCCGCCTGCATTGGCTTTTCCTACCCTGCTGCGCGCGTCCTGTCACCTCTGCGTGGGTTGCACGGTCGCCCGAAGCCGTCTACCCCGGGATTGGACGCAACGAAGGGACACGTTCGACATGTTCACAGGCATCGTGACCGATATGGGCGAGATCCTTGAGATCACCCAGGCCGGAGACACGGAAATCAGGATCGGAACCGGTTATGACGTGGCCGGGATCGATACTGGTGCCTCGATCGCCTGTGACGGCGTTTGCCTGACCGTGGTCGATCTGGGCAACGACCCCCGAAACTGGTTTTCAGTGCAGGCCTCGGGCGAAACCCTCTCCAAGACCAACCTTGGCGATTGGACGAAGGGCAGACGGGTGAACCTTGAACGCGCGCTGAAGGTCGGCGACGAAATCGGCGGCCACATCGTGTCGGGGCACGTCGATGGCGTGGCATTGGTCGTGGATATGCGCACCGAAGGCGACAGCACCCGCGTGACGTTCGAAGCACCGGGTGAACTGGCCCGCTTCATTGCCCCGAAGGGGTCTGTGGCGCTGAATGGCACGTCGCTTACGGTGAACGAAGTTGACGGCGCCCGCTTTGGCGTGAACTTCATTCCCCACACCAAGAAGGTGACGACCTGGGGCAGGGTCGCCGTCGGGGACCGGATCAACCTTGAGATCGACACCCTTGCCCGTTATGTCGCGCGCCTGAGTGAGGCGGCCTCGGCCTGATCGACCACCGGAAGCGTCCCGCGCTGAAACCGGGGGGCAGGCCGATCCGATCCCAACCTTGCCGACTGAAATAGTGCGACGGGCCACCTCAGGTCAGACAGCCGTTTCACCTTGCCCGTCCGACACCGCTTGCCTCTGGCGTTCCCGGTTCCCTTGGGCTATGGGCGAAGCCAACAAAACTGCCCGGACAAAAGCCCCATGTCATACGAATCTGCTGGACCCGTTGAAGAGAACTGGCGCGACGCCATTTCCTCGGTGGAAGAGATCATCGACGATGCCCGAAACGGGCGCATGTTCATCCTTGTCGACCACGAAGATCGCGAAAATGAAGGCGATCTGGTGATCCCGGCGCAGATGGCGACGCCCGAGGTCATCAATTTCATGGCCACCAACGGACGCGGGCTGATCTGCCTGACGCTGACCGGAGAACGTTGTGACGCCCTTGGTCTTTCCCTGATGGCGTCCCAGAACTCGTCGCGCCATGAAACCAACTTCACCGTCTCGATCGAAGCGCGCGAAGGCGTCACCACGGGCATCTCGGCCCACGATCGCGCCCGCACCGTCGCGGTCGCCATTGATCACTCGAAGAACGACAACGACATTGCCACGCCGGGCCATATCTTCCCCTTGCGCGCCCGTGACGGCGGTGTGCTGGTCCGTGCCGGGCACACCGAAGCGGCTGTGGACGTGGCCCGACTGGCGGGATTGAACCCCTCGGGCGTGATCTGCGAGATCATGAACGAAGACGGCACCATGAGCCGCTTGCCGGATCTCGTGGCATTCGCACAGCTTCACGGGCTGAAAATCGGCACCATCAGCGATCTGATCGCCTATCGCCGGCGTAACGACAACCTTGTTGCCGTGACCCGAACCAACACCGTCACCTCAGAGTTCGGCGGCGACTGGGAAATGCGGATCTATTCCTATACCGCCCAGGGGGATGAACACATCGTGCTGATCAAGGGCGACATCACCACGCCCGAACCCTGCCTTGTGCGGATGCACGCGATGGACCCGATGCTTGACGTTGTGGGATTGGGGCCGAAGGGGCGGCGAAACGAATTTGGCGACGCCATGGAGATGATCGCGGCCGAAGGTCGGGGGGTTCTGGTCCTGTTGCGCGATACCGAAATGAAGATGGAAGCCAGCGATGGCGTGTCGCCCCGAACGCTGCGGCAGTATGGCCTTGGCGCTCAGATCCTGTCGTCGCTTGGATTGTCGGACCTGATCCTCCTGACCAACTCGCCTAAGCCCAAGGTCGTTGGTCTTGATGCCTATGGACTAGAGATCGTGGGCACCCGAAAAGTGTCGGAGCTGGGCTGATGGCCGGACAGTCGCACTATACGCTGGACCGGCCGGTTTTCGATCCGCCAGTGAAGATTCTGATCGTAGTGGCGCCTTACTACAAGGACATTGCCGATGATCTTGTGGCTGGTGCCATTGCCGAATGCGAAAAGTCGGGCGCGGTTTTCGAAATCGTCGAAGTTCCGGGCGCACTTGAGGTCCCCACGGCCATTGGCATGGCGTTCAGATCGGGGGAATACGACGGCTTTGTCGCCCTTGGCTGTGTGATCCGCGGCGAAACAACCCATTATGAAACGGTCTGCAACGATTCCAGCCGGGCGCTGCAGCTTCTTGGGCTGGAAGGCGCTTCGCTTGGCAATGGCATTCTGACCGTCGAAACCTATGATCAGGCCGCAGTGCGCGCAGACCCCGCAGCCCAGAACAAGGGCGGTGGTGCAGCGGCAGCGGCCCTGCACCTGATCGCTCTTTCGCGGCGGTTTGTGGTATGAACACGCGCCAGATGAAAAGCGCCGCCCGCCTTTATGCGGTCCAGGCCCTGTTTCAGATGGAGGCCAGCGGTCAGGCCGCACCAGCGGTGCAGAAGGAATTCGAAGATCACCGTTTCGGGGCCACGGTCGATGGCGACGAATTGGCCGAAGGCGATGGCGCCCTGTTTCGCAAGCTGGTGGACGATGCTGTGAACTGGCAATCGAAGGTCGATCAGATGACCGACCGTGCTTTGGTCGCGACCTGGCCCATTGATCGCATTGATCCGACCTTGCGCGCCCTGTTTCGGGCCGCTGGTGCCGAGTTGATCGAAGGCGACGCCCCACCCAAGGTGGTTATTTCCGAGTTCGTCGATGTCGCAAAGGCGTTCTTTCCCGAGGGACGCGAACCGAAATTCGTCAACGCCGTCCTGGACCATATGGCGCGCGAAGCGAAACCAGAGGCGTTCTAAGGCGCTATTTCGAAAACCGCGCCCGCACGGCGTCCATGTCAAGTTGCTGTTCTGTCAGACCGTCGGGTTCCCATTCGCTTCGTTCCGCTTCGAAAAAGTCCCCGCCATAGACGTGCAGGGCCGCAGTCAGACGCGGGATGGGGTTCGTCACGGAATGGATAATGTCGGGTCCCATCGGACAAACGTCGCCGGTCGAAAGCGCTCTTGCACCCGCAGCTTCGATCAACCCGTCCGGATGATCCTTTATGCGACGCCAGAAGATGTTGTCTTCCCGACCGCCGTAAATGCCAATCACAGCCCACATTTCGTGGTTGTGGGGTGGAATGGTGGTCGAAGGTTTCCACGCCAGGTTGATGATCGTCAGGTCGGATGACTGATACAGGGGCGTGATACCGGGTTCCGTCGGTTCGCCCAGTTTTGCCATGATTTCCGAAGGATCGGACATGGCACGCCGCACCACTTCTGCCGTCGTCTTGTGCGTCGGATCCTTGTCGACGGCGTCACGACAGTCGGCAATAAAGGTATCAACGTCGAACATCCCTGGCCCCCTCTGTCGGTTGCAAAGTACCACGGGTGGCGTCAGATGTCAGCAGTTCGGCACATTCACGGCCAATCCGCCCAAAGCGGTTTCCTTGTACTTCTCGCTCATGTCCTCGCCGGTCTGGCGCATGGTCTCGATCGCCGCGTCCAGTGGCACAAAGTGCTGACCGTCGCCGCGCAATGCCAATGACGCCGCCGAAATCGCCTTGATGGCGCCAAGTCCGTTGCGCTCGATGCAAGGCACCTGAACCAGCCCGCGCACCGGATCGCAGGTCATGCCCAGATGGTGCTCCAGCGCGATTTCCGCAGCGTTTTCAATCTGCTCGGGCGTGCCGCCCAGAACCGCCGCCAACCCAGCCGCCGCCATCGCCGAGGCCGAGCCGACCTCGGCCTGACACCCGCATTCCGCGCCCGAGATCGAGGCGTTGAATTTTACCAGTCCGCCAATGGCAGCCGCGGTCAGCAGAAAATCGTCGATCCGGGCTTCCGAGGCGCCGGGCACATGGTCCAGCCAATAGCGGATCGTGGCGGGCACGACGCCCGAAGCGCCGTTCGTCGGCGCCGTAACGACCTGGCCACCGGCGGCGTTTTCCTCGTTCACCGCCATGGCATAGGTGCTGATCCAGTCGTTGATCACATGGGGCGCGGTCAGGTTCATGCCGCGCTCGGCTTCAAGCTTGGCGCGGATACCTGCGGCGCGGCGGCGCACGCTCAACCCACCCGGCAATATACCCTCCGAGGTCAAGCCCCGGTCCATACAATCCTTCATGACCTGCCAGATGCGCCGAATGCCCGCATTCAGGTCCGACGCGTCGCGCCGGCTAAGCTCGTTCGCGCGCTTCATCTCGGCGATGGACATTTCGTTCGCCCGCGCCATCGCCAGCATCTCGGCAGCCGACTTGAACGGATAGGGCACAGGCGCGCCTTCGTCGGTGTCTTTGCCTGCCGCCAGTTCAGCTTCGCTCAGAACAAAACCACCGCCGACCGAGTAATAGGTCACCTGCCGGATCACATCGCCCTGGGCATCGGTCGCCATCAAGATCAACCCGTTGGCGTGGCCGGGCAGGGGCGGGCCATAATCGAAGACCAGGTCCGACTTGGGATCAAAGGCCAAGGCGCCAAGGCCCTCGGGTTCGACCTGCTTTTCCTCGGAAATGCGCGCCAAAGCGGCCTCGGCCTTTGCCGCGTCATAGGTATCGGGCGCAAACCCGGCCAGCCCAAGGATCACCGCACGGTCCGTGGCATGTCCGACGCCGGTAAACGCCAGCGATCCATGAAGCGAAGCGCGCAAACCAGACGGGCGAAACGCGGATCGGCGCAAGTCGTCAAGAAATCGTTCGGCAGCCACCATCGGCCCCATGGTATGAGACGATGACGGGCCGATGCCGACCTTGAACATATCGAAGACGCTCAGAAACATGATCTCTCTTTGACCCGGCTTAATCGCAATCCATGGACTGCTTGCGACACCTTTGGCGGGAAAGCCGTCTAATTGTCCTTTTTTGGTCGTTTTCGATCTCTATGACCGTCTCGCGAAGGACCAGGTACGAGGGTAATCATGTCGATTCTGGATGAAGTTGCCGACGGATTGGCAAAACGTGCGATCGAAGAGATGTCGCGCACCGGGAATGAAGCCATCGAAGCGCGGATCGCGCAGGAAATCGGTGCGTCATCGCCGACCTTGCAAGAGGCCTTTCTGACCGCAATGCGCCTGCGCAAGGCCGAGGCTCGTGGTCACGAACTTCTGGATAAATTTTCCGCCGGCGATGCCGTTCCCGTAGCGGCCATTTCCTCGGCGCCCCAGGACTAGACCGCGCCCGATCCCCAGACCAGAAGTACCCCCAGGGCCACCGCGCCCAATCCATAGGCGCGGCGGGTTTCCACGGGCAGTTCCGATATGATCCGGATCAGTTCTTCCAGCCGGTTCGGCAGCAGGGCGAAAACCAGGCCTTCGAACACCAGCACCAGCCCAAGTCCCAGAAGAACCAGTCCCATGATCCGTTAGTTGCCGGATGGTACGGCAGACGGGCTTATGCCAGCCCCATCAAGGAACTCGAAGAACTCACTATCAGGCGTGATGACCAGGGTCGAATTCGATCCTTGCAGCGCCCGCTCGTAAGCGGCAAGCGAGCGGTAGAAACGGAAAAAATCTTCGTCCGCGCCATAGGCTTCGGCAAAGATGCGGTTTCGCTGAGCGTCCGCTTCACCACGCGCAATCTCCGCCTCGCGGTTGGCGTCCGATACCAGCTCGACCACCGTTCGATCAGCCTGGGCACGAACCCTTTGCGCCGCTTCCGCACCCCGGGCGCGTTCGTCCGTTGCCTCGCGTTCACGTTCGGACCGCATCTGGTTGAAGGTTTCTTCCAGGTTCTGTTCCGGCAAGTTCGTCTGTTTCAGCCGCACGTCGACAACGTCAAGGCCAAGGTCGGCCGCATCTGCATCGGCATTCGCCCGAATACGGTTCATCAAGGCCGCTCGTTCCGCCGAAAGGATGGTGTTGGATGTCACGCCTTCCGAACCAAGCACGGCGCGAATTTCGGCCACCAGAATGCTGGCCAGACGATCTTCGGCAGCACGGACGCCACCGACACCGACAGCACGGCGGAACTGGGTGATTTCTTCCTGAGTGTCACCGATCCGGAACCGCGCGAAAGCATCAACCACCAAGCGGCGGTCGTCAGAGGGTGTGACCTCGATCGCGGGTGTGTCAAGCGACAGGATGCGGCCGTCATAGCGAACGACTTCCTGAATGAAAGGAATCTTGAAGGCCAGGCCGGGTTCGGTTTTGACCTGTTTGATCTGACCAAATTGCAGGACAAGCGCCTTTTCGCGTTCGTCCACGATAAAGATCGACGACAATAGGCCGGCGAGGACCACCACCACGGCGATCAGAAGAAGGGTTCCGCTCTTGAACATATCAGTTGCCTCCCGTTGCCGGAGTACGGCGTAATTCGTTTAGCGGCAGATAGGGAACGACGCCCTGTCCGCTCCCGCTGGCACCTTCGTCGAGGATGATCTTGTCAACATCGCCAAGCACCTTTTCAAGCGTCTCGATATAAAGCCGTCGGCGGGTCACGTCGGGCGCGGCCTCGTATTCCTTCAAAACAGCGGAAAATCGGCTGGCTTCACCCTGGGCTTCGTTGACCACGCGGGCGCGATAAGCTTCGGCCTCTTCCAACAACTGTGCCGCTTCACCGCGCGCGCCGGCAAGAACCCGGTTGGCATAGGCGTCGGCTTCGCGTTGAAGACGCACACGCTCTTGTTCGGCAGCCTGAACATCGCGGAAGGCGTCGATGACTTCACGCGGCGGGTCGGCCTTGTCAAGGTTGACCCGGACGATGTTGATACCGGCGGCATAATTGTCGAGCGTGGACTGGATGAGTTCTTCGGCACGTTGTGCCGTAGCGGCCCGGTCGCGGTTCAAAAGCGGGGCCAGTTCCGACCCGGCAACGATTTCGCGCATGGCCGATTCCGACACCGCGCGCACGGTTTGCGGGCCGTCACGCAGGTTGAACAGGTAATCCGCCGGGTTGTTGATGTTCCAGACCACCTGGAAATCAATATCCACAATGCTTTCGTCGGTTGTCAGCATCAGCCCGTCACCACCGGACGACCCGGAACTGCCCATGCCGATATCTTCGGATTGTTCGCGCGTCACCGGAATGACCTCGTAGGTCACAACCGGCCAGGGTGCAAAGTTCAGACCCGGGCCACCGATGGCTGAAAACTCGCCCAGGAACAATTCGACCGACTGTTCTTCCGGGCGCACCGTGTAAAACGACGAAAACGCCCAGATGCCGACCAGCACCAATGCGCCAAGGCCAAGGGTACCCTTCGACAGCCGCGGACCTTCGCCGCCACCGCCGCCGCCGTTCCGGCCCGAACCGCCACGGCCGCCCATGAGCACTTTCAACTGCTCCTGGCCTTTTTTCATGATGTCGTCGATTTCGGGAATCTGCGGTCCGTCCTGTCCAGGACGACGCCCGGGCTTGCGGTCGTCGTCGCCGCCGCCACGAGATCCTCCACCCCAGGGTCCACCGTTGTTGTTGGCCATTTTAGGTCCTTAAGTCCGTTTCAATCTGCTTTAGGTGCTAACTGTAGCTTCCGGCGTTGTTTTTCAAGCTGTTCTTACCGGGTTGTGCATTGTTACCAACTCTTCCGACATCGTCGGATGAACCGCAACCGTGCGGTCGAAATCTTCTTTCGTTAGGCCCGCTTTCACTGCAATACCCACCATTTGGATCAATTCGCCAGCCCCTTCGGACACGATGTGGCAGCCAAGAATCTTGCGCGTGGCCTTTGAAACAATAAGTTTCATCAAAACCCGGCTGGATCGGTCGGCAAACGCGCTTTTCATCGGGCGGAACGATGTCGCATAGACTTCGATCTCTTCCTGATCGGCTGCGGCTTCCTCGGATAGCCCCACGGTGCCCATCTCGGGCTGGGTAAAAACGGCCGAGGGGACAAGAACGTGATCGGGCGCTGTCGGGTTGTCCTTGAAAACGGTTTCGGTGAAAGCCATGCCTTCGCGGATAGCAACCGGGGTCAGTTGAATGCGGTCTGTCACATCGCCGATGGCATAGATCGACGGCACGGCAGTCTGGCTATAGGCATCGACCTCGATCGCGCCCCGCCGGTTCAGCTTTACCCCAATGTCTTCCAAGCCCAATCCATGGCTGTTCGGGCTTCGCCCGGTGGCGAACAACAAGCGCTCGAACGACCGTTCCAGGCCGTTGGTGGCCTTGACGCGCACATTGGAACCGTCCGCACTCATTTCGACGATATTGGTGCCACAATGAATGTCGATGCCTTGGGCGCGCATCATGTCGGCAATCAGCCCACGCGCCTCGTCATCGAATCCGCGCAGGATCTGGGCACCGCGATAATATTGTGTAACTTCGACGCCGAGACCGTTGAGAATGCACGCAAATTCACAAGCGATGTAACCACCGCCAATGATCACGATGGAGGCCGGCAGGGTCTCCATCAGGAAAATGTCATCCGACACCATGCCAAGATCGGCGTTCTCAAAATCCGGGCGCACAGGATGTCCGCCGGTGGCCACAAGGACGTGGCCCGCTGAAACAACCGTTCCATCCGCCAGCGTGACCTCGTTCGCACCGCTGACCCGCGCTCTTTGGTCGTGGATCGTCACGTCGTTTTTGGTCAGGACCTCACGGTAAACCCCTTCCAGCCGGATTAATTCGCCGTGAAGCTTGGTGCGAAAGGCCTGCCAGTCGAACGTGCCATGATCAAACGACCAGCCATAGGCCGAAGCCAGGGCGGTCTGTTCGTGAAATTCGGACGCGAAAACCATGAGTTTTTTGGGCACGCAGCCCCGGATCACGCAGGTTCCGCCCATCCGGCTGTCTTCGGCCAAGGCGACACGTGCGCCAGTGGCAGCCGATGTCCGCGCCGCGCGCACGCCGCCCGAACCGCCGCCGATAACGAAAAGATCGACGTCATGGGCCATCAGTCGATCATGTCCAGAAAGGCGTTTTCGTCGCTTGGCGCATCGGTACCCCTGGTGTCGACCTCGCCCGAGTTGATATCGCGAACTTCGACCGATCCATCGCCATGGCCGGTGACGATTACATCGCAGATGTCGATGAACAGACCGTTCTCCACGACCCCCGGCACCTGGTTCAGGATCAGGGCCAACTGTCGGGCATCGCCGATCCGACCAAGGTGCAGGTCAAGAATGTGATTGCCTTCGTCGGTTACGAACAATGCGCCGTCCTGCACCCGTGGCACCGCGCGGTTGCCCATGACGTCAAGCCCCTCCAGCAGTTCTTCCAGCAGCATTTGCGTCGTCGACATGCCAAAGCCCAGCACCTCGACCGGCAACGGAAACGCGCCCAGGGCCTCGACCTTTTTCGTGGTGTCCGCGATCACGATCATGCGATCCGAGGCCGTCGCCACGATCTTTTCCTGCAACAAGGCCCCGCCGCCGCCCTTGATCAGATTGAACTCGCCGTCGTATTCGTCTGCCCCGTCGATGGTCAGATCCAGCCAGCGCGCTTCGTCCAGGGTCACCACCTGAATACCGTTCTCGCGGGCCAGATTGGCGGTCGCGGTCGAGGTCGGAACCGCAATGATATCAAGCCCTTCACCGCGAACCCGCTCGCCCAGAAAGTTGACAAGGAAAGCCGCGGTCGATCCCGTGCCAAGCCCCACTTTCATGCCGGTTTCCACATAGGCGCTGGCACGTTTGGCGGCGGCGGACTTGGCAATGTCGATTGGGGGCAGGGGTCGGCTCATCTGGTCACTCCGAAAGCTTGGCAGTGCCTTATAGGAACATTGCCAGGAAAGCGCGAGAGGGTGCGCGCAATTTTGCGCTCGCCAGACGGCATTTGCTTTGCTAGAGAGCGCGCGGCAAGCGGGTGTGGCGGAATTGGTAGACGCACCAGATTTAGGTTCTGGCGCCGCAAGGCGTGGGGGTTCAAGTCCCTCCACCCGCACCATACAAAGCCTGGCACAGTGCGGGCTGGCACCCGGAAAGTTACTGAAAAGTTAATGCCCCGGGCGCAAAGGGCGGGCTGGCCGCAACACGCCGGTGCCAAGGCTATGGTGACCCTATACCTGGCGATCGGTTCCCACATGACCTCCGCAGCCTCTGGTCAATGCCGGTCCTGCGATTGTTCGTCCTCCCGAGGGGCGGGCAATCGCCCTTTTTCTTTCGCCTTGCGCCTGCGCCGCCTTCTGCCTAGAAGGACCGCTGATTTTCTGACCTTCCGCGGGCCGTCCGTGGCGGGATTGAGTGAGGATACCGATGCAGGTTACCGAGACGCTGAACGAAGGCCTGAAGCGCGGCTATAAGCTTGTGGTCACGGCCGACGAACTGGACAGCAAGGTCAACGAGAAACTGGCCGAGGCTGCCCCCGAAATCGAAATGAAGGGCTTTCGCAAGGGCAAGGTCCCGATGGCGCTTTTGAAAAAGCAGTTCGGGCAACGGCTTTTGGGCGAAGCGATGCAGGAAAGCGTCGACGGTGCCATGGCCAAGCATTTCGAGGATTCGGGCGATCGCCCCGCCATGCAGCCCGAAGTCGAAATGACCAACGAGGACTGGAAAGAAGGCGATGACGTCGAAGTGGCCATGAGCTATGAGGCGCTTCCCGACATTCCCGAGGTCGATCTTTCGAAGATCAAGCTGGAAAAGCTGGTGGTCGAGGCCGACGAAAAGGCCGTCGACGAAGCCATGCAGAACCTGGCCGAGAACGCGCAGAACTTCGAAGACCGCAAAAAGGGCTCCAAGGCCAAGGACGGCGATCAGGTCGTGATGGACTTCGTCGGCAAGGTTGACGGCGAGGTCTTTGACGGTGGATCGGCGGAGGATTTCCCGCTGGTGCTTGGCTCGGGGCAGTTCATCCCGGGGTTCGAGGAACAACTGACCGGTGTGAAGCAGGGCGACGAAAAATCCGTCGAAGTCACTTTTCCTGAAGAATATGGCAACACCGAACTGGCCGGTAAGCCGGCCGTGTTCGATGTGACCGTGAAGGCCGTCAAAGAACCCAAGGCGGCCCCGATCGACGATGAACTGGCCAAGAAATTCGGCGCCGACGATCTGGCGGCCTTGAAAGAACAGGTCTCGGAACGGATCGTGTCGGAATACGAAGGTGCTTCGCGCGCCATCATGAAGCGCGGATTGCTGGACGAACTGGACAAGGCCGTGAAATTCGATCTGCCGCCTTCCCTGGTCGAAGCCGAGGCCAAGCAGATCGCGCACCAGCTATGGCACGAGGAAAACCCCGAGGTCGAAGGCCATGATCACGACGAGGTCGAGCCAAGCGACGAGCACAACACTCTGGCCGAGCGCCGGGTCCGTCTGGGTCTGCTGCTGGCCGAGTTGGGACAAAAGGCCGAGATCGAGGTTTCAGACGCTGAAATGACCCAGGCGGTGATGAACCAGGCGCGTCAGTATCCAGGTCAGGAACGGCAGTTTTTCGAGTTCGTTCAGCAGAACCCGCAGATGCGCCAACAGATCCAGGCGCCTTTGTTCGAAGACAAGGTGGTCGATCATGTGTTTGAACAGGCGACCGTCAGTGAAAAGAAGGCGACCAAGGACGAACTGGAAAAGGCCGTCGAGGCGCTGGAAGACGAATAAGTCTGAAGGAATATTGCGAAAGGGCTGCCGATCTGGCGGCCCTTTTTCGTTTTAATAGGCAAGCCGCTGGCGATAGCCCTGATCAATCAATGCGTTCTTCAGGACGCGGGGAAGAAACGGGTTGGGCGTTCCTTCGCTGACCCAGGAAGAATACCGGCAAAGCCGTACCGCAGTGATCAGGTAAAGTGCAAAAAGAAGCAGCGTGATCGCACGCTCGCCCATCAGGATTGTCTGAAACCAAGTCACCGTTATCGTCCTCGTCCTAACCATACTCGTCTGTACGGGAACATGTCTGACAGGGCACTTGGCCCGATTCGTGGTCAGGACGGGGTGATTTCGCGAAGAATTGGGGCAAACTGTCCGCTTGTTTCCAAACGTGGCAGCAATGGGGCAGAGCTGCCTTTATTTGCCCGGAAATGTGGACGAAATCGGGCAATTAGAAGTGGTAAAGATGGTTAATTTGCGCTAATATAAGAGCACGAACTGTTATGTAACCAAGAGTTTGTACCATGTTTGATTTTGCCCCTGATCGCACGTTTGGCGATATCTCCTCCGAAAACCTTGATACGGATTCGCTTGCCCATGCGCTGTCGTCCCTCAGCGACCGCGAACTTGATGCATTGCAGGACGATCTGGACTTTTGCAGTTTTGCCGGTGTTCCGTCGCCGCGCATCCTGTCGCTTCTGGACGGTCTGACCGAACTTGATGCGGTCTGGCAAAACCTCCAGCAGCGCTGGAAGGCACCCCAACTTCCCGCGGCCTATTGATCCAAAGGCGTTCCCGAGAACTGCTTCAGCGCAATCCCAGCCGCCTCCAGCCCCGCGCGCACGGTTTTTGAAAAGGCGACGGCCTCGGCCCCGTCACCATGAATGCAGATTGTGTCGATGCGGGTTGGCAGTTTCTGACCGTCGCCCGCCAGGATCGCCCCCTCATTGACCATTTCGACCATTCTCTGCGCGGCGACTTCTCCGTCATGGATCATGGCGCCGGGCAGGCGGCGGTCGACCAGCGTTCCATCGGCATTATAGGCCCGGTCGGCAAATATCTCGCCCGCCCACCGGCACCCCAGATCGCGGGCGACGTCCTCCATCCGGGTGGCGGCCAACCCCATGATGATAATGTCGGGCGCCACATCCAGGGCGGCCTCGAAACAGGCACGGGCCATGTCGGCATCCTTGCAAGCCATGTTCGACAGGGCACCATGCAGCTTCAAATGCCGCACCTCACCCCCGGCTGCGCGGGCCATGGCCCAAGCCGCCCCGACCTGATAACGCACCATGTTGGCAAGCGTCGGCAGGGGCACCTGCATTTGGCGTCGGCCAAACCCTTGCAGGTCCTGAAACCCCGGATGAGCCCCGATGCCAACGCCATTTTTTACCGCCAAAGCCATGGTGCCCGCCATTGTGTCGGCGTCTCCGGCATGGAATCCGCAGGCGATGTTGGCCGAAGTGACGATGTTCAACAGCCCCGCATCATCGCCCATTTTCCACGGGCCGAAACCTTCGCCCATGTCGGAATTCAAATCTACGCTCAGTGTCATGGGGCAAATCAGATAACGCTGGCGCAAGTTTCGCAAGGGGTGCCGTGCAAGTTTGATCACAACTGCAAGGATTTTTCGGCCCCGACCTTCCGGCGAACCGTGGTCTGGCATAGGAAGGGCGTGTTCGCATGCGGGACGGTTGCGAACCCCTGACGGCGCCATCGGGCGGTGCCCGAAGCTGGCGGTACCATGCCCGGATGCACCAGTGCTCTCATGAATACGTCGCGCGAGACGATGATCAGATCCATTCCCGGACGTATCAGGGTCGCCATTGGCGATGCCTGGCGGTTGCTGCTGAAGGCGGGACCCGGGCGTGTTCAACTGTGGTTCATTGCGCTTTTGATCGGCATTGCGGCGGGCGGGGCGGCGGTTCTTTTCCGGCTTGGCATCGACCTTCTGCAATCGACGCTTTACGGCACCGACGATCCGCGCCTTCTGCATTCCTTTGCCGAGACTTTGCCCTGGTATCTGATCCTGGCGATCCCGATCTGCGGCGGGTTGATTGTCGGCCTCATCCTCGAAAAATACACCGACGACAATCGCGCGAAATCCGTGGCCGAAGTCATCGAAGGCGCCGCCTTGCACAATGGCCGGGTTGAAACCAGGGAAGGGCTCGCTTCGGCGGCGGCCTCGCTAATCACGCTTGGCACCGGCGGATCGACGGGCCGCGAAGGCCCGGTTGTCCACCTGGCCGCGGTGATATCGTCCTGGGTCTCGGCGCGGATAAAGGCCGATGGCATCACAGGGCGCGACCTGATGGGCTGCGCGGTGGCGGCGGCCGTCTCGGCGTCGTTCAACGCGCCGATCGCGGGGGCCTTGTTCGCGCTGGAAGTGATCCTGCGGCACTTCGCGGTCCATGCCTTCGCACCGATTGTCATTGCCAGTGTCGCCGGGACGGTGATCTCGCGGCTGACGTTCGGCGACGTGACCGAATTCATGCTGATCGACGAAGGCATCCTTGCCTTTTACGTGGAACTGCCTGCCTTTCTGATCCTTGGTCTTTTGTCCGGCCTTGTGGCGGTCGTCATGATGGGCGCAATCTTTCTGGCCGAGGATATCGGCACGTCCTTTGTCACCCGGATCCGCCTGCCGCGCTTTCTGCGACCCGCCGTTGCGGGGCTGATGTTGGGATGCCTGGCGCTCATGTTCCCCCATATCATCGGCGTCGGGTATGAAACCACCTCGGCGGCACTGACCGGCCAGCTTTTGTGGCACGAGGCGGTGATCTTCTGCATCCTGAAGGTTGTCGCCGTGGCCATAACGATGGCTGGACGCATGGGGGGCGGCATCTTTTCACCCTCCTTGATGGTTGGCGCCCTGCTTGGGTTGGCCTTCGGGCTGATCTCGACAGCGATATTTCCCAATGTTTCGGGGTCCGAAACGATCTATGCGCTCGCCGGCATGGGGGCGGTGGCAGCTGCTGTCCTGGGGGCACCCATTTCGACGACCTTGATCGTCTTTGAACTGACTGGCGACTGGCAGACCGGGTTGGCCGTCATGGTCGCCGTCTCCATGTCAACCGCCGTTGCCTCGCGCCTTGTGGACCGGTCGTTTTTCCTCACCCAACTTGAACGGCGCAACATCCACCTGTCGCAAGGGCCACAGGCCTATCTTCTGGCCCTGTTCCGCGTCGGCAACGTCATGCGCCCGCTGGACGATACCCAAGGCGCACCCGAGGATGCGATCTGGGAAGCCATAGAAGAGGGCATCTGGATCGACCCCAATGCAACTCTTGAAACGGCCCTGCCGAAGTTCGAAAACACCGCACGCCCGTTTCTGCCTGTCCTGAGCGTCGGCGACGAAGGCAAGCCACCGAAAATCCACGGCACGCTCTTTCACGTGGATGCCTTGCGCGCCTACAACCGTGCATTGGCGGCCACAGCCGAGGAAGAGCACAGCTAAAAGGCTGGCCTAAAGCTGTTCGACTGCCAGATCGTCCCGATTGTCGAAGGCAAGGTATCCCGCGATCTCGGCCGCCTGTTCATGCGGAGCCTCGTAGGACCAGACCGAATCTTTCAGGATCGCGCTGTTCGTCGCGATCGAGAAATATCGGGCATCGCCCTTTCCGGGGCAGGTCGTGACAGTGTCGGAATCGTCCAGGAAATCCATCGCAACGTCGTCGCGAGGAAAATAGATCACCGGCCCCAAATCGCCCTCGCTCAGCGCCAACGCGCGGCTGCTTTCGCCCAGAACCGCACCGCCAGCCCGGACAACCCACGTACCTTCCGCGGGGCGAATAGTGATTTGGTTCGCCATGAAATTCTCCCTGTTGGGCAGCTCTTAGCAGGGCGCTCGCGGAATTGCCATTCAAGACAGCGGTTCGGTTGCTTCGAAAAGCCACGCCCGTGCTTCCTTGGAAACGCGCTCGGCCAGCTTGGCGCGCACCTCGCCGTGATACCGGTCGATCCAGTCCCTTTCCCAGGGACCAAGGGCCGCTATGTCGATCAGTCGGCGGTCCAGGGGAACGAAGGTCAGGGTTTCGAAATCCAGTTGATCACGCGCGTCGCCCAGCCTTTCCGCGTCTTGCACCACGATCAGGTTTTCGATCCGGATGCCAAAGGCATCAGGTCGGTAATACCCAGGCTCGTTCGACAGGATCATGCCGGGCTGCAGCTTGACCCCTGAAAGGCGCGACAATCGTTGCGGCCCTTCATGAACTGAAAGATAGGCACCGACCCCATGCCCTGTCCCATGATCGTAATCCCGTCCCGCCCGCCACAGGGCCGCGCGGGCCAGGGCGTCAAGGTCGCGCCCTGCCAGACCACGGGGAAAGCGCGCAACCGAGATCGCGATCATCCCCTGCAACACAGCCGTGTAACACGCGCGATGTTCATCGGTCGGGTCGCCAACGGCAATGGTGCGGGTGATATCGGTGGTGCCATCCAGGTACTGGCCGCCCGAATCCACCAGGTAAAGTTCGCCCGGGACGATTTGGCGATCCGTCGCCTCAGTCACGCGATAGTGGATGATGGCACCGTTCGGTCCCGCCCCCGAAATCGTGTCAAATGAAATGTCCTGAAGCTGGTTCGAGGCCGCGCGATAGGTTTCAAGTGCCGTCGCAGCCGCAATCTCGGTCAACTCGCCCTTCGGGGCCTCACGATCCAACCAGGCCAGAAATTCGACCATGGCCGCGCCATCGCGCAAATGTGCATCACGCATGCCCTGGATTTCGGCCTCGTTCTTGCAGGCCTTGGGAAGAATGCAGGGATCATCGTCCCAGTCGACCGCGATACCGGCCTCGCGCAGACGCGCCGATACAGCGAACGGCGCTGTCTTGCGATCAACCCGCACCGGCCCCTCCAGCTTGTCCAGGGCGGTCTCAAAGGCGTCCCAGTCGTAAAGGTCGATGGCGGGATCGGGACCAAGTGCCTCGAACTTCTCAGGTGTCGAAAATAAGGCGACACGGGCGTCATCAAACAGGATGGCAAAGGCATGAACCACGGGGTTCCGGGCAATGTCCCTGCCGCGGATATTCAACAGCCAGCAGATGCTGTCGGGCAGGGTCAGAATGGCCGCCTTTTGCCCGGCGTCCTTCAGCACCTTGGCGATCCGTGCCCGTTTGTCCGATGACCGCTCGCCCGACAGTTCGACCGGATGGGCGCGCACGGGGGCATTGGGCGGGGCAGGGCGGTCTTGCCAGATCCGGTCGATCAGGTTGTCCGTGGGCAGAAGGTCAACGTCAGGGGCCGCTTTTTCGACGCCTGAAATCTCGTCGACAGTATGAAGCCAGGGATCAAAGCCGACCCTGGACCCTTTTGGCAAATGTTCGGCCAGCCAGGGGCCAAGCTTGGTCTCGGGCCAGTCGACCGGGGTAAACGCCTCGGCCACCTGTGCCTTCACCTGCAGACGATAGCGCCCATCAACAAAAACCCCCGCCAGTTCACCCGTGATGGCCGCAAAACCAGCCGAGCCGGTGAACCCAGTCAGCCAGGCCAGACGTTCGTCGGCAGGGGCGACGTATTCACCCTGATGACGGTCAGCGCGCGGAACAAGAAACCCATCAAGCCCGGCCTTTGCCATGGCGTTGCGAAGAGCGGCCAGACGGGGCGGGCCTTGCGTGGGATCAGCGGTCGATTTGAAATCCTGGAACATGGCGCGAGGGAACAGGAAGTGGCGCGCGGGTGCAAGCGGTGGATGTCTGTTGTGCGGGACAGATCTTCCGTTCGTCTTGCCGAAACTAATGTCTGGTTTCGTCATATCGCGAAAAGGGAGAGAAGCGGCATGCACGAAAGATCGACAAGTATTTCGATCAACCGTCTAATGGCGAGGGAACACAGGCATTGGCCTCCTCGACAGGACCAACTTCATGCCAACGGCTCTGTATCCGTCAGTTTTCAAGAATGCAGAAACCCGCAGCTAGTTGCTCGCTTTGAGCATGGATTTGGTGCGCGAGCCTTTGAGATCCTTCTTCGTCGCTTTTTCCGGAGTGTCGGATTCCAACTCAAGCCGGGCTTTGCGAAGTCGTTCTGTCTTGGTTTTGCGCAGTTCCGTTTCTTCGTCGAGTATAAGCTTCACTGCACGTGTCGTCTTATCCAACAGCGTTTCTGAGCGGCTCGTTGACGCCTTGAACAGCGTCGTCTTCGTAAGTTTCGCCATCCTATGGTCTCCTCAGCTGATTGGTCGCATGAACTGCTCCGCGAGGAAGCTAGTTCTGCGAAGCAAGGCGGCAATCCCGAATAACCAGATGCCGAATTAAGTGATTGCGCGGAAAGGGCATTGGGGCCGTCTCCGCGCTTTGCTGAAATTTGACGAAGGGTTATGCCAAAGCGAGATTGCTCGCGGATTCCCTTCCGTCCCGCCCAGCTTCAATGTCGAAAGTCACAGCCTGGCCGTCGTCAAGTTGTTGAATGCCAGCCTGCTCAAGGGCAGAAATGTGAACGAAAATGTCCTTCGATCCACTCTCAGGGGCAATGAAGCCGAAGCCCTTTTGGGCGTTGAACCATTTCACGGTGCCATTTGCCATCGTGATGTCTCCTAGATTGATGCGTCATCCACAAAATGTGATGACCTGGCGCAGTGTCGTCATAAGATCAACTGAGGCCGTTAGGAAACAGAGAGTCGAAGGAGGATGCTTTGCAGGATGTAGCTAAGCGTTCTTCTGCGCGATTACCAGCACACATCGCCGCTTCGCTACCATTCGTGCGGCCCGCAGCATCTGCCAGAAAGGGCTCCAACCAGACAGCTTCGCCCGCCCGCCGCGCCTCAGACCACCTTTTGCAACCGTTGCATGCGCTTTCTGGCGCGCGGATCGCTTTCGAACAGCGCCGCCAGTTGTTCGGTCATCGCACCGGCCAGTTGTTCGACATCGTTGATGGTCACCGCGCGGTCGTAATACCGCGTGACGTCATGGCCGATGCCAATGGCCAATAGTTCGACCTGCTTTTTGCGCTCGACCATGGCGATGACGTCGCGCAGGTGCTTTTCAAGGTAATTCGCCGGGTTCACCGAAAGCGTGGAATCGTCCACCGGAGCACCGTCGGAAATCACCATCAGGATTTTCCTGGCTTCGCGTCGCGGCAAAAGACGCCGGTACGCCCATTCCAGCGCCTCGCCGTCGACGTTTTCTTTCAACAGGCCCTCTTTCATCATCAGGCCCAGGTTGTCGCGCGCACGCCGCCAGGGCGCATCGGCGGACTTATAGACGATGTGGCGCAGGTCGTTCAGACGCCCCGGCAGTTGCGGGCGTTGTTCCTGAAGCCACTTTTCCCGGGCCTGACCGCCCTTCCAGGCGCGGGTGGTAAAGCCAAGGATCTCGACCTTGACGTTGCACCTCTCAAGCGTGCGGGCCAGAACGTCGGCCGAAATCGCGGCAATCGAAATCGGGCGCCCACGCATTGACCCTGAATTGTCCAGCAGAAGCGTCACGACGGTGTCGCGAAACTCCATGTCCTTTTCCTGCTTATAGGCAAGCGGCACGGTTGGGTTGGCGACGATACGGGCCAGACGGCCACTGTCCAGCATGCCTTCGTCCAGATCGAAGGTCCAGGTCCGGGTTTGCTGCGCCTGAAGGCGGCGCTGCAACTTGTTGGCCAGCCGCGCGACGGCCCCGCGCAAGGGGTCAAGC
>JABDJO010000029.1 GCA_013002465.1 Silicimonas sp. | reverse complement strand
ATCTCAGCCAATACGACGTCGATGTCGCAATCCGGTATGGTGCGGGAAACTGGCCTGGAACAACGAGTGTTCTCTTGCAGCGCCAATGCATTGCGCCTTTGTGCAGTCCAGGGTTCCTGAAACGGTATGGCCCGTTCAAGTCATTATCGGATCTGTCAAAAGCCTCGCTACTGGAATTCGAAAGCGCCTATGATCCATCGTCGATCTGGACCAATTTCTTCCGCGACAAGGGCGCTGTTCTGGGCCAGTCCATGCGGATGAGCTCCTACGACAGCTATATCAACTTCGTGCAAGCCGTACTGGACGGCCAAGGCATCGGCCTGTTGGGCGCACCCTTGATGCAGCAGTTTCTGGACAGCGGCGTGCTGGTCCCTGCAATTGACATCGAGCCGATCCCGCAACACGGCTATTATCTCTGCCAGCCCGATGTGACATCGGCCTCGCCCACGGTCGTCGCTTTTCGCGACTGGATCGAAAAGGAACTCTGCGACGCAAAGCTTGTACCCCGCGAGCCGCAGTTTGGCGTAATCTGACGTTTCGCACCTGGGCAAGAATTTCCGAGATTGTCTGATTGCCCCTCCGTGGGCGATAGTCAATCGAGAGGAGCGCAAAAGTGGACGACGGAGCAGCACGCTCAGGACCAAGACGAAAACGCGGGGGCGGCTCGTCCACCCGACGCAATGCCCGGCTGAACGCGCCGGTCACCTTTCCCAAGGCCACTTTGCGTTCCATCCCGACATACGAAGTTTTGGACAGCGAAGGCCTTGACGCGATCGACCATCACGCGATGGAGATCCTCGAAACCATCGGAATCGAGTTTCGTGACGACGCATCGGCCGCCATCTGGCGCGAAACGGGGGCCGATGTAGACGGGCACCGCATCCGGATCCCACGCGCGCTTGTCCGCAAACTGATCGCGACCATTCCGGAAGAATTCGACTATCACGCCCGCAATCCCAAGCGAACCGTGCGCGTCGGCGGGCGGAACATGATCTTCGGGCCGGCCTATGGCACCCCGAATCTCGTTGATCTCGACGGCGTGCGGCGGCAGGCCACTGCCGACGACATGCGCATGTTGATGCGGCTTCACCACGTCAACCCCGCGCTGCAATACAACGGCGGCTATACGTTGGAGCCGATGGATGTAGCGGTGCCGCATCGTCATCTGGATATGGTCGAAAGCAGTTTTCTGGCGACCGACAAGCCGATCATGGGATCGCCGCAGTCCGACTATCAGGCCCGTGACAGTGTCAACATGGCGCGGATCGTATTTGGCGAGGAGTTTGCCGACCAGAACGCCGTCATGACTGCAATCTTCAATTGCAACTCTCCGCTGGTCTGGGACAAATCGCAATTGGATGCCGTCCGGGTCTATGCCGAGGCCAATCAGGCGCTGTTGATGTCGCCCTTTGTGCTTTTCGGCGCATCGACGCCTGTTCACAGCCTGGCCGCAACCGCACAGATCATCGCCGAGGTCATCGCGGGCGTCGCCTTCACCCAGATCATTCGCCCCGGATGTCGCGCGGTGATGGGCGTGGCCCCCATGGGCGTCTACATGAAAAGCGGCGCTCCGACCTTCGGCTCGCCCGAGGTGTCGCTGATCATGTACATCTTTGGCCAGATGGCGCGGTACTACGGCATTCCCTGGCGCACCAACGGGGCAAAAAGCGGATCGAAACAGGATGACCTTTACGCGGGCTATGATTCCATCCTGAAGGTCTATCCAGCTATCCTGGGCGGGTGCCATCTTCTGACCCATTGTGGCGGCACCATTGAAGGATCGCTTTGCATCTCGATGGGGAAACTGGCGGCGGATGCGCAACAAATCCTTGGATTTCAAACGGTTCTGAAAGGGGCCAGCTTTGACGACATCGACACCGCCCTGGACGGGTTGCGCAAGGTCGGCCCCGGCGGGCATTTCTTCGACGAAGATTACACCCGCGAAAACATGCCCTTTCTCGATGACGTTCAGGACAACGAGCGTTTCGAGTCTTGGGTCGCGACGGGATCGCAAAGCGTGAGCGAAAGAGGACGCGACTGGTGTCGCACCATGCTCGGCCGTTATGAGGATGTCCGCCCCCACCTCGACCCGGTTATTGCCGAGGAACTCCGCGCCTTCGTCGCGCGGCGCAAGGCGGAAATCCCCGAGGGCATAAGCTGAGTGGGCGACCATTGGAAAGCCCGCGTTGACCGCATCGTCGATGCCAAGGACGGCAAGAACGTTCAGCAGGCCTACGATGACTGGGCCCCCAGCTATGATGCCGATCACGCAAGCTTCGGTGGCCCGCTACTGACCCATTTCGTCGGGATGTTCTGCCGCCACGTGACGCACGACGTGACGCCGATTCTGGACGCCGGGGCAGGCACCGGGCGCATGGGGGAAACCCTGACGCGCCACGGCTACGGCGGGTTCGTTGCGGTCGATCTCTCACCTGGCATGCTGGACGTGGCACGCACTAAACCGGGGTACACGGCAACTCATCAGATGCGGCTTGGCGACCGACTTGGCTTTGACGACGAAACATTTGCCGTTACGGCCTCGCTCGCCTCGTTTGCGCCGGGGCACGCGGGGCATGAGGCTTTTGGTGAGTTGATCCGCGTCACCAAGCGTGGCGGGCTTCTGGTCCTTGCGCTTCGGGCTGGCTGCGAAGCGGAAACGCGGTTTGACAAAAAGCGCGCCGAGTTCGAACGCGCAGGGCATTGGGAATTGCTCGACGAAGTTTCCGATTTCGTGTCACATCCCGATGTTGATCCGCCCCTACGCTACGGCGTTCATGTCTATCAACGGTGTTGAACGGAATTTGCCGATGTCTCCCCCAACCGACCCGCTTCTGTCGCCCTTCACGTTGAAAGGCTTGCAGCTTCGAAACCGTGTGATGAGCACAAGCCACGCCTGCGGGCTGGAAGAAGGCGGATTTCCACAGGACGCCTATCAGCGGTATCACGAAGAAAAGGCCAAAGGTGGTATTGGGCTGACCATGTTTGGGGGGTCCTCGAATGTCGCGCCGGATTCGCCATCCGTTTTTCAACAATTGAACGTGGGAACGGACGAGATCGTTCCGCACCTGCAGCGCTTTTCGGAACGCATCCACGCCCAGGGCGCCGGTCTGATGTGCCAGATCACACATCTTGGGCGCCGGGGCGATCCTCACGCAGACAATTGGTTGCCGACCGTCGCGCCTTCGCCCATCCGCGAGACGCTTCACCGCAGCTTTCCCAAGGAAATGGACCGCCACGACATCGACCGCATCGTCAAGGCCTATGGCGCGGCTGCACGCCGGTGCAAGGAAGGCGGTCTGGACGGCATCGAAACCCTGGCCAGTTCGCATCTGATCGGGCAATTCCTGTCGCCCTATACAAACACCAGGACCGATGACTTCGGCGGCTCGATCGAGAACCGTTGTCGCTTTGGCCTGATGGTCCAGGACGAGATCCGCGCACAGGTCGGCGATGATTTCATCGTCGGTCTGCGCTATGTGGTCGAGGAAGGCTCAGGCGGCATGCCCTTCGACGAATGCCTTGAAATCGCGCATATATTTGAACGGCAGGGCAAGATCGATTTCTTCAACGCCATCTATGGCCGGATGGATACCGAACGCGGATTGGCCGTCGACAACATGCCAGGCATGGCGTCTCCCATTGCGCCTTGGCTGAAGACGGTGGGGGCCTTCAAGCAGGAGGTCGGATTGCCCGTCTTCCACGCTGCCCGCATTTCAGACATCGCCACTGCGCGCTATGCGATCCGCGAAGGCCTTCTGGATCTTGTGGCAATGACGCGCGCGCATATCGCTGACCCGCATATCGTTCAAAAGATGATGGATGGACAGGAAAACCGCATTCGCCCCTGCGTCGGGGCCACCCATTGCATGACCGGTTTTCGGCCCCGGTGCCTCCACAACGCCGCCAGCGGTCAGGAGAACAAACTCCCTCACGTGGCGACGCCCGGCCCCAATGTCGGCAAGAAGGTCGTCGTGATCGGCGGCGGCCCCGCAGGGTTGGAAGCGGCGCGGATTTGCGGCGAGCGTGGTCATCAGGTGGTGCTGTTCGAGGCTGCGGCGGTGCTTGGCGGTCAAGTCCGGATCGCTGCCGGGTCCTGGCGAAAAGACCTGATCGGCATCGTCGACTGGCGCGCAGCGGAACTGGAAGAGTTGGGCGTCGACGTGCGGCTGAACACCTTTGCCGAAGCCCCGGACGTGTTGAATGAAACCCCCGATGTTGTCATCGTCGCCACAGGCGGTGTGCCCGATATCGACTGGATCGACGGTGCCGAGCTTTGCGCAACCGCCTGGGACGTGCTGACCGGTGCAGTAGCGCTTGAAGACGACATCATCGTCTATGACGGCACCGGACGAAACCCGGCCATCGCCGCTGCCGAACTTGCGGCACAGGCGGGCAAATCCGTTTCCCTTGTCGCGCTCGACGGCAGCTTTGGCCCCGAGATGACCTATTCAGAACGGGTCAGTTGGAAACAGCGGCAGTACGACCTGAACATCCCGGTGAGCCTGGACTTGCAGTTGACCCAGGTGCGTCGAGACGCCAATCGTCTGACCGCCACCTTCGTGAACGAAATGACAGGCCAGCCCGTTGATATGCAGGCCGACCAGATTGTCGTCGAACGCGGCACATTGCCGGCAGATGAAGTATTTCATGACCTCCGCAGCGCGTCCCGAAATGACGGTGTGACGGATATCGACTGCCTGCTGGCAAACAAACCACAGCCTCTCAGGCAGAACTCCGACGGCGCATTCGAACTGCACCGGGTCGGCGATTCCGTGTCCTCACGGAATATCTATTCCGCCATTCTCGATGCAGTGCGGCTGTGCAATTCGATCTGATCATTCGACGACGCTTGGCAACTCCTCCTTGCGCCTGGCAATAAAGGCGCGCAATTCCTCGTCCTTGCCCGCATCGAATGGCGGCGGCTCGTAGTCACGCAATTTCTCACCTGCCAGTTTCGCCGCCCGCGCCAGGGCGTCGTTGCCCCCTTCCTCGGACCATTGTTCATAGGTCACCTGCTCGGCGGTCTCGGCCGAATAAAACGCCGTCTCGTAATGCTGCAATGTGTGATCGCACCCAAGGAAATGACCGCCAGGACCAATTTCGCTGATGGCGTCCAGGGCGAAAGCATCGTCGTCAAACACCATGCCCGCCGCCAACCGTTGCAGGACCGTCAGTTGGTCGGTATCCAACACGAACTTCGCAAAGCAGGCCGACAACCCGCTTTCCAGCCAGCCCGCCGCATGCAGAAAGAAATTCCCACCCGCCAAAACCGCGGGCAGCATCGTCTGCAAGGATTCGGCCGCCGCAGTTGCGTCGGTCGCTTTCGACCCGTTGCGCATCCCGCCTGTACGCATCGGCAGCCTGTATCGCCGCGCCATCTGTCCGGTCAGGAACATCAACTGTTGGGTTTCCGACGTGCCATACGTCGGTGCCCCCGTCTTCATCGATACCGTCGACAAGGTCGCACCATGGATCACCGGAGCACCGGGGCGCACGATCTGCGCATAGGCAATCCCCGCCAGTGCTTCGGCGTTCAATTGCGCGTAGGCACCGGCAGTGGTGATCGGCGTGTTTGCGCCCTGCATGATGAAGGGCGAGATGATGCAGGCCTGATTGGCTGCGGCGTAGACACGCACCACCGACAGCATCGTCTCATCCCAGACAAGCGGCGAATTGCAGTTGATGAGGGACGTCATCACGGTGTTGTTTTCGACAAATTCGGTGCCAAACAGAATGCGACACATCTGAAGGCAATCCCGCGCGCGCTCAGCCGAGGTGACCCCGCCCATGAAGGGTTTGTCCGAATAGCGCATATGGGCGTAAAGCATTTCAAGATGACGATGCGCGACCGGCACATCGACAGGCTCGCAAACCGTGCCTCCCGACAGGTTCAGGGCGGGCGACAAATACGCAAGTTTCACGAAGTCCTCGAAATCTGCCAACGTCGCATATCGGCGAGCGCCGTCCAATGTGCGCACGTAAGGCGAGCCATAGACAGGTGCAAACCCCATGGATCGCCCACCGATTTCGACTGACCTGTCTGGATTGCGTCCGGAATAAAGGTATGAAGACGGTGCCAACCCGACCTTCTCCATCAGCAAAGCGCGCGGTATCCGCACCCGGCTGCCGCTGACATCCGCGCCCGCGTTCTTCCAAGAGGCCAAGGCGACAGAATCGCGAAACTCGATGCCAATCTCCTCGACGATGCGCATGGAGGCTGTATGGATCGCATCTAGCCGGTCTTCGCCGACCATGTCATAAGGAGGGATATTTCGAATAAAGGCCGACGGAATTTCGGCCGAGGGCGCTTCTTTCAACGTGCGCCGCCTTGTTCTTGCTCTTCCAGACCGCCTGGTCATCACAGCATTCCTTTGTCGGCGTCGTAGATACTGCGCACTCTTTGATGAGTTTCTTCGCTCCCACTCTAACGGACAAAGCAAGGGGATAAACATGCAATTTGCAAATGCATGTCGTTACGATGCTCGCCAAAACCAAGACAAACCGTGGTGCCGCCGAATTCAGGAACTGACGTGCTGGGCAATGTCGAAGTGCAATGATGTTCTGCCATTGGTGCATTTCGCAGCATTTGTCAAAACGGGCTCAGAACAGACCTCGGAGCGAGCGCAGCATCTCAATTGTCTGGCTTCCAGACGACCAACGGTGACGGCCCATAAGAGACATTCACGGAGACGTTTCGTACCGAAATGCAGCTTCCCAAGCCTGCCATTCGCGGATCGTGCAGCATCCCCAATATGCAAAGTATCAATCGACATGAGCTTGGTTGGAATTCCGCTGCTATCACAGGAAGTCTCAGGCATCCAATGCCAAAACCCGTTCTCGCCGAAAACCAATGAGATGACTCGCTGTCGGCGAATGCGTTAAGAGGCAAATTATTGCATCCACAATTCCGTTTGTGGGTGAAATTGCGACCAAGCAAACCAAAAAGCTTGGTGACTTCCCAAATCAGACCCATCTGCATCCACAGCTTTTATCCCGCCAGCCTCAAGTTCCAGACGAACATTTTCAATTGCAATCTCATCGCCGCGCGTCAGAGCGACAAACGCCGCGCTTCTTTGAAACGCTATCGGCTTGCCTGACGCTGTGATAACCCCAACAATATCTTCGTGCACCGGCAGTCGAGGATCGACATCCCCTACTGGGAAAATCGGGCCATTAGAATCTCTGCCGTTCCGGAAATCCGGTTCTCTTCCGAGCGCGTATCTTTCGAGAAGCAACGACGGTGC
>JABDJO010000026.1 GCA_013002465.1 Silicimonas sp. | reverse complement strand
AGATTTGCCAGCACGCGTTCATGGATCAGCGTCAGTTCCTCGCGCCCCGGCACACTGAATTTCAGACCTGACTTGTTTTTTTCGGCGGCCAGCGACGACAACCTTTTCACGACGATGTCCCCTGCCGCTTCAAGTGCGATGGCATAGTCGACAAGTGCGCGCATCTCCCGCATCTGGGTTTTGCTCATAGCGTCATGCGGCATCGAGGCGGAATAACGGCGAATGTCATCAAGTGCCGTGTTGATCGCATTGTCCTCTTTGCGCAGGTGACGCCCGGCTTCGCTGTCATAGCTGCGATAAAGATCCATTACCGGGGTCAACATGACCACCAGAATATCGGCCATGCGCAGCACTTCGCGGCGAAGGCTGGCCAGGGACCTGGCTGGCGAAGCAAGGGCGGTGGCGTCCAGGGCCGAGATGTGCCGGGGTGGGGCGGCGTCGGGCGGTGCATCCGGGGCAATGGCATTCAAAAGCGGTTGCAGAAAAGTGACAATGGGCAGGGCCAGTACAACAATGAGATTGAAGACGATGTGAAGCGTGACCAGTGCCTGTCCCGGCCCCCATCCTTGCGGTGGTTGTGCTTCGGTCAGGAAAGATATGGCCGCCAGGGTAATTAGTGCCGCGGTGCCGCGCAGCGCGAGGTTGGCCCAAATGACCCGCCGCGCTGCCGGGGCCATGCCGCGCCCAAGCCAGACCGGTATAAGCGCAGACCCAAGGTTGGCGCCCAGGACAATGGCGGCGCCGACGCCGAAGGGCAGGGCGCTCATACCGACGACAGTGACCACCATCAGAACGGCCGCGACCGACGAGTGCATGACAAAGGCCAGAGCGGCACCCAGGAAGAAAGCAGTCAGGGGATCGGACTCCAACCAGATCGACACGGCAGGTAAAACGCCGCTGTCCTGAATGGGCTGGATGGCCTCGCGCAGGAACCGAAGCGCGATCAGAATAAACGCAACCCCAAGGATGATGCGCCCCGCCTGTTTCAGGCTGCGCCGTTCGGTCTTCAGGAACAATACGCCGCCCAATGTCAGGAAAACCGGCACCAGCCAGTCGACCTCAAGCGACAAGAGCTGAATCAAAAGGGCCGAACCAAGGTCTCCGCCAAGGACAATCGCGACGGCGGGCAGAAAGGCGATTGCCCCGTTTGCGGCAAAGCCTGCGGCCAAGAGCGTCACGGCTGCCGAACTTTGCAGCACAATCGCAAGCGCCGTGCCGAGGGGCACCAGTCGCAAAGGGGATTGGCCGCCCGTCAAAAGTCGGCGGAACAAAGACCCGAACGCGCGCTCAATACCGGTGCGCACCATGCGCACGGCGAACAGCAACAGGAACGTCGCGCCGAACAGTTGCAGAAGGAACGATAAGATCAGCATCTTATGACAGAGCCAAAAGGATTATGCCGAAGGCCACAACCCCAGCGGCGGTCATGCGCCTGCCTATTGGGCGTTCCTTGAACCAGAGAATGCCGAATAGGGCTGCAAAGATCACCGACGTTTCGCGCAGCGCCGAGATGACCCCAAGGGGCGCAAGCGTCTTGGCATAAAGCACCAGCGCATAGGCCAGCCCAGACAGCGCACCTCCGGCAAGGCCGATGACCAACGTGCCGGATGGCGTGGCGCGAAGGCGGGGCCACCGTGACAGGGCCACGTAAAGAACCACGAAAATCTCGGCGATAAAAAGCCAGGCGATATATCCAAGGGGACTGCCCGACAGCCGAATGCCAATGCCGTCGACAATGGAATAAAGCGCGATCAAGAGCGATGTCACCAGTGCGGCTCCGATGGCGCGACGGTCGGCGTGCCGAACGGCGGCAAGGATGAAAATCCCGCAGGAAATGGTCCCGATGGCGACCCAGGCCAAAACCGGCAGGTGTTCGTCGGCCCAGAACAATGCACCCAGTGCAATCAGAACCGGCGCGGCCCCCCGCGCGATCGGATAGACGAACGACAGGTCTCCGAACCGGTAGGCGAGGTTCAAAAAGACATAGTACCCCCAGTGAATCACGGTCGAGGCGACGATGAAGGGTATGGCCTCGACCGTGGGTGCGGGCACCAGCATGGCCAGCAGCACACCCGGAATAACGTGACCAAGCGAGATCAGGGCCAGCATGACGGCACGGTCGCCAGCCCCTTTGACAAGCGCGTTCCAGACCGCATGAAGGATGGCCGCGAACAGCGCCAGAGCGGCCGGAAAAGCGGTCATTCCGCATCCCGAATGGCCGCTTCAACGATGGTCAATGCCCGATCAAGATCATCTTCGGGGATGGTAAGGGGGGGCGACAGTGTCAGGACGTTTCCTGCACTGATCTTGAACGACAGACCCTCGGCCAGGCAGGCATAATAGATCCGTTCGGCCCTTGCAGGATCCGGGGTGCGGGACGCCTTGTCAGAAACGATTTCAACACCGAACATCAATCCTCGCCCGCGAACGTCACCGACGATCGCGCTGTCCTTCAGCGTATCACGCAGCCGGTCCATCGCCGTCCCGCCCAGACGAGCGGCGCGCTCGGTCAGACCCTCGTCTTCGATGATGTCCAGCGTCGTCAGGGCTGCGCGCGCCGTCACCGGGTTCTTTTCGTGGGTGTAGTGCCCAATGGCAAAGTCCCCCGCCACGTCCAGATCGGCCCGGGCAATGACAGCGGCTATGGGCAGGACGCCCCCGCCGAGTGCTTTACCCAAGGTGATGATGTCGGGCGTGATCTCGTCGTGGTCAAAGGCGAAAAAACGTCCGGTTTTTCCAAGTCCCGTCGGAATTTCATCCATTATGGTCAGTGTGCCATGGGCAGCGCAGCTTTTGGCAACCTGTCGCCAATATCCCTTCGGCGGCACCACCGGTACGGCCCGCATCGGTTCGGCAATCAGGGCAGCGGTGTCGGTTTCGCGCTCCAGCGTGTAATCCACCATGTTCGCACAGGCGAGGCCGCAGGTGTCGGGATCGGCGTGCCCATAGGGGCAGTGATAGCAGTGAAACGGCGCGACATGCTCGGTGCCTGGCAACAATGGCCCGGCGATCCGGGCGCGAAAGGTCGCCTCGCCCCCGACGCTGGAGGCTCCAAATCCCGCACCGTGAAAGGCATCCCAGAACGACAAGGTCTTGAACCGCCCCGTCGCCGCCCGTGCGATCTTTAAAGCCACTTCATTCGCGTCCGACCCGCCGGTGGTGAACAGCACTTTCGCCGGCCAAGGGGCCAGAGCGCCCAGCCGTTCGGCAAGTGTTGTCGATACGTCATTGGTGAACCGGCGCGGCGAAAACGAAAGCTGGTCCAACTGGTCCTTGATCGCCGCGATCAGGCGCGGATGGCCATAACCGATGTGATGAACGCTATTGCCGTGGAAATCCATATAGCGACGACCGGCGGTATCTTCGATCCAGATGCCTGTCGCCTTGGCGATGGTCGACACGCACGGGCTGGAAAGCGACTGGTGCAGGAAGGCTTCTGCGTCGCGGGCCAGCAGATCGCGCGTTTCGTTGTGAGTTTCGCGCGCCGCCCAGTCCTGACGTGCTTTCGAGGTGTTGCTTTCGCCCTCGGTGTGGACCTCAGGCATCCCGCACCCGTTCCAGCAGCGGGATATAATGCGCGAAATCAGGGGATTGCATGTCGGGATCCTTGCCGCCTTCGTCCCAAATGCGCACCCGCACGGCTTCCTTGAAGTGCGGTTCGGCCTCGAATGCGGCGACTTCTTCGGCGCTCATCGGACCACCTTGAAGGTGCAGCGTATGCACAGAGGCAGGCGACAGCCGGTCAAAATAGGCGGGATCGGTCGCGCAAAGATACCGCTTGGCCGCCACATGCAGGCGCACACAATCGACGATCACGGGCGGGAAAAAATGCTTCAAGACCTCGGCGCCCGCGTCGTCGTGGTGGTTATCCTCGGTGTCATCGGGCGAATAGGGGCCGAACTCGGACGTATAGTGCCCGATGTCGTGCAAAAGGGCAGCGGCGATCAAATGGTCCGGCGCGTCCTCGGCCTCGGCCAAAGCGGCCCCTTGCAACATGTGCTGGGCCATGGTGACAGGTTCGCCCAGGTAACTTTCCGCCCCCCGCCGTTCGAAGATGTCGGCGATGAAAGCGACGATGGTGTCCTTTGTCGGGGTCACGTGGCCTCCAATGCGGCAAGGGTGGACAAAAGCCCGTCCTTGTCCGCGTAACAGCCCTGAAGCCAGCGGGAGCCGGACGAGGAAAACGCGGTGCGGGCGTGCAGCACGCGGGTGTTGTCGACGATGAAAGCCTCGCCCGGGGCCAGTCGGAACGACACCTGCGAGGCGGGCGCGTCGATGATCTCGCCCAATCGACGCAGCGCGGCATACCAACGGTCCATCGCATCGAATGGCACTCCGGTGACCGCAGCCATGGATCGGTTGTTGAAGCGGATCGCCAGGACTTCTCCATCGGGACCGCGTTCGATGATCGGGCGTTTGGCGCTCAACCGCACACCGCTTGATCCGGCGTATTCGAACCGGGCAGGGTGCGCGGCCAGAACTTCGAACCCTTCCGGGTCTTCGCGGCGCAACGTCTCGGCGGCTGCAAAGCCATCGACCACCGCGCTTTCGCCACCTTCGACGGTGTTTTCCAGGCAGGCGAGAATCTGCAACCCCGGTACCGGATCGCGATAGGGATTGTCGGTGTGGGCCTGCAGGCCAAGGTTGGTATAGGCCAGGTTCGAGGGGTTCACCTCAGAGCGGACCTCGAACCAGCGGCCATAGTTCGTCTCGCGGATATGCCCGAACAGGCGCACGACGTCTTCCAGACTGCCCGAAGTCGCCTCCAGCCCCGACACGGTCGCAACGCCATCGCGGGCAACGGCGGCCAGCCAGTCGCGCCGCGCCCTGTCGTCGGATCGCAGCGATTTCAGGTCATCGCCGTGAACCGCATGGCCATTCTGCCAAAGATTGACCTCTTCGGGCCAGATGCGCGTCTCGTCTGGGCGGTCATAGCTCTTGTCAAACAGCCAGTCTGACGGAAACACCGTCTCATGCCCGCCGCTGAAGCCGATGGTGCAGCTTGCATCGCCAACTTCCGCCCTTTCAACCGCCACATCACGCGGAATATCGGCCAGCGAAATCAGCCGCTGACCATTTCCGGGATCGCGCGTGGCTTCGTCCAGCGCGTTGTCCCGCAGCCAGATCGCATGAAACCGCGCCGCGCTCCCGTTGCTCCAGCGCAGCCGGACGGCCTTGCCGCCGTCCAGGATATCCGCCCCGCTTAGGTCCACGGCAGCGAGAATGTCTTGACATTGGTAAAGAACTTCATCGCCTCGATCACGCCTTCCTTTACACCATTGCCGCTGTCCTTGATGCCACCGAAGGGAGACATCTCGATGCGGTATCCGGGCTGTTCCCAGATGTTCACGGTGCCTACCTCCAGACCTTCGATAAACGCCTGCATTCGTCGAAAGTCATTTGTGCAGACGCCGGAAGACAGCCCGAAGGCGGTCGAATTCGAAATCGCCATGACCTGGTCGTCGTTGTCGGGCACGCGCACGATCGGGATGATGGGACCAAAGGTTTCCTCCATCACCAGTTCCGATCCATGGGGCACCTTGTCGACCACAATGGGCGGCAAAAGCGCTCCATCACGACCGGGGTGATAAAGTATTTCGGCCCCTTCCTCCTCGGCCATGTAGACACGCTTTTCGAACAGTTCGGCGGCTTCGGCATGGATCACGCAACCCAGTTGGGTATCGGGGTCCTGGGGATCGCCGAACCTGATCGCCTTGGCCTTTTCCAGCACCATCGGCACGAACCGGTCGGCAACACTTTCCTGCACAAGGATACGTTTCACCGCCGTACACCGTTGGCCCGAGTTGCCGGTGGCCCCCGCAACGGCAATGGTTGCGGCTTTTTCCAGGTCGGCGTCGTCCAGATCGTTCAGGATGATCAGGGGATCGTTGCCGCCCAGTTCCAGCGCTTGACGCTTATAGACAGCCTTCGATGCAATCATCTTGCCCACCGGAACACCGCCGGTGAAAGTGATGACGTCGATATGTTCGTTCACGATCATCTCGTCGCCGATGTCCTTGGGCCAACCGGTGACGATCTGGAACATCTCGTGCGGCAGTCCGGCATCGTAAAGGATATCGGCCAGGGTGATCGCGGTCAGCGGTGTCAACTCGGTCGGCTTGCAGACCATGCAATTATTGGTGGCAATCGACGGCGCGATCTTGTGGGCGACCATGTTCAGGGGGTGATTGAACGGCGTGATGGCGCTGATCGCCTTTACAGGTTCGCGCTTGGTGAAAATCTTGCGCGCCTTGCCGTTGTGCGTGAGATCGCAGGAAAAGATCTCTCCATCGTCCTTCAGCGTCTCGGCAGCTGCAAACTGAAAAACGTCCTGCGCACGCTTGGTTTCATAGATCGCATGCTGGTGGCAGATGCCCAATTCCAGCGTCAGCCATTTCGCCAGATGGTCGCGGCGTTCGCCGATCAGCTCGCCCGCGCGCTTCAAAATTTCCGAGCGCTCATAGCGGGTCAGCTTCGACGTGTAATTCGCCGCGATCTCGAACGCGCGCTTCACATGGCTGGCGTCACCGGCGGGAACCGTGCCCACGACCTCGTTCGTATAGGGGTAACGCACCTCGATCTTGGCATCCGTGGTCACCTTTTCGCCGCCGATGCGCATGGCGTCGTGGCGGATGTTCGAAATTTCTGTGTTCATGCGGGCACCTCTTCAAGGGCGGCGGCTGCCGTGGCGTAAAAGAAGGCGTCGAAATTGCGAAGTTCCGGCGCATTCGGAAGGTCGATCTTGCGGTTCACGATGAAGGGCACTTCCTGTTCGGTCAATCCGCCATGGCTGCGCAAGGGTTCACCAAGCGCCGCCAGATCGTGGCGGTCCTCGCTGGTGCCGATGGTCATGTTTTCCGTCGAAACCATGGTCAGATCGCCAATCCTGTCAGCGGGAAGCTCGTATTTCGCGACCGCTTCCTCCTTGGTCAGAACCTCAAGCATCTCTGGCAGGGCCTTGATGCGCGCAATGATGTCGGCCCGGTCCGCGCCTTCGGGCAGATAAGCGGTGGCAAAAGCGCCAAGCGCGCCGTGATGAACCACGTAAGGGTCAGTGATCGGCAGGATCACACGCGCCTGTGCTTCACCCAGCCAGTCGTCAAACACGTCCTGCATGTAGATGACCGAAGGCTCTTTCGTCACCCTGTCGTGCTTGGGTTTCATCCCATGGTCGGCCGTCACCACCACAGCGGCCCCAAGCGCGTCCAGTTCAGCCAGATAACGGTCGAACATGGCATAGAAGTCCTTTGCGCCCTGTTCGTCGGGTGCGAACTTGTGCTGGATGTAATCCGTGGTCGACAGGTACATCACGTCGGGCTTCCACTCTTTCAGCAACTTCACCCCGGCGGCAAAGACGAACTCGGACAATTCGGCGGAATAGACCTCGGGCACCGGCATGCCCAACCAGGCCGAGGCGTTGTCGATGCCGTGCTCGGCAACCGTCGTCGTGTCGGATTTCTCGGATGAAAAGGCAATGGCGCGGTCTTCGTCGAATTTGAGACCAGCCCCCAGCAACGCGCGCAGCTTGTCCTTGGCAGTGACGACGGCAACCCGCGCACCCGCGTCATAGAACTTGGAAAAAAGGGTGGGCGCCCGCAAGAACCGCACGTCGTTCATCATCACCTCTTCACCGGTATCGGGGTCAAAAAGGAAGTTCCCGCAAATCCCATGCACTGACGGCGGGCGTCCGGTTGCAATGGAAAGGTTGTTGGGATTGGTGAACGACGGGATCACCGAATGTGCCATGCGGACCGTACCGGTTTCGCGAATGCGCTTCAGCGTGGGCATCAGGCCCTCGGCGATGGCGACATCCAGATACTCGGGCTCGCAACCATCAAGACAAATGGCAATCGCGCAGGTCTTCGGTGCGGCATAGGTGCGGTCGTTGGCGACCACGGGGCGTGTGACAGGCATGTAATTTCCTCAGGCTGCGAGTTTGTTTCGTTCTTCCAGGGCGGCGGCTGGCGGTTCGGCCGATGCGACGCCCATGTCGGCCAGCGCCTCTTTCGCGGCGACGACGACCCGTGTCATGACGTGGTGATCCATCCGGCCGATACAGCCGATGCGAAAGCTGTCCACGACGGTCAGCTTTCCGGGATAGATGATGAAGCCCCGCGCTTTCATGGCGTCGTAAAAGCCCTGAAAGGTGAAACTGGGGTCGGCGGGGCAGAAAAAGGTGGTGATGATCGGCGACAGCCAGCGGTCGTCCAGAAGGGTCTGAAACCCAAGGCCGCGCATCCCCTCGACCACCACGTCGCGGTTCTTGGCATAGCGCGCGCCACGTGCATCGACACCGCCCTCGGCTTCGTGCATTTTCAAGGCCTCGATAAAGGCCGCGACCGTGTGGGTCGGCGGTGTGAATCGCCACTGACCCGTCTTTTCCATGGTGGCCCACTGGTCGTATACATCCAGCGCCAGCGAATGGCAGTTGCCCTTGCTTGCCGCCAGAACGTCCTTCCTCACGATCACGAAACCAAAGCCCGGCACCCCTTCGATGCACTTGTTGGCCGAGGATACGAAAGCGGCACAATTCAGCGCCAGCGGATCAAGGGGCAGGGCGCCAAAGGCGGACATCGAGTCGATCAGCAACGTCCGGCCTGCAGCCTTGGTCGCTTCGGCAATCTCTTCGATCGGATTCAGAATACCGCTGGAGGTTTCGCAATGGATCGCCAGCACATGGGTGATGCCGGTGTCTTCGGCCAGGATCGCGGCAACCTCGTCACCCCGTGGCGGCAGGTAATCGCCCTTGTCCAGAAGGCGCAGACCGCGGCCTAGATATTCCACCGTCTTCGCCGCGCGCAGGCCATAGGCACCGTTTGCCAGGACCAGCACCTTGCCGCCCTTTGGCACGAAGGTCCCAAGCATCGCCTCGACCGCATATGTGCCCGATCCCTGGATCGGCACACAATCATAGGTCTCCGCTCCATCGCCGATCATTGCCAGCAACCGGTCACGCATGTCCCGGGTCATGGCGCGAAAATCGTCATCCCAACTGCCCCAGTCCTTCAGCATCGCCTGTTTTACCTCGTAGGACGTGGTCAATGGCCCAGGGGTCAGCAAATAGGGCTCGCCCAGTTCAGGAGCAGGAAAAGGAGGTTGTGCCATGGCAGGGTTCCCTTGCAGCTTGCCTTCGATATGGGGGGTGTATTGGTATATGTAAAATCTTCATTGTCTATTGTTCTATAGGTTTGTCCTATGTCATTCCTCGGTGCGAAACGACCCACCAGGCCAAAGGACCATTCGCCATGCGCTATACCCAGCTTCGGGCCTTTCATCACGTCGCCCTGCACGAAGGATTTTCGCGCGCGGCCGAGGCTTTGAACCAGACGCAACCGTCGGTTTCGGACCAGGTCCGGCGATTGGAACAAGCCCACGACACGCTTCTGTTTCTCCGCGAACGGCGGCAGGTGCGGCTGACCGCTGCGGGTGAGGATCTGTTTCGGCTGACGCGGGAGTTTTTCGATGTCGAAGAGCGGATCGGTGATTTTCTGGAACACAGCCGAAGCGCGATTACCGGAAAGCTGAGGATCGTGGCGGATTCCGCCTTGCACATCACGGCCGCAGTTGGTCGGTTTCGTGCGGCTCATCCCAAGGTCTTCGTGTCGATCCACACCGGCAACACGGCAGAGGTGTTGCAGCGGCTTCGCGATTACGAAGCCGAGATCGGCGTCGTTGGCAACATTGACCCGGCCCCGGATCTGGATCTGGTCGATCTGGGTCGGTCGCCGATCGTGGCGCTCGTGCGAAAGGGGTACCTGCCAGAAGGCAAGGCCGCGCTAGGGTTCAATGACCTGCAATCTCACCCCCTGATCTTCCGTGAACAAGGATCGCGCACCCGGGCCAATCTGGAAGACGAAGCCCGTCGGCGGAAATTGCCCCTTGCGCCCGCAATCGAGGTCGAAGGCCGGGAAGCCATGCGCGAAGTCGTTGCCTCGGGTGCTGGCATCGGATTTGTGAGCGAAGCCGAGTTTGGCCATGACGACCGTTTGGTCAGCGTGCCGATCGAAGGCATGAGCCTTGCGATGTCCGAGGCATTGGTCAGCCTGAAAGCGCGCCGCGACGTGCCTGTCATCCGCGCCTTTCAAAAGAGCATTGCCGGAGTGGCTCAGCCGTTCTAGCACTGGCCATCAGTGACAAAAGCGTTGAAAGGACCGCGATCCATGGGCACGAAACCGAATATCCTTCTGATCGTCGTCGATCAGTTCCGCGGCGATCTTCTGGGCGATACGAAACTGGGCCGCGTGGCACGGCTTCCTAATCTCAAGGCCCTGATGAACGACGCGGTCACCTTTTCGCGGCATTACTCGGTCGTGACGCCCTGCGGTCCGTCGCGCGTTTCGCTCATGACCGGCCAATACGCCATGAACCATAGGGCCGTGCGCAATGGCACGCCGCTTCGCCACGACACGCCGAACCTTGCAACCGAGGTGCGTAAGGGCGGGTATGAACCGCTTTTGTTCGGCTATACCGACACCGCCCAGGATCCCCGCGTGATCGGCACCGACGATCCTAGGCTGCAAAGCTACGAAGAATTGATGCCGGGATTTTCCGAGGTTGTCCGGATGCGCATGGAAAGCGACGATCAGGCCTGGCGCGACCATCTGGCATCCAAGGGCATTGACCTGCCGCCCTATCCCGACACCTATCGCCCCATTGGCGACAAGCTGAACGATCCCGCGATCTACAGCGCCGAAGACAGCGACACCGCTTTCCTGACCGACCGCTTTTTGGACTTTGCCTCAACCGCCGATTCCGGCTGGTGTGCGGCCCTGACCTATGTGCGTCCGCACCCGCCCTTTGTCGCGCCCGCGCCCTACAACACCATGTTCGACCCCGCCCAGATGCCACCGCCCGAAACCACCGGCAATGATCGCGACTGGCATCCCTTCATGGCGCCCGCCCAGGACAAGGCACCGCCATCGTCGACTGTCGAGGGCTTCCCTGACCTTGAGGCGTCACCCGAAACGACCGCCACGCTGCGCGCGATCTATCTTGGTCTGTGCGCCGAAGTGGATCACCACATCGGCCGCGTGGTCGATAAACTGAAAGAAACCGGGCAATGGGATAACACGCTTCTTGTCGTTACCGCCGATCATGGCGACATGATGGGGGATTTCGGGCTTTGGGGGAAAGGCAGCTTTCACGATGCGGCCTTTCATGTGCCACTGATCATTCGCGATCCATCCCGGTCAGACAGAGCAGGCGAGGTTGTTCGCGCGATGACGGAATCCATCGACGTCACCCCCTCGATCCTTTCACACATCGGCGTGCCCGTGCCCCACGGCATGGACGGCCAAAGCCTTTTGCCTCTCGTCGAAAACACTTCGGCGCCGGGCAAGACCGCCAGTTTCTCGGAATACGACATGGCCGATCCAAGAAAACCGACGCAATGGCAAAAGACGCTTGGGCTGGACCTGGACGATGCCAACCTGGCCATCCTCAGAACCGACCGGCACCACCTAGTGCAATTCGCCAGCGATATGCCGCCGATCCTTTTTGACATGGCGCGCGAAGGCGAACGCGCGCCCTTGGCAGAAACCCCTGAAACCCTGCCACTCTGGCTTCAGATGTCCCAGAAGATGCTGACACACCGGATGCAAAACCCCGACGGCACGTTTTCACGCACCCTGGTCTATGACGGTCTGCACATCGCCAAGGACTAACGGGTGCGCCAGGCTTGGGTACGGGTCAGGACACCTTTTGACAGGATAAGGTGAATGATCCGCGCCGCGGCATTGGTGTAAAAGATCATCATGCCCATGGCGGCCGCAGGTGCGATGTCGCCGGCATCGTCCATGTTCAGGACGGCGATCGAGGCCAGCGTGGTCTTGGGCGAATAAAGAAACACCACCGCCGACACCGTCGTCATGGCGTTCACGAACAGATAAATCGAAATGTCCAGAATCGCGGGCATGCAGACGGGCACGGTGACGCGGCTGAACAGCTTCATCGTTGGTTGCTTCAGCGACGCCGACACCGATTCAAACTCGCGGTCCATCTGCTTCAGTGCCGTCACGGCAGTCAGATGCGACACGGTGTAAAAGTGCGTCACAGTACAGATCACCAGAATGGCCATGGTGCCATAGATGAAATTCAAAGGGTTCGCGGGATTGTTGAAGAAAAAGATATAGGCCAGACCAAGGACCATGCCGGGAATTGCCATCGGCAACATCGCGAACATCTGGAAAATTGCCCGTCCGGTTTTGAAACCGTTGGACTTTTCCACCAGATAAGCCCCGAAAAAGATCACACAGGTTCCGATGACAGCCGTCAGAAGCGCCAGCTTGATCGAATTGAAATAGGAACCCCAGCCGCCACCGTCCATGCGGTCGAACTCATAGTTCTTCAGGCTGAAACTGAGGTCATAGGGCCAGAACTTGATCAGCGCGGCGAACTGGCAAACCGCCAGCATGCCGACGATGAAAACCGCAACCAACACGCAATAGCCCAGAAAGATGTTGTCGGCCTTTCTGTTCGTGGTCGGTTGATAGGGAACCGAGCGCGCCGACAACAAAGCCACCTGTTTCGACTGCACCAGCCGGTCGATGGCAAAGGCCAGGATCGCCGGCACCACCAGTACCACCGAGACAACCGCGCCCATTTCAAAGTTCTGCTGCCCGATCACTTGCTTATAGATGTCGACCGCCAGCACATTGAACTGGCCTCCGATCACCTTGGGCAGGCCGAAATCGGTGATGACAAGGTTGAACACCACGAACGCCGCCGAAATCAGACCATAGCGCGCGCCGGGGATCGTGACGGTCCAGAAGGTTCGCCAGGGGGTCGAACGCAGACTGACGGCGGCCTCGTAAAGCCGTGCATCCGAAATGGCCAGCGCCGTTGAAATGATGATAAACGCATGTGGAAAGGTGAAGAAAACCGACCCTATCACGATGCCGATCGGGCCATATATACTGGCTCCGAACAGCAGTTCCTTGATCATCCCCTGATTGCCGAAAAGATAGACCAGCGCGATCCCCGGCAACAGGGACGGCACCAGGATCGGCGCCATGGCGACCAGCCGAAACGCACCCTTGAACCGCATGCAGCTTCGGTTCAGCGCATAGGCAAACCAAAAGGCCAGCGTTACGGTTATAACGGTGCTGATCACCGCGATCATCAGCGAGTTCTTGATCGAATTGAACAGGGCCGGGGTCGAAAAGTAACTCACAAAGTTGCCAAGGCCCGTCGATTTCACTGGCCGCATCTGCACGCGGCGGAACGTGTTGCTGTCAAGTTCGATCCACTCCGTGCCGGTTTTCAGTTCGGACCCGACCAGGAACCGCCCTGCGTCCGTTGTATTCCTGACCCGGTACATCACCGGACTGCGAAAACTGAAATCGGGGAAGAACTGCGTCAGCCCCATACGGCTGTCCGACCCGGCATCCAGATCACCGAGTTCCAGCACGCCCAGTTCGGCGTTCAGTTCCGCAGGTGTCAGAATCGTTCCCTCAAAGCTCCCGGCCTCGTCGCTGACTTGTATCTCATAGCCGGAAAGGTCGAATTTGAACGTCGAAAAGCTTTTCGAGAGCATCGCCCAAAGAGGCAGCACCATCGTGGCAACCAGATAGATTGCGATCACCACCATCCCCAGCCGCATGATCACGTCGTCGCGGCTAAGCCGCCCCTTGATCACCGGGCCATCGGGAAGGGCGGTGGCGTCGGTCATCGCGCGTCCTCCGGCGCAAAGACCATCAGGCGGTCCTCGGGCAGTTCGATGATCATGGTTTTGTTCGTCGCAAGTTCCAGCCGCCGCACGGCGTTGATCGAGAAATCGGCGATCAGTTCTTCTTCGCCGAACCGTTCGCTGGCCAGCCGACAACGCCAGAATGACCCCAGAAACTCCATTTCGTCCACGGTGACTTCGAAAGCGTTTTCCGGCGTCGCAATGACGTCTTCGCCACCGGGCGAACGCGCGCCGTCCCCATGGGGGATCACGTCCTCGGGGCGAATGGCGGCAATCACGGGCGCGTTATTGCCAAAGTCGTGCGGCTTGCAGATCATTTCCGATGTGCCGACCGTCACCCGGCCAGAAGCGCCCGCCGTTGCCGGTATCTGGTTCATTTCACCGATGAAATCCGCCACGAACAGGGTCGCCGGTTCGCGGTAGACGTCGGTCGGGGACCCCACCTGTTCGATCACGCCGTGGTTCATCACCACAATCCGGTCGGCCATCGACAAGGCCTCTTCCTGATCGTGGGTCACCATCACGGTGGTCACTCCAAGTTTGCGCTGCAACTCCTTGATCTCATGCCGCAAATGTACGCGCACCTTGGCATCCAGTGCCGAAAGTGGTTCGTCCAGCAGCAACAACCCCGGATTGGTCGCAATGGCGCGTGCCAAGGCAATCCGCTGTTGTTGTCCGCCGGAAAGCTGCGCTGGATATTTCGCCCCCTGATCGGGCAGGCCCACCAGATCCAACAGCTCGGTTACACGCGCCTCAACCTCGGGCTTGCTGCGACCGGTATTTTCCAACCCGAAGGCGATGTTCTTCTTGATCGTCAGGTTCGGAAACAGCGCGTAGGATTGAAACACGATCCCGAAATCTCGCGCCGATGGCGGCAGGTCCGAGATGTCCTTCTTGGCCTGCGTCACCTGACCCTTGGTCTGCAGATCAAGCCCGGCGATGGCGCGCAAAAGCGTGGTCTTGCCGCATCCCGACGGGCCAAGGAAACAAACGAACTCGCCATCGTGGATATCCAGCGAGATGTCTTTCAGCGCCAGGAAATCACCAAACGCTTTCCAAAGCCCCTCGATGCGCAGGTAAGGCTGCCCGTTGGCAGTGGTCTCGGTCACAGCAGCATTCCCCCAAGTCTTTTCTTGATATTGCCCGCCCTGAAATGCGGGAGGTCAGGAGGGCGGAAACCGCCCCCCCGGAGTGCTTGCGACCTAGCCCTTGGGCTCGGACTTGCCGTCATAGCGCTTTTGCCACTCTTCCAGAATGCTCGCGCGGTTGTTGGCGGCAAACTCGAAGTCGTTCGCAATCATGGCGTCCAGCAGGCCTTCGGGGAAAAACTTGACGGGCTTGGCGACACCCGGCATGGCGACAACCGCATAGCCCGAGTTGTACATCTCCATGGCTTCCTTGGTCACGGTGAAGTCGACCAGCTTTTGTGCCGCTTCCAGATCGTCGGTTCCCGCTACGATGGCGGTTGCTTCCATGTCCCAGCCAACGCCCTCGCTTGGGACGATGATCTCCAACGGTGCGCCGTCAGCCTTCGACTTGGCGCCGCGGAAGGCAAAGGACACGCCGATTGGAATTTCACCAGCCGCCGCCAGTTTGCAGGGCTTGGACCCCGAGTGCGTATAGCGCGCGATGTTTTCGTGCAGCGCGTCCATATATTCCCAGCCGCCCTCTTCGCCGAACATCTGCAGCCAGCTTGAAACGTCAAGGAACCCTGTGCCAGACGAGTTCGGGTTCGGCATGATCACATGCCCCTTGTACATCTCGTTGGTCAGATCCTTCCACGAGGTCGGCGGTGTCAGCCCGGCCTTTTCAGCCTCGATGGTGTTGTAGCAAACCGATGCCACCCAGGCGTCCATGCCAACCCAGGTCGGTGTGTCGCCGGCATCGACGAACTTCGGATCCAGCATCTCGACGCCCGCCGGCGCATAGGGTTCCAGCATGCCCTCGGACTTCAAGAGCAACAGCGAGGTCGCGGCCAGGCCCCAGACCACGTCGGCCTGCGGATTGTCACGCTCGGCCAGAAGCTTGGCGGTGACGACGCCCGTGGAATCCCGGACCCAGTTGACCTTGATATCAGGGTGATGGGCGTTGAAGGTTTCCGCATAACGCGCCAGGTCTTCAGCTTCGATAGCGGTGTAAACCGTCAACTCGGTCTCGGCCTGCGCCGCAGTTGCCGCCAGCACGCTGGCAAACAGCGGTGCGGCCCATGTTTTGGTAAGTTTCATTCTGGTCTTCCTCCTACTGTTGAAGAGCCTGCGGGTTTTCCCGTTTGACCCCTTCACTATGGCCGCATCAGCAGCCGATTTTTCGACTTGCACATATCGTCATGGCATTTCTAAGCATTTCCGGTCCTTGATCCCCAAAAAGGACTTCAGCATGGCAGTCGCCGATACACTAGGCCGTGCCGACGCGAACATAAATGCGTCTTGTAACACAAATTTGACGGGGTTGGGGTGCCCACCCACTTCTCCAAGGAGAACCGTGGTGCGGAAATTCGCTATGACATCGGTCTCGCGTTTCACCCCATCGGTATGCGGCCAGGTCTGGCATATGTAAAATCTTTATTGGCTATTGTTCTATAGGGATGCCTTATGGACCTGCCTGCGCTTCTCAACAGGACTTCACGCGGACCTTCATCCATGCAAAGCTGCTCTGTCACCAGGCGGATAAGCGAGGCACTGATGGAAAACGCGCCCCTGAAAGGCTGGAATCATACGCCGGATGTCCCCGTCCGGGTGTCGCCGCTGTTTTCCTGGCCATTGCGCCCCGCCGACATATTCGCGTGGTTCTGGAACTCGTGGTTCCTGATCTCGGAACGGTTGATCATCGTCGGTATTGCTTTTGCGTCTTTCTACTGGTTCCAACCACCATTGGCTGAAACCAAAACGCTTGCGGTCGGCTGGATTGCCGAGATGTATGTCCGAAACCTGATCCTGATGAGCACCGTTGCCGGTGGCCTGCACCTGTACTTCTATACCTTCACCCGGCAGGGGCAGCGCCTGAAATTCGACCCGCGACCCTTGATGAAAAACGGGCGGCAATTCACCCTTGGCGGGCAAATCCGCGACAACATGTTCTGGACCCTCGCCAGTGGCGTGACCATCTGGACAGCCTACGAAGTGCTGATGTTCTGGGCCATGGCCAACGGTCACGCGCCGGTCCTGACCTGGGCTGCGCATCCGATCTGGTTCGTGGCGCTGTTCTTCCTGATCCCGATTTGGGAAAGCTTCTATTTCTACTGGATTCACCGCCTTTTGCACGTGCCGTTCCTTTACCGGCACGTCCACGCGCTCCATCACCGCAATATCAATATCGGCCCCTGGTCCGGGATGTCGATGCACCCGGTCGAACACATCATTTATCTCGGAACGGTGCTGATCCACTGGGTCGTGGCCGCGCATCCGGTGCATATTCTTTATCACCTTCAATATTATACGCTGACAGCGGCGACGACGCACACAGGGTTCGAGGGGATATTGATGCGCGACGAAAACCGCCTGAAGCTTGGCACTTTCCACCACCAGATGCATCATAGGTATTTCGAGTGTAACTATGGCTCGCTTGAAATCCCCTGGGACAAACTGTTCGGCTCGTTCCACGACGGCACTGCTGCCGCCAATGCGCGGATGCAGGCACGCCGAAAACGCATGCACAGCTAGGCCGGGTGGTCGGGGCTCACAAAACGGTCCGCATCCGGTGACCGGGCTCAAACGCCAATCGCACCTTGGTCACCGCGCCGTCGTTGTTCCAGGTCAGCCGGTCGATCACGAAAAGCGCGCTCATGCCGGCACAGCCCAGCACGGTTGCTTCCCGCTCAGATGCCGTGGCGGCGGAAAACGCGATGTCGCCGTGGGTATAGGGCGCATGGGACAATAGCCATTCGTTGCCGCTGATCACGTCGAAAGGTTCGGCAATCGCCCCCGGAACCACGTCGGTATTGATCCAGCGGTCTTCAAACGCATGGGGGCTGCTGTCGGCCAGATGCAGCGCCTGCAGATGCAAGAGTTTTGTTTTGCTAGCGGTCTTTATCGCCCCGCTGACCGCTGGCGGAGGCACCTCCATCCGGCGTTCCAGCAACTGATACCCATAGGTCTGTCCGCGGGCCTCGACGTCGTGGCGGATCAGCGAAATATCCAACGTCGCCTTGGCGACAGGCTGCAGGGCGACCCGCGTGCCGGCCTTGCGTCGGCGATCCAACAACCCGCTTTCAGCCAGGGTGCGCAGGGCGCGGTTGACGGTGGCGCGGGCACAGCCGAACTCGGCGGCAAGTTCGGTCTCGGTCGGGATCAGATCGCCTGGCTTCCAATGGCGCGAATGGATGCGGCGCAGAACCTCGGCCTGCACGCTTTGCCAGTTCTGCAGGACAGGTTTGTTCAAATCGCATCCCTCAATTCGGTTATGCAGCGCCGGTAAGCATGTGTAATCGCGTCTTTTCTTATGTGCCGACCTTCCATCACAATGTGCCGCCCGGCGCTCCAGACATCGCCGACAAGCCGGTCGTCACACCCGAATATCCAGGTATCCAGAATGGTGTCCCCGTCGCGGCCTTCAAGATCGACGGACCCGGCATCCAGGCTCAGCATATCGGCCCAGTTGCCCACCGCCAAACTGCCGGTCTGCCGCCCCGTCGCCTGCGCCCCACCTGCCAGGATCTCGTTAAAAATCCGGCGTCCTGTCGACTTTTCCGACGACGCAAGCGCGGCCCGGCTGCCATCTCGCAGCCGCTGCGAATAGTCCAGCGTTCGGATTTCCTCGCTGAGCGAAATGCGGATATTGCTGTCCGACCCGATGGCAATCCGGCCCCCCGCATCCAACCACCGCACGCCGTCGAAAATCCCGTCGCCAAGCGAACTTTCGGTGATCGGACAAAGCCCCGCGACGGCCCCGGTGTCCGCAAGAGACGTGGTTTCACCGGGCATCATCTGCGTGCAATGGATCAGGCACCACCTTTCGTCGATTCCGATATTTGCCAGGGCCCAATCCACCGGGCGCGCGCCCCAAACATCGGAAACCTCGTCAACCTCGGCGGGTTGTTCGGCCAGGTGCAGATGGATGGGACCGGTCGGAAAGTGTTCGCCGTATCGTCTCAGGTCGCCCGCGCCAACCGCCCTAAGCGAATGCGGAGCAACGCCGAACGTCGTGTCACGGGGCAGGGCGGCAAGGCCCTCAACGGCCCCTTCAAGCAGGCGGTTGAACCGCTCCAGATCATTGCCGAACCGAATTTGCCCGGGCCCCAGTTCCCGGCCGTCGCAGCCGCCGAACTGGTAATGCACCGGCAGCAGACACAACCCGATTTCGCTTTCCGCAGCCGCGGCGGCAATCCGATGCGACAACTCGGACAAGGTGTCATAGGGCGTGCCGCCCGGTTGGTGATGCAGATAGTGGAACTCGGCATTGGTGGCATACCCGGCCTCAAGCATCTCCATCTGAACAAAGGCGGCGATGGCCTGCACGTGGTCCGGGGTCAGACGATCCAGAAAGCGGAACATCAACTGTCGCCAGGTCCAGAAACTGTCGCGCGGATCGGGTCCACGCCGTTCGGTCAGCCCGGCCATGGCGCGCTGAAAGGCGTGGCTGTGAACATTGACCGGCGCTGCAAGCAGAATGCCAACCCGGGTGCCATCGCTGTCGGCCCCGGCTTCAACGCTTTCAATCCGGCCGTCGTCGTCGACGGTAATCGCCACGTTTCTGGCCCAGCCTGTGGGCAAAAGGGCGCTCTCTGCCCAGACCTTTTTCATGTTTCGCTCGCTTGACAGGTTATTATGTGCAGACATATTAACAATAACACTGTCCTTTATACAAGCGAGTCGCCGCATGCTTCTGACCAATGCCAAAATCGCAAGACTCGCCAAGAACGACGATTTCGGGCTGATCGAAGACGGCGCCCTGGCCATGAAGGATGGTCACATCGCCTGGGTGGGCGATGCAGGCGACATTCCAGACGACCACCGGACAAGCAACACCCATGACATGGAAGGCCGGTTGATCACGCCTGCGCTGATTGATTGTCATACCCATATTGTCTTCGGCGGCAATCGCGCGCGGGAATTCGAACTGCGCCTCACCGGCGCCAGCTACGAAGAAATCGCCCGGGCCGGGGGTGGGATTGTCTCGACGGTCAGCGCCACGCGCGCGGCGTCCGAGGACGATCTGCTGGCCGATGCACTGACCCGCGTCGATGCGATGATTGCCGAGGGCGTCAGCCTGATCGAAGTGAAGTCAGGCTATGGGCTGGACCGTGACACAGAACTGAAGATGCTGCGTGTCGCCCGTGCGATCGCCAGTAAACGGCCGATCGAAGTGCGCACCAGTTTCCTTGGTGCCCACGCCGTGCCGCCGGAATACAAAGGCCAACCCGACGCCTACATCGACGACGTTTGTATCCCGGCTCTGAAGGCCGCGCATGGCGAAGGTCTGGTCGATGCCGTGGATGGCTTTTGCGAAGGGATCGCCTTTGACACCGCACAGATCGGCCGGGTTTTCGAGGCTGCCCAAAACCTTGGGCTGCCGGTCAAACTGCATGCCGAACAGCTTTCGAACATTGGCGGGACGAAACTGGCAGCCGACTATGGCGCAATGTCTGCCGATCATCTTGAGTATGCGACCAGCGACGACGCCCAGGCGTTGAAGGCCGCCGGGTCCGTCGCGGTTCTGCTGCCGGGGGCGTATTACACGCTTCGCGAAACCAAAGCGCCGCCGGTTCAGGCGTTCCGTGATCACGGCGTGCCGATGGCGCTTGCCACCGATTGCAATCCCGGTTCCTCGCCCCTGGCATCGCTGCTCTTGACGATGAACATGGGGTGTACGCTGTTCCGGATGACACCGCTTGAGGTGCTTTTGGGCACGACGACCCACGCCGCGCAGGCGCTTGGTTTGTCCGACCGTGGGCAGATCACACCCGGCGCGCGGGCGGATTTGTGTGTCTGGAACGCCGATCATCCAGCCGAACTTGCCTATCGCATCGGGTTCAACCCTTTGCACGCCCGGATCATCGGGGGGGTCCTATGATGGTCACGCTGACACCTGGATCGACGACCCTGAACCAGCTTCGTGACATCTGGTCAGCCGGTCATGCCGCCCGTCTCGACGACACCTGCCGTCCTGGCATTCTGACAGCAGCCAGGGCCGTTGCCACCGCCGCGGCAGGCGAGGCGGCAGTCTATGGCGTTAACACCGGTTTCGGCAAACTCGCAAGCGTCAAGATCGCGGCCGAAGACACCGAAACCCTGCAGCGCAATCTTGTATTGTCCCATTGCTGCGGGGTCGGCGATGCCCTGGACATCCCAACAACGCGCCTGATGATGGTGCTGAAACTTCTGTCGCTTGGCCGGGGTGCCTCGGGCGTTGCCATGACGACGATCGACATCATCGAGACGATGTTGGCCAAAGGCGTGACACCGGTGATCCCAACTCAAGGGTCGGTCGGTGCCTCGGGCGATCTGGCACCTCTGGCCCATATGGCCGCCTCGATGATCGGCGAGGGTGAGGCGATGTTCGACGGCACATGCATGGCAACGTCCAAGGCCATGGAGAAAGCCGGGATCTCGCCCATCATCCTTGGCCCGAAAGAGGGTATCGCGCTGATCAATGGTACCCAGTTTTCCACCGCCTGTGCCCTGGTCGGGCTTTGGGGGGCTTTCGACAATGCCGCGGCCAGTGTCGTGACCGCCGCCCTTTCGACCGACGCCATCATGGGATCGACCGCACCGCTGCGGGACGCCATTCACACGCTTCGCGGCCACCGGGGTCAGATCGAGGTCGCGCGCGCCCAACGGGCCATTATGGAAGGCTCCGAAATTCGCGAAAGCCACCGTGACGATGACACCCGCGTACAGGATCCCTATTGCATCCGCTGCCAGCCGCAGGTCACGGGCGCGGCCATGGACCTTTTGCATTTCGCCGCCCGAACCCTTGAAGTCGAAGCCAACGCCGTCACCGACAACCCGCTTGTTCTGGTGGATGACGGCGTGATCGTGTCGGGCGGAAATTTCCACGCCGAACCGGTGGGATTTGCCGCCGATCAGATCGCCGTCGCCCTGTCTGAGATTGGCGCGATTGCGCAGCGCCGCGTCGCGCTGATGGTCGATCCTAACCTGTCATTCGACCTGCCCCCCTTCCTCACACCGGATCCCGGGCTGAATTCGGGCCTGATGATCGCCGAAGTGACGACCGCCGCTTTGATGAGCGAAAACAAACACCTGGCCAACCCTTGTACCACCGATTCAACACCGACTTCGGCCAATCAGGAAGACCACGTCAGCATGTCGGCCCACGCCGCGCGGCGTCTGGGCAAGATGAACGCCAACCTGAATGTCATCCTGGGTGTCGAGGCGATTTGCGGCGCGCAAGGCATCGGGTTCCGCGCACCGATGAAGACCAGCGACGCCTTGCAAGACGTGATCGGCGAATTGCGCCGCGATGTGCCCGAACTGACCGACGACCGCTATCTTGCGCCCTCGATCGAGGCGGCGGCCGCCATGGTTGCAGATGGCCGGTTGACCAATGCCGTCACCCTTGCGCCCTTCGTGAAAGGCGATGCGTCATGACCCCGGTCGACGTGCATCAGGGCAAGGGACCCCTGGTACTGGGGCTGCCTCACACCGGCACCCATGTGCCCCAGGACATCGCCGCCAAGCTGAACACAGAAGGCCAGGCTCTGGCCGACACCGATTGGCATATCCACGACCTTTATGACGGCTTGCTGCCTGACGCGACCACGGTCCGTGCCACTTTCCACCGCTATGTGATCGACGCCAACCGGGACCCCGGCGGCGAAAGTCTTTATCCCGGCCAGAACACCACCGGTCTGGTGCCGCTCACCGATTTCGACGGCGCGGCGATCTGGACGGACGAGCCGACACAGACCGACATCGCCGGGCGCAGGGTGGCGTTCCATGCCCCTTACCACGCTGCCCTTCAGGGCGAACTTGACAGGGTGAAGAACCTGCACGGATTTGCCGTGCTCTACGACTGCCATTCGATCCGCTCGCATATCCCGTTCCTGTTCGACGGAGAGCTGCCGGTGCTCAATCTCGGCACAAACAACGGGGCCACCTGCGCCCCCGAACTTGAAGCCATCGCCTGGGAAATTGCGCAATCCTCACCCTATGCCTCGGTGCTGAATGGCCGTTTCAAGGGCGGATGGACCACCCGCCACTATGGCCAACCTTCGGGCAATATTCACGCCATCCAGATGGAGATCGCGGAACGCGCTTATCTGACCGCCGAGGCACCTCCCTGGGACTATGACGCGGGCAAGGCAGGCCGCCTGCGCCCCTGGTTGAAAGACATCCTCGACGCCTTGGTCGACACCGCAACGGAGCTTCACGCATGACCAACCCCCGCCACAATACCCGCGACGTCTTTCCGCCCACGGGCTCCGAGATCACCGCCAAGTCCTGGCTGACCGAGGCACCGATGCGGATGCTGATGAACAACCTGCACCCCGATGTCGCCGAAAACCCGCACGAACTGGTTGTCTACGGCGGCATCGGGCGCGCGGCCCGCACCTGGAACGACTTTGATGCCATTGTGGCCTGCCTGAAGGATCTGAACGACGACCAGACACTTCTGGTGCAATCGGGCAAACCTGTCGGCGTCTTTCAGACCCACAAGGATGCCCCCCGCGTATTGATCGCCAATTCCAACCTTGTGCCCCATTGGGCCAACTGGGATCACTTCAACGAATTGGATAAGCGCGGGCTGGCGATGTACGGCCAGATGACCGCCGGGTCGTGGATCTATATCGGCACGCAAGGCATCGTGCAGGGCACCTATGAAACCTTCAACGAGGCGGGGCGCCAGCATTACGACGGCAACCTTCAAGGGCGCTGGATCCTGACCGCCGGACTTGGCGGTATGGGCGGGGCGCAACCATTGGCCGCGGTCATGGCCGGGGCGTGCTGTTTGGCGGTCGAATGCGATGAAACCCGCGCAGATTTTCGGCTGCGCACCCGCTATGTCGATGAAAAGACGCATGATCTGGACGAAGCCCTAGCGCGTATCGACGCCTGGAAAAAAGCGGGCGAGGCGAAATCCATCGCGCTGATCGGCAACGCTGCCGACGTGTTCCCCGAACTGGTGAAGCGCGGTGTGAAACCCGATATCGTAACCGACCAGACCTCGGCCCACGATCCTGTCCACGGCTATCTGCCCCAGGGCTGGAACGTCGCCGAATGGCGCGCGAAACAGGAAACCGATCCGGCGGCGGTGGAAAAAGCCGCGCGCGCCTCGATGAAAATCCACGTCGCGGCCATGGTCGATTTCTGGGACGCTGGCGTTCCGACGCTGGATTACGGCAACAACATCCGGCAGGTCGCAAAAGAAGAAGGACTGGAAAACGCCTTTGCCTTCCCCGGCTTCGTGCCGGCCTATATCCGCCCCTTGTTCTGCCGGGGCGTGGGACCGTTTCGCTGGTGCGCGCTTTCGGGCGACCCCGAAGACATCTACAAGACCGACGCCAAGGTGAAGGAACTGATCGACGATCCGCATCTGCACAACTGGCTGGACATGGCGCGCGAACGGATCGCGTTCCAGGGCCTGCCCGCGCGTATCTGCTGGGTCGGCCTTGGCCAGCGTCACAAGCTGGGGCTTGCCTTCAACGAAATGGTGCGGACGGGGGAACTCAGCGCCCCTGTCGTCATCGGCCGTGATCACCTTGACAGCGGGTCTGTCGCCTCGCCCAACCGGGAAACCGAGGCGATGAAGGATGGTTCTGACGCGGTCAGCGACTGGCCCTTGCTGAACGCCATGCTGAATGTCGCCAGCGGGGCGACCTGGGTGTCGCTTCACCACGGTGGCGGGGTCGGCATGGGGTTCTCGCAGCACTCGGGCATGGTGATCTGCTGTGACGGGACCGAGGACGCCGACCGTCGGCTGGCAAACGTTCTTTGGAACGACCCGGCCACGGGGGTGATGCGCCATGCGGATGCGGGCTATGACATCGCCTTGGATTGCGCGCGCGAACAAGGGCTGCACCTGCCAGGGATATTGGGCAATTAACCCCTTCGTGCGTCCCGGCGTCGTTCCGCGCGAAACGCCTTGATCTCATCGGCAATCGCCGAACCCGCGACCGTCAGCAACCGCGCACCATCCTCCGGTGTGGCCAATGCCGAATGCGACCCGACCCGGCCGTCGGGGAATTGTGCGCGATGTTGGTGCGGCGGACCATGACGGTCGCCACTGTGAGCGCGGATATAGTCGGCGCTCAGCTTTTTCGGTGGATCCGCTGCGGCCCCGGGCGCCTTCGAACCATGCAAAGCTTGGGTGATCGCAACCTCGGACGGCGTGGCATGCATGCCTTCCCAGTCACCGTAAAGGGATTGCCGAAGGTCGTTCACCTCGGGCGGTGCCCACCAGCTTTGGCTCCGCAGCGCACCTTCTGGCAGCGCCGCCGCGACCTGCTCCAGGGGTGCCAGATTGGCCCCGTGTCCATTCACGACAAAGACGCCCAGAAACCCCTGATCCAGCAAGCCGGTGCAAACTTCGGTCACAAGCGACGTCAAAACCGCGGGCGAAACCGACAGGGTCCCGGGAAACCCGGTGTTGAACGGGGCAGGGGCATAGGCCATCACGGGGGCGACAATGGCGCCAGCCAGATCAGCCGCACGCTCGGCCACTGCAGCGGCACAGATCGCGTCGGTCCCGATCAACCCCATGGGACCATGCTGTTCCACGGACCCGACCGGCAACACCGCAACTGCGCCTTCGGACAGATGCGCCTCGACCTCGGGCCATGTCATGAGGCTAAGTTGCAAAGGTTCAGTTCCTTAAACGGCGGACCGGATCCCGGCCCGCCGCCGAAGCTATCCTAAAGACCCCATTTCGCTTTGGTCGTATCGAAAAAGCCTTTAGCTTCTTTCACTTTGACCCAATTGTTCACGTAGTTGATCCAGACCTGATCGTTCTGAGGCAACAACATTGCAATCGGCGATGGCGAGCGTGGTCCGGTATCCGGCACGCGCACCACCGGGAATTTGTCGACAAGTGTCGAACCTTCGATGTTTGATGTGATAAACACATCTGCCCGACCTGCGATAACCTCCTGAAAGCCGCGCGCGGGGGCTTCTACGACCTTGATCTCGGCGTTTGGAAACCAGTCCCGCACCAGCGCTTCAAAGGTGGTTCCAAGGGTCGTTGCCACTGTCACGCCCGGCTGGTTGATCGAGTCGTATCCCGAAAAATTGCCTTCCTTGTCCTTTGTTGTGAACGGGAAGATCTCAACGGCGATATAACTTTCCGAGAATCCTGCCACCTTCATCCGGGGCGGGGAAATCGAGGCTGAACCGGTGATGTGGTACTGACCGGCAACAACGCCATTCACCAGGGTTTTCCAATCGGTTGGCACGAATTCGACCTCGACACCCAGATCGGCGGCAAGTTCGTTCATGATGTCGATGTCGAAACCCTTGTAATTGTTGGTCGCCGGATCGCGGACCGACATCGGGTTCCAGTCGCCGGTCGTGCCGACTTTCAGCACGCCGGAATCGAGGATTTCGTTCAACGCCGACTGCGCCTGAGCAGCACCCGACAGCGCAAGCCCGACCGCCGCCACGGCGGCGAGTTTCAGGATATTCTTCATTCGTGACCCTCCCATGAATGGTCTTGTTTGTTCTTTTATGACACAGCTTTGATACTTGAACGGATTTCGCGGACACACAAGGGCGGGGATCTCGATGTCAAACGCAGCGGTCGAACTTGTCGACGTCAATAAATGGTTCGGCGATTTTCACGTCCTGAAAGACATCAACCTGACGGTGCAGGGCGGGGAAAAGGTGGTGATATGTGGCCCTTCCGGGTCCGGGAAATCTACCGTTGTGCGCTGTATCAACCGGCTTGAGGAACACCAATCGGGAACCGTGCGACTGGACGGGGTTGATCTGACCAACGATCAGAAATCCATCACCGCCATTCAGGGCGCGGTTGGTATGGTGTTTCAGCAGTTCAACCTGTTTCCCCACCTCAGCGTTCTCGACAATCTGACCTTGGGGCCGATGAAATCCCTCGGGCTCAGCCGACGTGATGCCGAAACCCGCGCGCACCATTACCTGAAACGTGTCCGCATCCCCGAACAATTCGACAAGCGCCCCGCCCAGCTTTCGGGCGGCCAGCAACAACGCGTCGCAATTGCCCGTTCGCTTTGCATGGAACCGAAACTGTTGCTGTTTGACGAACCCACGTCTGCACTTGACCCGGAAATGATCTCCGAAGTGCTGGACGTGATGGTCGAACTGGCCGTGGACGGAATGACCATGATCGTCGTGACGCATGAAATGGGCTTTGCCCGAAAGGTGGCCGACCAGATGGTGTTCATGGATCATGGCGAGATCGTCGAACGGGGCACGCCCGAAGCGTTCTTCACCGCACCGGAGTCAGAACGTTGCCGCACCTTCCTAAGCCAGATTTTACAGCACTAAGGGGCAAGCACATGAAAAGAAACGTCTTTGCCCTGATGTCGCTGGTTCTGCTGACCGGGTGTTCATCGTCCGCGACCTGGGGCTGGTATGTCATCGACCCCAGAACTCCGGGTGGATGGATCAATGTGAAATTCCTGGTCTCTGGGATGTGGAACACCATTCAGATTTCGGTCATTGCCGCGCTGATCTCGATCCTCCTGGGCCTTCTGGTGGCACTGCCCGGCCAGTCCCGCAGTCGCGGTTGGCGGCTGATCAACCGCATCTATGTGGAATTCATCCGCTCGATCCCCCTGTTGCCGATGCTGTTCTGGGTGTTCTACGGCCTGCCGATCATCTTCAAATCCATGGGGCTCAATATTCCCATCGACCCATTCTGGGGCGCCATCATCACACTGGCGATATCCGACAGCGCCTTTACCGCCGAAATCTACCGCGCCGGCATCCAGTCGATTGCACGCGGCCAAAGCGAGGCCGCCCAGACCGTCGGTCTGAACTATGTCCAGACCATGCGCTATGTGATCCTGCCCCAGGCGATCCGCCGCATTCTGCCACCCCTGGCCAACCAGTTCATCTATATCGTCAAGATGAGCGCCTTTGCCTCGGTCATCGGCATGCAGGAACTGACCCGGCGCGCCAACGAACTGGTGGTGACCGAATACCGACCGCTGGAGATCTATTCACTTCTCATCGTCGAATACCTGATCCTAGTGCTGATCATCTCGGCCGGGGTTCGGTGGCTGGAACGGCGCATGGGATCGGACGAACGCATCTAAGGAGCAGACATGGACTGGCACGACTTCATGGCCGAAACCGAGACCAATATCGGGCGGCTGACCCGGGAAATCCCCCAGACCGCAAAGGGTTTCGGGCAGATGAGCCAGGCCGCCAAAACCGACGGCGCGTTAAGCGAAAAGACCAAGGAATTCATCGCGCTTGGCATCGCCATTGCCACCCGTTGCGACAGTTGCATCGGGTTCCATGTGCGCTCGCTGATCCGTCTGAAGGCAACCCGCGAAGAACTGTGCGAGGCTTTGGCGATGGCGACCTATATGGGCGGCGGACCGTCTTATGCTTTTTCGGCCAAGGCGCTGAAAGTTTATGACATTTTCTCTGCCGACGGCCCAAAGGAGTAAACCCATGACTGCTTGGATCAAGATGGTGTCCGACGAAGACGCAGGCCCGCGTCTGAAAACCCTTCTGGACAAGGCCCGCACACCCCACGGCACCGTCGATACGGTAATGCGCGTCCATAGCCTGCGCCCCGAAACCATGGACGGGCACGTAACGCTTTACCGTTCGGTCCTCCATTCAAAGGACAACGCGCTGCCGTTCTGGTTTCTGGAAGTCGTGGCAAGCTATACGTCGATCCTGAACGATTGCACCTATTCCCTGACCCATCACTTCATGAATGTGCGCAACCTTTTGAAGGACCAACCGCGCAGCGACCGCATCTTTACCGCGCTGAAAGCCGAGCGGCCCGAAGACGAATTCGAGGGCAAGGAGCTGGCGCTGCTGCGTTATGCGGGCAAATTGACCACGGACGTCGGCAGGATGGTCAAGTCGGATTTCGAGGCCCTGAAAATTGCCGGATGCGACGACGGCGAGATCCTCGAAGTGAATCAGGTTTGCGCCTATTTCAACTATTCCAACCGTTTGTTGAATGGTTTGGGGTGTACGACCGAAGGAGATGTCGTGGGGTACTACAAAGGCGACTGATGCGGATTTGTGCTGTCCCTGACCGTTAAACCCCGCTTAGCATTTTTGTACCGTTGCGTGGGGATTTATTGGCAAGCCATTGAGACTAAAAAATAGTCAAGATTGGCAACTGCTAAGATCAACAGCGGCAGTTGCCCAATCCAATCACGACTTGGTCGCGTCGTCCTCGTCAAACAGGATCCGCTCCGCGTCCCCTTCAAGATCCTCGTACTGGTCGTGGCGCAGGGTCCAGACAAAGGCCGCCAGGGCGCCAAGGCCAAGGATCAGTGAACAGGGAACCAGAACAACAAGGATATTCATTTGATGCTCCCGCTGCGCAGCGCGTTCAGGGTCACGCTGATCGAAGACGTTGACATGGCAAGGGCTGCCAAAAGTGGCGTGGCCAGACCGGCCAATGCCAATGGAATCGCAATGGCATTGTAACACGCCGCCAGTCCAAAGTTCTCAAGAATTCGCCGCCGCGCCTTTCGCGCGATGCCCAGGGCATCGGCCATCCGCTCCAGCGTGCCGCCCAAAAGCACCACGTCGGCAGCGTTCTGGCTGGCTTCCAGCGCTGATCCCGGCGCGATCGAGGCCCAGGCCTGCGTCAGGGCCAGCGTGTCGTTCAATCCGTCCCCCACCATCAGAACCTTGTGACCCTCGTCCTGCAGGCGCGCGATCATGGCTTGTTTGTCCTCGGGTCGCATCGCGGCGTGAACCGCGTCGGCCCCAAGCATGGCATTGATCCGGGCGGCGTGCGTTTCAGTGTCGCCGGTCAAAAGATGAACCGGGAAGCCAAGGGTCTGCAGACGGGCCACGGTGTCGGCGGCGCCGGGAACAAGCTGTTCGGATTGCTCCATGCCAAAGACGTCTTCGCCAATTTGAAACGCGGTGCCGCCCGCTTGGCCCAGCCACGCGCCCGACCCAAGGCGGGCAACAGTGTCGCCCATGCGTGCCAGAACGCCCTCGCCGGGGATTTCCCGAACGTCGTCCAGGGCGGCGGGCCGTACATCGTCCAAAGCCCGGACCAGGCCCCGGCTAAGCGGGTGGTCCGACGCCAATGCCAATGCTTTCAGCACCGAAAGCTGTTCGCCCGTCAGGTCATTTGGGGGCTTCAGAACGCTGCGCGTCAAAGTTCCCGTCTTGTCGAAGACAACCGTATCGACCTCGGCCAGCCGTTCCAGAGCGGTTTCGGATTTCACCAGAACCCCGGCGCGAAACAGCCGACCCGTGGCAACCGTGGCCACGGCGGGCACGGCCAGACCCAGGGCGCAGGGGCAGGTGATGATCAGCGTGGCAATCGCAATGGTCAAAGCGTGCATCAGATCGCCGGTTGCAAAGCTCCAGCCCAGGAAAGCGGCCAGGGCCAACCCATGGACCAGGGGCACGTAAAGCTCGGCGGCGCGGTCGGCCAGGCTTGTGTATTTGGTGCGCGCGCCCTCGGCCAGGGCCGCAAGCTGGATCATCCTCCTGAGGGTCGAGGCTTCTCCGACCGCACGCGCCTCCATGGTGACAGGGCCCGTCATGACCACATCGCCCGCCGTCAGGGTTTCGCCCTCGTCGATCTCGATCGGGTCGCTTTCGCCGGTCAGCGCACTTCGGTCGACGCGCACCTGCAGCGATTTCAGAACACCATCGACCGGAACCCGAGCGCCAGCCGCCAGCCAAAGCCGATCGCCAATCGCCACGTCTTCGATCTTGCGCCCGATCTTGTCGCCGTCTTCCAGCACCAGCACCCGGCGTGGTTCAAGCGCGGCCAGATCAGCTGCCGCAGATCGCGCCGCCCGACGCATTCGGGCCTCCAGCACGCGCCCCGCCAACAGGAAAAAGGTCAGGGACAGGGCGGCATCGAAATAGGCGTGCGCCCCGCCCGTCGCGGTTTCGTAAAGCGACAGTCCGCAGGCCAGGATGATGGCCAGCGAAATCGGCACGTCCATGTTGAAACGCCTGGCGCGCATTGCACCCAGGGCACTGGAAAAGAATGGCTCGGCGCAGAATACGGCGGCGGGCAGCGCAATCGCGGCAGCGATCCAGTGGAAGAAATCGCGCGTTGCATCCGTGGCGCCTGACCAGACGGCGACCGACAAAAGCATCACGTTCATCATCGCGAACCCCGCGATCCCAAGGCGCAAAAGCAGCCCCCGGTCGCCCGCATGTTCGGCGTTCGTCCTGGCCTCGTGTGCTTCGTAGCCAGCCTGGGCCAAGGCGTCGATCCAGGGGGTCGGATCGGCACCGGGCGTTGCCCGGATCGCCACCCGCTTGCGGCTGAGGTTCACCCGGGCCGCGTCGATGTCGGGCAAACGGGCAAGGGCGTCCTCGACGCCCCGAATACAGTTGATGCAATGGATCTTGGGCAACCAAAGCTCGTGCGTCGGCAAGGTCTGATCCCCGGCCAGCCGGTCGGCCACTTCGCCGCCAGCGGTGCATCCGGGGCAGGCCGTTACGCTCATCTGGCAACCTTAAGAACGATGCGTTGGCGAAACTCGGTGCCGTCTGCCGCGCGGGCCTGCAAACGCAGGTTCCAGTTGCCGGGGGCCAGTTCGGGCACCTCGGCCACGAAGCGCGCGCCGTTATGGCGGAACACGGGGGTCATGTCCTCGCCCACATGGGTTGCGCGGCCAAGGGTGGCGGCGGTGATCTCGGGCACGACCGGGCCGATATCGTCGTCAATCGCAACTTCCAGGCGCAAACCGTCGATCCGTGCCCCCACGGTCCAGCCCAAAGCCTCTTGCGCCTGTCGATCGCGTTCAAAGGTCTGGCTGGCGACATAGGAGTTCTTGGTCTCAAGACCCGGAAAAGTCGATACGGCCTTGACCGCCAGCGTGATGTTGACGCCGATGATAACCGCGAAGGCCGATCCAAAGATCAGTGCAACGTGCCATCCGGTGATGCGTGTCGGACCCATGGCCTAACCCTTTCCGTTGAAAATCGTCGCCGCCCCTGCGCGGCCTTCACCATAGGCGTCCTCGACCCATATCCTCAAGTCCGTCGTCTCGCGGGCCGCCGCCGGATCGTTGGGGCGCGCGGTGACAAAGACGCGGGCATTGAGGGTTTCGTTCGCGGGCACGATGATGTGATTGGCCTCGGGTCCCTGGGTTCCGACGTCAATGCGCAAGATGTCCTCGGACGTCAGCGCCACGCGGAATTCGCGATCATCCGCAGTAAGGTTGCGAATGCGCAAGGTATAGGTGTTGCGGATCGAACCATCCGACAGGGTCACGAACTGCGGATTGCGCACAGGTTCCACCGACAGACCGATGTCCGAGCGAACGAAGAGCGCCCAGATCAAGGCGACCCCGATCAGCGACCAAAGGCCGGTATAGATGATGGTGCGCAGCCGGAACACATGCTGCCAGATCGGGCGCGGCGGATTGCCTTCGCGTTCGCGGCCCTCGTCGGACAGGGCCAGATAGTCGATCAGTCCGCGCTCCTTGCCGATCTTGGCCATGATATCGTCGCAGGCGTCGATGCACAGCGCGCAGGTGATACACTCAAGCTGCTGACCGTCCCGGATATCTATGCCGACGGGGCAGACGTTGACGCAGGCCATGCAATCAATGCAGTCGCCAAGCTGGTCGGCGCCTTCGGCCTTGCGGTGCTTGCCACGGGGTTCACCGCGCCAGTCCCGATAGGCGACGGTCAGGGTATCATCATCCATCATCGCACCCTGGATGCGTGGCCAGGGGCACATGTAAATGCAGACCTGCTCGCGCATGAAGCCGCCAAAGATCAGCGTTGTGGCGGTCAGAACCAGGATGGTCGAATAGGCGATCGGAGCGGCGTTCAGCGTGACAAGATCGCGCGCCAGCGTTGGCGCATCGGCGAAATAGAACACCCAGGCCCCGCCCGTGGCCAAGGCGATCAGGAACCAGACCACCCATTTCGTGACCCGAAGCCTGATTTTCTTGCCCGTCCAGGGCGCGTTCCAAAGCCGGACACGGGCGTTGCGGTCACCCTCGATCCAGCGTTCGACCAGGATGAAAAGATCGGTCCAGACCGTCTGCGGGCATGCATAGCCGCACCAGACCCTGCCCAAGGCCGAGGTGAACAAGAACAGCCCAAGCCCCGCCATGATCAAAAGGCCCGCGACGAAATAGAACTCATGCGGCCAGATCTCGATCCAGAAGAAGTAAAAGCGGCGCCCGGCCATATCGACCAGAACCGCCTGGTCAGGCAGGTTCGGCCCCCGATCCCAACGGATCCATGGGAAAAGGTAGTAAATTCCAAGCGTAATGCCCAGAATCCACCACTTGAGCGTTCTGAAGGTCCCGCTTACGCGCCGGGGAAAGATCGGCTCGCGCGGGGCATAGAGTTTCGGAGACTGAGTTTGGTTCTCGGCCATGGGATATCTTCCTGTTCGCAGCACCCTTAGAGCATCCACCCGGTGCAGGCGGCATTGATCTGCATCAATCACCAAAAGCAATCTGCAGGAATTTCCCAGCGATTGCTGAAGGCGCGTGAAATATCAGGTAATCGCGCCTGGGTTTTCGGCAAGCCTGCCCGAAGGTCGTAAGGCGACGATGCGGCGACATGACGCTGCTTTGCCGTTGAAACCGCAGGATTATCCAACCCAGGTCTCGGATATTGCGCCCGGCGATCTGCCCATGAAAAACGCCGGGCCATTTTTGACCCGGCGTCTCGACGTTCGCCGACCTGTTATGGTCCCCGACCCCCGCGATGTGCGAACAGGGCAGGGGCCGGGGGTCACCGCGCGTTTCCCAGAGGTGTCGGAAACAACCAATCGCGCGATGAAGCGTGAAACGTTACTCGCCGCCGCCCAGTTGATGGACGTAAAGCGTGACGGCCTTGATCTCGGCTTCGTCCAGACGTGGTCCCCAGGCGGGCATGACACCAAAGCGGGCATTGGTGATCGTCTCGATCACCGCGTCGCGGGAATTGCCGTAAAGGGTGATCGCATCCGACAGGCGTGGCGCGCCCAGATCGTACATACCCTCGGCTTCTTCGCCGTGGCACGAACTGCAGTTGTCGACGAAAAGCTCTGTGGCCGTGGCAGCCAGTGCCGCATCGTGTTCCTGATTGGACAGGGCCAACACGTACTCGGCCAGGGCCGTGATTTCGTCGCGTTCCAGGATTTCGCCAAAGGCGGGCATCTCGGAATAGCGGGCATCGTCGTCGGTGTCGTTACGGACGCCGTGGCGCACCGTGGCCTCGATCGCTTCAAGCGATCCGCCCCAAAGCCAATCGTTATCCAGAAGGTTGGGATACCCGACAGCGCCAGCCGCACCCGACCCATGACACTGCGAACAGTTGGCGCGGAACACCGCGGCCCCGCCAGCAACACCATAGTGATAGGCCGGATCGTCTGCCGACAAAGTGCTGAGGTCCGCCGCAGCCAGTTGTGCGGCGACTTCGGCATTCTGGGCATCGACCGCCTCGATATCGGCGGCGACATTGGCGCGGGTCGAATATCCAAGGAACCCCGAAGTCGCGCCATTGATCAGTGGCCAGGCGGGATAGGCGATCGTATAGACAACGCCCCAGGCAACGGTCAGGTAAAAGCACCACAGCCACCAGCGCGGCAGGGGATTGTTCAATTCCCTGATCCCGTCCCAAACGTGACCGGTGGTATCGACGCCGGTGACCTCGTCCTTGTTGAGATTGTCAGACATCTTTGGCCTCCGACTTCAGACTGGAGCTTGTGGTTGAGGGTTTGTCCGACGCCGGATCGGCGACGGGGCGGGTTTCATTGCGAAACGGGATGCTGGCAGCTTCGGCATCGGCGGCCTTAGCCGAGGGCCGGAAGACCCACAGGCAGACCCCGACAAAGAAGGTGAACATCGCCAAAAGCACCCAGCTATCGGCCAGTTCGCGCAAGAAGGTATAGGTTTCCATCTTGTCCTCCCTTAGCGGCTTGCAGCAGGGGTGAAGGTCGAAAAGTCGACCAACGTGCCCAGCATTTGAAGGTAAGCGATCATCGCATCCATTTCGGTCAACTCGGGCTGGCCGTCGAAGTTCGACACGACCGTGTTGGGATAGCGTTCCTGCAACCCTTCCCAGTCACCGTCAGGATCGGCCTGCACCGCAAAGTCGGCGGCGGCGTTTTCGATCATCTCGTCGGTGTAAGGCACACCGACCAACCTGTGCGTTGCCAGAAGATCGGCCACATGGGTTGGTTCGATCCGGGTTTCGCTGAGGAACGCGTATTTCGGCATGATCGATTCAGGCACCACGGACTGAGGATCGCGCATGTGATCCACGTGCCAGGCATCCGAATAACGGCCACCGACGCGGGCAAGGTCAGGACCTGTGCGCTTCGATCCCCACTGGAACGGATGGTCGTACATCGATTCCGCCGCCAGTGAATAATGGCCATAGCGTTCAACCTCGTCCCGCATGGGGCGGATCATCTGGCTGTGGCAGACATAGCAACCTTCGCGCACATAGATATCGCGGCCCGTCAGTTCCAACGGAGTATAGGGGCGCATCCCGTCCACTTCCTCGATCGTGTTTTCGAGATAGAAGAGGGGCGCGATTTCCACGATGCCGCCGACGGTCACAACCAAAAGCGAGAAGATGAACAAAAGCGTGGGGCTCTTTTCCAGGGCCTTGTGTCTATTGAGTACGGACATTGGACCCTCCCTTATGCCGCTTGCTGTTGACTAGGTGACGGGGTGGCGACGCGCACCGGCGCGCCTCCCCTGATCGTCATGTACATGTTCCAGACCATGACGATTGCGCCTGCCAGGAACAGAACCCCGCCCAGACCGCGCACGACATACATCGGGAACTTGGCGGAAACCGTGTCAGCGAACGAGTTCACCAGGAACCCTTGCGCATCGACCTCGCGCCACATCAGGCCTTCCATGATGCCCGTGACCCACATCGAAGATGCGTAAAGAACGATACCAAGTGTGGCGAGCCAGAAGTGCCAGTTGATCGCCGACATCGAGTACATTTCCTTCTTGCCCCAAAGTTTGGGTGTCAGGAAATAAAGCGCGGCGAAGGTGATCATGCCGTTCCAGCCAAGGGCGCCGGAATGCACGTGACCAATCGTCCAGTCGGTGTAATGCGACAGCGAGTTCACGGCGCGGATCGACATCATCGGGCCCTCGAAGGTCGACATGCCATAGAAGGCCAGCGAAATAACCATCATCCGGATGATCGGATCGGTCCTCAGCTTGTCCCAGGCCCCCTGCAGGGTCATCAAACCGTTGATCATGCCACCCCAGCTTGGCATCCAAAGGATGACGCTGAAGACCATGCCAAGGGTCGAGGCCCAGTCGGGCAGGGCGGTATAGTGCAAGTGGTGCGGACCGGCCCAGATATAAAGGAAGATCAGCGCCCAGAAGTGAATGATCGACAGCTTATAGCTGAAGACCGGACGCCCGGCCTGTTTCGGGACGAAATAGTACATCATCCCCAGGAACCCGGCGGTCAGGAAAAAGCCCACGGCGTTGTGGCCATACCACCATTGCACCATGGCGTCCTGCACACCCGAGAAGACCTGCACCGACTTCGATCCCCAGATCGACACCGGGATCGAGATGTTGTTCACCAGGTGCAGCATGGCGACCGTGATGATAAAGCTTAGAAGGAACCAGTTGGCGACATAGATGTGCTTTTCCTGTCGCTTGAAGATCGTGCCCAGGTAAACCGCCAGAAACGCCACCCAGACCAGGGTCAGCCAGATATCGATGTACCACTCAGGTTCGGCGTATTCCTTCGATTGCGTGCCGCCCAGAAGATATCCTGTGGCAGCCAGCACGATGAACAGTTGATAGCCCCAGAACACGAACCACGCCAGGTTGCCGCCCCAAAGCCGTGCGCCGCATGTGCGCTGCACGATATAAAAGGACGACATGATCAGGGCATTGCCCCCGAACGCAAAAATCACCGCGCTTGTGTGCAGCGGTCTTAAGCGTCCGAAGTTGGTGAAGGGTTGACCCCAATCGAAGTTCAGCGCCGGAAAGGCCAGTTGAAAGGCGATGAAGACGCCCGCCAGAAATCCGACCACGCCCCAAAACCCCGTGGCGATCACCCCGGCTCGGATGACATCATCCATATAGCCCGTGCTATCGACGGCGGGTTGTGCGCTTCCGAATCGGCGCAGTTGAACAATGAACATGACGGCCGCGATGGCCATGATGATCAGAGCGTGGACCTGGTATGAAATGTCGTGGCCCCAATTCGCAGCCAGGGCCGCGATCAGCGCAATCAGACCAAGCGCAATCAGCTTTACAGTATCTATCATTCGAGGTGGTCCCCTGTATTCTCAAGCGCCGTCACGCGTTGACGTCGCACCTGTTCGCAAGTGTTGCCTAGCAAGGGGCGGGCGTTGTCCGCGTTGATCTAAATCAACTCGTCGCCGACAGACGCCGGAAATTTCGATAAAGATTGGTATTGCAGCCCGAAGACTGCTGCAGGGATCAGCCGACGTCTTCCTCGTCGTCGCCGGTTTCGGCGCGCAGGTCATAGATATCAGGGATCGTCACGCTGCGCTTGCCCTCGATCTGGATCAATCCGTCGCGTTTCAGCGCCGTGATCTGGCGGCTGACGGTTTCAATCGTCAGGCCCAGAAAGTTCGCCATGGCCTCGCGGCTGATCGGCAGTTCGATCTTCATCGGCTGATCCAGCTTGGCCTCGGCGGGGTGATAGGACCGCCGCACGATCAAGTCGATGAAACTGGTGATCTTTTCGCGCGCCGTCTTGCGCCCCAGAAGCAGCATCCAGTCGCGCGCCGCATCCAGTTCGTCCATGGCCATTTCCAAAAGCCGCTCGCGCAGATGCGGCGTGTTGTCCAGCATCTCTTCAAAGGGTTTGCGATGAAAACAGCACAGTGTCACGTCCGAGGCCGCCATCACATCGTACTGCAAACCCGACCGACCGGGACGCCCGATGAAATCCGACGGCAGCAAAAGCCCGACCATCTGCACCCGACCGTCCTCGGTCACCCGCTCAAGCGAGGCGGTGCCAGCCACGATCGAGGCCACCATGTCCAGCGCATCACCGCGAAGTGCGATGTTCTGCCCAGCACTATAGGTCTTATAGTATTTGATCCCGTTCAGAGCATCCAACTCCTCGGCATCACAGCTTGCACAGACCGCCCGATGCCGGATCGGACAGGTTGAACACGCCGTAAAGACAGGCAAAAGTTCGGCCATCGAACTCCCTCGTGAATGGGTCCGCACAATCGCGAACACACGGATCAGCTATGGTGTCAGAAAGAATCTAACCTCTGGTCTCTGCATAAAACGCCAATAGCCGACAGATCTCAATGTCTGGGCGACGGTTCCTTCGAGTAAATGGTGATTTCGCCATAATTATATGGTGCGACACAAGGCCACGCGGGCGCCGGAATTATCATTTGTCAATTTTTTGGGACCTGACGGCGTTAAAGATTCGGCCCTGACTCCGCGAAGTTTTGTGGCTTCATGAAATTATGATTGACTTTTTCACGGTACTGGAGTGAAAATTCCTCAAGAAATTTCACGGAATAGCCATGACACTGGATCATCCGCCGGAAAGCCTTGGCCAAGACCTGAGGGTTTTGCGCAAGCAACGCCGGCTGACACTGGTGGAATTGGCCGATCGCATCGGTCGATCGGTTGGATGGCTCAGCCAGGTGGAACGCGACATCTCCGAACCTTCACTGGCCGAATTGCGGTCGCTGTCGTCCGCACTTGCCGTGCCGATTTCGTCGTTCTTTGGCAAATCCCCAAGCGATCCCGGTGAAGAGGGCCGGGTCGTGCGCAAAAACGCCCGTCGTCCCTTGGGTCACCGCGCCCTTGGGCTGACCGAAGAGCTTTTGTCGCCCGATCTGACGGACGATTTCGAGGTCGTGCATTCGACATTTGCCCCGGGTGCCGCCCGCAGCGAAGACATCGTGCGCCCGACGCAAGAGGTCGGCTACATCGTCTCGGGTCAGCTTCACGTCACGATCGAAGGCCGGACCTTCGCCCTTGGTCCCGGTGACAGCTTCCGCATCCGCGCCGAGCCGTTCCGCTGGTCCAATCCAACCACCGAACCCTGCGTTGTGATCTGGGTGATCGCACCGCCCGTCTATTAAGGAGCCGAGCCATGGCCGATTTCCCGACAACTGCCCGCGTTGTGATCATTGGCGGAGGTGCCGTTGGGGCGTCGGCGCTTTACCATCTGGCAAAGGCCGGCTGGACCGACTGCGTGCTTTTGGAAAAGAACGAACTCACGGCCGGGTCCACATGGCATGCGGCTGGAAACGTGCCGACCTTTTCGACCTCTTGGTCGATCATGAACTTGCAGCGGTACTCGACCGAGCTTTACGCGCGCCTTGGCGACGAGGTCGACTACCCGATGAACTATCATCAGACGGGGTCAATCCGGATCGCGCATTCGAAAGAGCGGATGCAAGAGTTCCAGCGGGCCTGTTCCATGGGGCGCTATCAGGGCATCGACATGGAAATCTGGACGCCCGAAGAAGCGCGCGCGAAGTATCCTTTCCTTGAAACGCACGACATGGCGGGGGCCCTGTGGGACCCGACCGATGGCGATATTGATCCGGCGCAGCTGACCCAGGCACTGGCCAAGGGCGCACGCGACATGGGCGCCCAGATCATCCGCTTTTGTCCCGTGACGGGCGTCACTCAAAATTCGGACGACACATGGACCGTGCATTCCGAAAAAGGCGATATTGCCTGTGACTATGTGGTGAACGCCGCCGGGTACTACGCCCAACACGTCGGCGATTGGTTCAAGCCCTATGGCGGGCGCACGGTGCCAATGATGGTGATGTCGCATCAGTATGTGCTGACAAGCCAGGTGCCCGAGGTCGAGGCGTGGTCGAAGGAACACGGAGGCAAGCTGCCGCTTTTGCGCGATGTGGATGTCTCTTACTATCTTCGGCAAGAGAAAAACGGTTTCAACATAGGGCCTTACGAGCCGAACTGCAAAGCCCATTGGGTAAGCGATGACGATCCGATGCCCGATGATTTCTCGTTCCAGCTTTATCCCGATGATTTGGACAGGATCGAGGATATCGTGGCCGACGCCATGGAGCGGGTGCCGCTGGCAGGGCAGGCAGGGCTTGAGCGGATCATCAACGGCCCCATTCCCTATGCCCCCGACGGGTTGCCCCTGATCGGCCCGATGCCCGGCGTGAAGAACGCCTTCGAGGCCTGCGTCTTTACTTTCGGCATCGCGCAGTCGGGCGGCGCGGGCAAGGTGCTGGCCGAATGGATTATCGAAGGCGAAACCGAGTGGGACATGTGGTCGGTCGATCCGCGCCGCTTCACCGATTACACCGACCACGACTATTGCGTCGCCAAGGGGATGGAAGTCTATGGCCACGAATACGCCATGCATTTCCCATGGCACGAATGGCCTGCGGGCCGAAACCGGAAACAGGCGACCATCCATTCCCGCCTGGAAGACGCGGGCGCGGTCTTCGGCGTCTACAACGGATGGGAACGCGCCAACTATTTCGCCAAACCGGGCGACGACACCAGTCACGAGGCGACCCAGACCTGGGATCGCGCGGGACCGTGGGAGCCGCGCATCCGCGAGGAATGCGAAGCCGTGCGCGACAACTGCGGCATTCTGGCGATCACCGGGTTTTCGCGCCTGAAGGTCGAAGGCCCCGGCGCGCGCGACTGGATCGACAGCCTGACGGCTTCGCGATTGCCGAAAGAGGGGCGCATCAGCCTTGCCTATTTCGCCGACAGCCGCGGGCGCATCGTGACCGAGATGTCGGTCATGGTGCATGGCGAGGACGACGTCGGTCTGATCACCGCCGCCACCGCCCAATGGCACGACGCCGAACTTCTGTCGCGGCAAGCACCCGAGGGTATCACGATTTCCGATCATACGACCGAAGCCGAATGCCTGCTGGTCACCGGCCCCAGATCCCGTGAAATCCTGGCTGGCCTCAACGACGGGCATGACCTGGATGCGCCATGGCTGACGACCAGCATGTCAGGAAAGATAGCCGGCAAGGATTGCGCGCTCCTGCGCGTTTCGTTCGCCGGGGAACTTGGCTGGGAAATCCACTGCGGCACCGAAGACGCCCCCGCCATCTGGGACGCGGTCACCGAAGCGGGCGCCAAACCCTTTGGCATGTGGGCCTTGAACAGCTTGCGGATCGAAAAGGGATACCGCGCATGGAAAGGCGATTTGTCCACCGATTACAGCTTGTTGGAAGGCGGTCTTGATCGCTTCGTCAAGCTGGACAAGCCCCGGGATTTCCCCGGCAAGACCGCGCTGCAAAACGAAAAACAGCAAGGCGTCAAAAAGCGCTTTGTCACCCTCACAATCGACGCTGGCGCCGCCGATGCACCCTATATGTCGACGCTCTGGCACGGGGGCGAGGTTGTCGGCGAAACCACCTCGGGTGCCTGGGGTTACCGGATCAACGCCTCGGTCGCCCTTGGCATGCTGCGCGCCGATCTCGCCACCGCCGGAACCGAGATCGAGGTCGACATCTATGGCGAGCGCTTCAAGGCCATTGTTCAGCCCGACCAACCGCTCTGGGATCCTCGGAACGAAAGACTGCGGGCATGATCACGTTCGAAGCCGCCCGTATCATCGCCGAGTTTCCCCTTGGGGTCATTGCCAGCATCACGCCCGATGGACGCCCGGCAGCGTCGCCCAAGGGCACCTTTCTGGTGCTTGATGACATGACGCTTGCCTATGGCGACATCCGGTCGCCGGGCACGCGCCACAACCTGATGAAAACCGCCATGGCCGAGGTTGTCTTTGTCGATCCGTTCCGCCGCAAGGGCGTGCGCATTACCGGATCAACCGAGATCGTCGAGATCAGATCGGCGCGTTTCAACCAGTTTCACCCCCGCTGGATCGAAGCCTGGGGCGATCTGGCCAAACGCATCACCGCATTGGTGATGATCCATGTGGATGGCGTGAAGATGCTAAGCACCCCGCCCTATGACGACGGCGCGACCGAAGCCGACATGATCGAACTCTACAAAGCCAAATACGCGGAGATTTATCCATGAAGACCCTGCCAACCCATGCCCGCGCTGTGATCATCGGGGGCGGTGTCTCGGGCTGTTCGGTCGCTTATCACCTGGCCGAAAGGGGCTGGACCGACATTGTGTTGTTGGAACGCAAGCAACTGACGTCGGGCACCACCTGGCACGCGGCGGGGCTGATCGGGCAGCTCAGGCCCTCGGAAAACATGACCCGCCTCGCTAAGTATTCCCGTGATCTCTATGACCGGCTTGAGGAAGAAACCGGGGTCGCCACCGGGCTGCGCCTTGGCGGCTCGCTGACCGTGGCCCTGAGCGAACACCGAAAACAGGAGATCCTCCGCCAGGCAACTCTCGCCCGCGCCTTCGGCGTCGAGGTTCACGAGGTTTCGGCAAAAGAGGTGAACGACCTCTATCCCTTGTTGAACACCGAAGACATGGTCGCCGCCGTCCATCTGCCGGGCGACGGCCAATGCGACCCCGCCAATATCGCCATGGCGCTTGCCAAGGGCGCGCGCATGAAGGGCGCCAAGATTGTCGAGGGCGTGAAGGTGACAGGGGTCACCGACAATGGCGCCAAGGTCACTGGCGTTGATTGGGAACAGGGCGGTCAGACCGGCCATATCGCCGCTGATGTGGTGATCAACTGCGGCGGCATGTGGGGCCGGGACCTAGCGGCGCAATCGGGCGTGACCCTGCCCTTGCACGCCTGCGAGCACTTCTACCTTCTCACAGAACCCGTTGATAACCTTGGCCATCTGCCGGTTCTACGGGTGCCCGACGAATGCGCCTATTACAAGACCGACGCCGGCAAGATGATGCTGGGCGCCTTCGAACCGAAAGCGAAACCCTGGGGCATGAACGGGATCCCCGAGGATTTCGAATTTGACAGTCTGCCTGAAGATTTCGACCACTTCGAACCGATCCTTGGCATGGCCATGAACCGTCTGCCTTTGTTCGAAACCGCCGGGGTCCATACGTTTTTCAACGGACCCGAAAGCTTTACCCCGGACGACCGGTATTACCTGGGTGAAGCGCCCGAGTTGGACGGCTATTGGGTTGCCGCCGGTTACAACTCGATCGGCATCGTCTCGTCGGGCGGCGCCGGCATGGCGCTGGCACGTTGGATCGACGAAGGCGCACCGCCCTTCGATCTTTGGGATGTCGATATCCGCCGCGCGCAACCCTTCCAAAGAAACCGCCGCTATCTGAGGGAACGGGTCAGCGAAACACTCGGCATGCTCTATTCCGACCATTACCCCTTCCGGCAGGTCACCACCGCCCGGGGTGTGCGCCGCTCGCCGGTACACGAACACCTGAAATCCGCCGGGGCCGTCTTTGGCGAAGCTGCCGGGTGGGAACGCGCCAACTGGTTCGCAAACGACGGGCAGGAACCCGATTATGTCCACGACTGGCACCGCCAGAACTGGTTCGACAACCAACGCGCCGAACACATGGCGATGCGGACCGGCGTCGGGCTTCTGGACATGTCGTCATTCGGCAAGATCCGCGTCGAAGGCCCGGGCGCGCTTGCCTTCCTGCAACGCGTCTTTGGCGGCGACCTCGACACACCCCCCGGTACGATCACCTATGGCCAGATGCTGAACGACCGCGCCGGGATCGAAAGCGATCTGACGGTCACGCGGCTTGGCGACACGGCCTTCCTTCTGGTCGTCCCCGCCGCCACGGTTCAACGCGACATGGCCTGGCTGCGCCGCCACAGGCACGATGACCTGGCCGTCATTCTGGATGTCACAGCTTCCGAAGCCGTCTTCCCCCTGATGGGTCCCAATTCCCGCGACCTCTTGCAGGCCGTGTCGCCGGACGATTTCTCGAACGATGCCTTCCCCTTCGGCACGGCGCGCGAGATCGAACTGGGTCTTGGCATCGTGCGCGCGCACCGGATTTCGTATGTCGGTGAACTGGGCTGGGAACTTTACGCCAGCACCGACATGGCCGCCCATGCCTTTGAAACCCTTCAGGAAGCGGGCGCGGATCACGGCCTGAAACTTGCCGGGCTTCATGCCATGGATAGCTGCCGCATCGAAAAGGCCTTCCGCCACTATGGCCACGATATCGCCGACGAAGACCACGTGCTGGAAGCCGGTCTTGGGTTCGCGGTGAAGACCGGCAAGGGCGACTTCATCGGTCGCGATGCAGTTCTGCGGAAAAAGGAAGAGGGTCTGAAAAAGCGCATGGTCCAGTTCAAACTGGATGATCCCGAACCGATGCTGTTTCACAACGAGGCCCTGATCCGCGATGGCGAGATCATCGGCAAGATCACCTCGGGCAACTACGGTCACGCGCTCGGCGGGGCCATCGGCATGGCATATGTGCCTTGCGACAAGGAAAGTGTCGCAGACGTGCTAGCCTCGGCGTACGAAATCGAAATTGCTGGAACCCGGGTGAGTGCTTCGGCCTCGCTGAAACCGATGTACGATCCAATTTCGGAAAGAGTAAAGCAATGACATCTCCGCCCTTCGCCGCGCCCGACCCCTTCTTCCTGTCGAAAATACTCCCGGGGAGGCTCGCCGGGCGAGCCGGGGGCAGCGCCCCGCTCTCGCGGGCCGAAGGAC
>JABDJO010000022.1 GCA_013002465.1 Silicimonas sp. | reverse complement strand
CCCGACGACATATGCGCGCTGAAACGAACTTCGGGGTCTACCGGGGCAAGCAAGCTCGTCACAACCAATCACATGACGGAAGTGGACCGCGCCCTGAAAGGCGCTGCCATCAACCGGATAGAGTTCGGCGACCGCTATGCCGCCGCAACCTCGATTGAAGCAGGCATGGGCAGGGGCACGACGTTTCGGGCCCTTTTGACCGGTGCCACGTTATTCCCACTGGATCTGAAGCACGAAGCAGCCAGCGAGGCCGCAACCCGGCTTTCAAGATCGGGCATCACGCATTTCCACGGCACCCCCACGTCGCTCAGATTGCTGGCCTCAGGCATGAAACCTGGCCAGCAGATCGACAGTCTGAAGCTTATTCATCTTGGGGGCGAACGCACGACGCCCCGCGACCTTGATCTGGTGCGCAAGATGGCGCCGCCCGGTTGTACATTACGCTCGGTTTACAGTTCCACAGAAACCGGGGTCGTGGCTTATTCAAGCTTCGTTGCGGGTGAAATTAACCCAGACGCGCCGATCAAGATGGATATCCCCAATTCGGTACGGGTCAAAATCGTCGATGACGATGATCTGGACGTCGGGACCGGGGCGACCGGGCGTATCCGCGTCACAAGCAGCTCAGTTTCACTTGGATATCGCGGCGTCCTAAGCCAGGATCTGGAGTCTCGACACACCAGCGACGCGACCGGGCACATGAGCTTTCTGACAGATGACATCGGGCATCTTACCACCGACGGACAACTGGTTCTGGAAAGGCGCGTCGGACGAGAAGTGCAAATCAATGGCGTGAGAGTCGACTTGCGTCAGATCGAAGATTGGTTTTTGGCCCAACCAGATACCAGGGACGCGGTGGCGCTGACGCATGACAACAAGATCGTCGTCGCGCTGACCGGGTCACGGCAGGGCGACCTGCGGGCCAGAATGCAAAACGAACTGCCTGGTGCCATGCTTCCTGCGCACATCCTGTTTTTCGATGACCTTCCGCGAACGCTCAGTCTGAAAGTCGATCGAAACGCCATCATCAACTCGATCAGGAACCGCCAAGACGAAACAAAGAACACGATACGTCCCGACGGCATTCAAAGACAGGTGGCCGATGCATGGTCGGCCACGTGCGGGCAGGCTCCGACAGCACCCCAGTCGCGCTTTGATGAGCTTGGCGGCGACAGCATTGCTGCAATATCACTGGCATTGATGCTTGAGGCACGAACCGGAAAGCACGTGGAACCGGAATTCGCCTGGCGCCATCCCAGCTTTCAGGAACAATGCACGGCTTTGGAATCGCGCGCATCGGAACCTCGGAATTCTGACCGGTTGATCGTTCCGCTTTTCCCGGCCGAAGGCGGCGACGGTCGCACTGTCTTTGTCGTTTCCGGGGGCGGCGGGCACGTATTTCCCTTTCTGCCGGTTGCCGAAAAAATTGCGCCGGACTGGAGCATGGTTGGCCTCTTGCACCCGAAATTCCGGCCCGAAGAAAAGCAATCGAACGCACTTGATGACCTGACCGACCGCTTCCTGTCGTCCGTCATGAGGTATCAATCCACTGGCCCGTATCTGTTCTTTGGTTACTCGATCGGTGGAACCTATGCTCACATGCTTTGCGCCAAGCTGAACGAACTTGGCGAACAAGCCGGATTCGTTGCGGTTGACACCATCGTACGCGCCTTGCTTCCAACACGAACCCGCGCGCGCGGGTATGCACGTGCGATGAAAGCCGATCTTGCCGGTTTCATGCGACGACAAGAGACCGGGCATTTCTCGGCATACCACGCAAAAGAGCGCCTTTATTCGCCGAAAGAACTCTCCTCACCGATGGTTCTGATCCGGGCCGAGCAGTCGGTCACCCGGCACCGCTCGACCGACTTCGGATGGTCACGAATTGCCTCGGTGCAGGACGTCATCACGCTGCCGGGTTCGCATCTCGATCTGTTCAAGGGTGAGCGTTGCGAACGGTTTTCGGCGGAAACCACGAAGGCTCTGCACAAGATTTCCCGTGAGTTGAATTCATCGCACTAAAGCAGGATCGGTGTCGGCCAGGGCAAATGCATCAAAAGCCCGAACAGGCAATAAACGGCAACCGCCGTGCCCCCCGCCGTCAGAACCGTGCGCACAACCGAACTTCTTCGGTCCGTCGCAATGACGCCCGCGACCAGGGCGAACACCGCAATATATGGCCCAACCAGTACCAAAAGCGCGGTGAAAAAAAGGACCAGACCCAAAACAGTGAATTCCGTTGTGGGCATCCTGACGATGTCGGGCACTGCTTTGTCCCGATACGATGCCGTCAGCCCGAACAGGCTTCCAAGGACAAGACAGGTTCCCACAATGGTGGGAAATGCCGACGCGCCGCGCGGCAGTCCGGTTGCCTCGATCAAGATGAACCCGCCCAAGAACGCTGTTGCAAGATAAGTGCCCGCGTCCAATCGCCAGTCGATCTTTTCAATCCGAGCAGGTTCACGACGCGCTTTCTTCCACGCGCGCAATTTACGGATGATGAACGCAAAAAATATCAGAATGGCGAAAAGTATGGACGGTCGGGTCAGCCAGCCGAGCCCGGTGAGTTGCTGGGACAAAAAGAAATAACGCTCGATCAATGGTCCCAAAACGAACCCAAGCGCAAACGGCGCACGCGGCCAGTTCATGGATTTCATCGCCATGCCAACGGCACCGAAAACAAGCAGGACCGCAATGTCGCCCAGACTTCGCGTCGACTGAAAGGCGCCAAGGATCACAAACACCAGGGCAATCGGTACGATTGTGCGAACCGGGAGCAGGGCAAGCCTTGCAAGATGGCCGGTCAGCAAAAGGCAGATAACGGTGCCCAGTACATTTGCGAGCGCGATCCACAGGATCATGGAATAGGTCAGTGAAAGATCACTTGTCAGCATTCGCGGACCCGGAACGATGCCATGCACCACGAACGCGCCCAGAAGAATGCTCATCGAGGCAGAGCCCGGCAGCCCGAACGCGATAGTCGGGATCAACGATCCGCCCTCTTTGGCGTTGTTCGCACTTTCCGGTGCGATCACGCCGCGAATGTTTCCGGTCCCATACTCGGGACCGCCCCGTCGATTGCGCGATGCAAAGCCGTATGAAATCCAATCAATCACAGCCAGCCCGATCCCGGGGACAGCGCCCAAAAGCGCGCCAATCGAGCTGCTTTGCAGGACCAGCCGCCACTCGCGCAAGGTGTCTCTCATGCCGTCCCCAATCGTCGTGGAGGCGGTCGTGGAAGTTCCGGGCGCGATGTACTTCCTGCGAAGCAACCCGGCAAGCTCGGGCAACCCGAAGATGCCAAGAAAAACGGCCGCCAAAGGCAACCCGTCCCAAAGATAGATTTGCCCAAAGGTAAATCGCTCGCTCGCCGTCTGGCCGTCGATGCCGATCTGGGCGACGAATAATCCAAGAAGCGCTGCCATTATGCCTTTCACAGGCTGCGATCCTGCCAGAAGTGCCACAAACATCAGGCCAACCATGCTGATGGCCAGAAAATCCGGCGTCTTCATCGCAAGAATGACCGGGCGCATAACGGGAATTGACGCCGCCAGAACCAAAGCGCCGAACAGACCGCCAATCAGCGAGGCCGAATAGGCCGCCCCGAAGGCACGCGAGGCTTGTCCCTTCTTGGCCAGCGGAAAACCGTCCTCGACGGTTGCCATGGCGCCAACCGTACCGGGTACGCCGACAAGCACAGCGGGGATGGTGTCTGAGGTTGTCGTCACGGATGCCATGCCAAGCAGCAATGCTAATGCCGCGGTCGGCTCAAGCCCGTAGGTCAGAGGCACCAGAATGGCCATGCCGAAAATGCCGCTCAGGCCGGGAACAACACCAATGACCAGCCCGGCGACAACTCCGGCCGCCAAAAACAGAAGCTGCGCCGGATCGGACACGGCACTCAGCGCAGCGGCAAGGGCCTGGTCCATCAAGATCGCCCGGCGCGTTTCGTGCTAGTCAATAAGTTCCCTTGCGCGTTCAATCGTGGCGTCATCGACATCAACCAACTCCTGCAGGAAAGCTTCCACGTCTGCGCCTCCGGTCGGATCAATGAGAAGGCCGCGCTTTTTTGCGTCACTCAGGAATTGCTGATCCTGAACCATTTCGTCGAAAGCCGCGCGATATGTCGCTAGAACATCGTCAGGTGTGCCGGCAGGCATCAGGAACGGATAGTCGACGCGCAATGTCCCGGTCACAAGTTTCGCCGCCTTTCTGTCCACGTCGCCGTCGATCATCGACAAAAAGTCACGCACGTCCTTTGACACCTCTGGCACGCTCGTGGCCCATTGGCCAACCAGATTGACAACGTCATAGCGGCCACTGCTCAACAACGACGACAGAGAGTTTCCGCACCGCCCGTCCAGTTCGCCACGCTCGATTGCAAGGTTGATTTCCGACCCGCCGCTAAAGCCCAGCACGATCTCAAGGTCTGGATTGAACAGGTTCTTCACCAGGGACGCAAAAACAAAAGTCTGACTGGTTCGCCCCGTCGCGCCAACCTTCAGGGGTTTTGCAAGAAAGTCGTCGGTATCTGCAATTCCGGATCCAGGGGCGACGAAACAAAATGACGGCTGATTTGCCATCGCGCCAATCCACTTGATTTCGCTTGGATCAATCGCGGACTTGTCTGGTCTGAGCAATGACGTAGTTGCCACCGCCGATCCCACAATGGCAATGACCGACCCATCCACGGGTTCTGTTGTCATCATAAGCTTGGCCAACCGCAAGGACCCCGCACCTGGCACGTTTTCAACGAATGTCGTCGGTTCATCTGGCAAGAACCGGCCAATATGCTCGGCCACCAATCGACCATAGCCGTCGTATCCACCGCCGGGAGAATACCCGACTTTTACCGTCACGCGATCGACATCCGCCGAGGCAGATGCGGCTGTGATGGACAGGGCCGCTAGTACACCTAAAAACCTAACATACATGACAAAAATCCTACTTGGCTTCGTTTTGGTTTTGCCAGACTTTAGGTCGATTGTCGATTAATGGCGCAGATTGTGTCGCCATCAGCGACAATCCGACAACTTCGTTCCGCAATAGCCCACGATGAATGTGCTGAAACAGGCTTTCTGAGGGCGGCGATCCGCAAGCAAATGCCGCATTTGATCGAATGCTTGCCGTGTGAACAGCGGACGCGCGCCAATTGGCTCCCGATAAGCCGGAATTCCGGTGGCGGCCTGCCAGTTACCCCGTGACCTCGAACCTTTCGATGAAAGCACGGTCGGGGTCCACGCCAAGTCCCGGGCCGGTTGGCACCTGAACACGACCGGTCGCCTTGACCTGGCCCTGGATATCAAGCGGGGTCGTCAGCAAGTCGTCCCGGAACCTGTTGTCGGTCGTGTCGAACTCTAGCATCGGCTGCCAGGGGAACAAGCCACCCGGCATCGCGGGCATGGCCGCCAAAAGATGCAGGTTCGCCGCGACCGAGACCGCCGACCCCCAGACGTGGTTGATCACCGGTGTGAAATGGGCATGGCAAAGCGCCAGCACGCGCAAATACTCACTGATGCCGCCAAGCCCGCAAACCTCGGGTTGCGCGATGTCCAGCCCGCGGTTTTCCAGGATCTGCCGCCATCCCCAGCGTCCGAATTCGGCCTCGCCGCCCGAGATGTTGATCTTCAGTCCGGCGCGTAATTCGCGGTACCCGTCAAGGTCTTCGGGCGCCACGGGTTCCTCGAACCAATAGGGGTTCAAATCTTCCACCGCGCGCCCGACATAAAAAGCATCCGACGTGGTATAACAGTGGTTGGCATCGACCATGAAAGGGAAGTCGTCCCCGATGCCCTTGCGCACGGCTTCGGCCAGTTGCACGTCTTCCTTCGGGCCAAGGCCGACCTTCATCTTGGTGGCGGCGAACCCTGCGTCCTTGATCGCGGCCGCTTCGTCGGTAAAGCGTGCCAGGTGATCGGCCAGGCTCTCGCGCTTCAGCATCATCGCATACCCATAGGCGGCAACCTCGGTGCGATGCGCGCCACCGATCAGCTTGTGAATGGGCAACCCCGCCACCTTGCCGGCGATATCCCAAAGCGCGATGTCAACGCCCGAAAGCGCCTGCATCGACATGCCCTTCTGCCCGTGATCGCGCATCAGGTTATAGACCTTGTGCCAGATCACATCGCGGTCCAGGGGGTCATCGCCCAGGATCATGGGTTGAATGACCTTTTCGACGATCCCCTTATTAGCCAGGGCGATATTGCCGGGACCGAAGCATTCGCCCCAGCCGGTTATGCCCTCGTCAGTCTGAACCTCGACCAGATGGGCCGTGCGCCGTGCATAGTATTGCTGCGAATACCCCAATTCCTCAGGCAGATCGTAGGCCAGAACATGGCTTTGGACCGAGGTGATTTTCATGCCGCTTCCCATCAATCAGGCGCTTGGGTTATCCGTTTCAACACCAGGCGGTCAGAAATCGCAAGTTGCACGCGGTCGTGCCCGATCCGATCAACCCCGGGGCCGCTCAAAGACAGCGCTTCCATGCACGCCCTCTCAGCGATTCAACGCGTTCGTCCAAACGATGCAAATTCCGGCGGAGCACCGAGCCAAGACTTCAGACCAACCGGCTGACCTCGACTGCGGCTTTCACGAATCCCTCGAACAAGGGATGCGGCGCAAAGGGTTTGCTTTTCAGTTCCGGATGGAATTGCACCCCGATGAACCAGGGATGATCCTTCCATTCGACAATTTCGGGCAACCGGCCATCGGGCGACATGCCGGAAAAACACAAACCCTGTTCCTCAAGTTTGTCGCGGTACTTGATGTCAACCTCATAGCGGTGGCGATGGCGTTCTTCGATTACCCGTTCGCCGTAAACCCGGGCGACCTTCGATCCTTCCGCCAGGTTCGCCGTATAGGCCCCAAGCCGCATGGTGCCGCCCTTGTCATCGTCCACCTTGCGCTTGGTGACGTGATTGCCCTGAACCCATTCCTTCAAATGGTAAACCACGGGTTCAAAACGCTTTCCGCCCGCCTCATGGTCAAATTCCTCGGACCCTGCATCCTTGATCCCGGCCAGATTCCGGGCCGCCTCGATCACCGCCATTTGCATGCCAAGGCAAATCCCCAGATAGGGGATCTTTTTCTCGCGGGCGAACTGAGCCGCCTTGATCTTGCCCTCGGTGCCGCGTTCCCCGAACCCGCCCGGCACCAGGATCGCATGAAACCCTTCCAGATAGGGCGCGACATCCTTCTTGTCGAAAATCTCGGCGTCGATCCATTCGGCGCAGACCCGCGTGCGGTTCGCCATACCGCCATGGGTCAAAGCTTCGGCGATGGACTTATAGGCATCGCCCAACTGCGTGTACTTGCCGACAATGGCCACCTTGACCTCGCCTTCGGCATTGTCCAGGCGATCCTTCACATCATGCCAACGCGCCAGATTGGGTTTGGGTGCCGGCGCGATCTGAAACGCGTCCAGCACCGCCTGATCAAGACCGACGTTGTGATAGGCAAGGGGGGCTTCATAGATCGACTTCAGATCATAGGCCGGGATCACGGCCTCGGGGCGCACATTGCAGAACAAGGCGATCTTGGCGCGTTCCTTTTCCGGGATCTCGTGCTCGGACCGGCAAACCAGCACATCGGGCTGAAGCCCGATTGAACGCAGTTCCTTGACTGAGTGCTGGGTCGGCTTGGTCTTCAGTTCGCTTGACGCCGCCAGATAGGGTAACAGGGTCAGATGCATGAAAATGCACTGGCCCCTGGGTTTGTCCTGGGAAAACTGCCGGATCGCTTCGAAAAAGGGCAGGCCTTCGATGTCGCCCACCGTGCCGCCGATCTCGCACAGCATGAAATCCACCTCGTCCTCGCCGATCGAGATGAAATCCTTGATCTCGTTGGTCACATGGGGAATGACCTGGATCGTTTTGCCCAGGTAATCGCCGCGCCGTTCCTTTTCCAGCACGTTGGAATAGATACGCCCCGACGACACCGAATCCGTGCCCCGGGCATGCACCCCGGTGAACCGTTCATAGTGACCAAGGTCCAGATCGGTCTCGGCACCATCGTCGGTGACAAAGACCTCGCCATGCTCGAACGGGCTCATCGTGCCAGGGTCGACATTCAGATAGGGATCAAGCTTGCGCAGCCGAACCGAATAGCCGCGTGCCTGCAACAAAGCACCCAATGCCGCCGACGCAAGGCCTTTGCCAAGCGACGAAACAACACCCCCGGTGATGAACACGAACCTTGCCATTTTGCCGGATATCCCCCGTGATTACCTGCTCGGCGATGCTATTTTCCGTGGTCGGATTTCGCAGCATCACGGGATTTAATCCTTAAAGGATTCGCCCCGGCTTGCCAAGGCGCTGACCGCAATATCTGGGGGTTTTTCGCGGACCGCCGCAATAATTTGTGGTGGATCCAGTGGTTGCCGTCCAAGGGAATGCCTGCAAACCGGCCTGCGCCCCGAATCCGGGCGACCAACGTCTAGGTCCCCGTCTGACGATGCGGCAAAGACCTTATTCGTCGGCCCGAGGCAGACTGCTGTCACCGGTTTCGCCGGTCGTCGGCGGCAACAAGAAGTCGCCCGACGGCACTTCGTTGTCCTGTGTCTCGGGCGCTTCGATCCCAAGCCGGTCCAGAACCGATCCGCTGGCCGATTTCTGCGCGGCAATGATCGTCAGCGTCAAGGATGTGATGATAAAGGCAATCGCAAAGGCCCAGGTGACTTTACCAAGCGCCGTCGCCGCCCCGCGCGAGCTGATCAGCCCGCCGCCACCGCCACCGCCGCCAAGTCCAAGGCCGCCACCTTCCGAACGCTGCAACAGCACAACGCCAATCAGGCAAAGCGCTAGGATCAGATGCACGATAAGAACGACGTTTTCCATGGTGTCCCTTAAGGCTCCGGCGGTGAACGGAGCGTACTTATGCGAGGTCCCGTCACGGTGCAACCCCAGTGACGCAAAACAGGGCCGCCTTGTGACCTCGTTCCAGGGTGCGATGCCCCTGCAAATTTCCCAAGGCGCATCGACGTTTAATCCAGCGCCCGCCAACCGATATCACGCCGATACCGCCCCTCGGGCCAGTCGATGGCCTTGACCAGTTCATAGGCGGCATCGCGCGCAGCACCCAGGGTCGACCCCCGGGCGGTGACGTTCAAGACCCGCCCCCCGGCGGCAGCGAAATCGCCACCATTGCGCGAGGTTCCGGCGTGAAACACTATCTGCCCGGAATTGGCCTCCAAGGTTTCCAGCCCCTTGATGATCGTGCCTTTTTCATAGCTGCCGGGATATCCCTCGGCGACCATCACAACCGTCATCGCATGATCCTCGGCCCAGTTCACCTGGATTTCGGACAACCGCCCCTCGGCCACCGCCTGCATCAGGTCCAATGCCTGCGCGCCAAGCCGCATCATCAGGACCTGGCACTCGGGGTCTCCGAAACGTACGTTGTATTCCACCAGACGGGGCGCGCCGTCCTGGATCATCAGCCCGGCATATAGCACGCCCTGATAAGGTGTGCCGCGCGCCTTCATCTCGGCAAGCGTGGGCAAAACGATCTCGTACATCGCCCGTTTCGCCACAGCCTCGGTCAGAACAGGGGCCGGGGAATAGGCCCCCATTCCGCCGGTGTTCGGGCCGGTGTCGCCTTCGCCGATCCGCTTGTGATCCTGGGCCGTGCCCATGGGCAGCGCGGTTTCCCCGTCGCAAAGCACAAAGAACGACGCCTCTTCGCCCTCCATGAATTCCTCGATGACCACCTCGGCACCGGCCTCGCCGAACTTGCCCGAAAACATCTCGTCGATGCCCGCCAAAGCTTCGGTCTCGCTCATGGCAACGATCACGCCCTTGCCTGCGGCCAAGCCGCCGGCCTTGATGACAATGGGCGCGCCTTGCGAGCGGATGTAATCTTTGGCCGGACCGGCCTCGGAAAACCGCGCCCAACCGGCGGTCGGCGCGCCTGCAGCGTCGCAGATCTCCTTGGTGAACCGCTTCGACGCCTCAAGTTCCGCCGCTGCGCCCGAGGGGCCGAAAACCAGAAACCCGGCCCCGCGCAGATCGTCGCCCACCCCGGCCGCCAACGGAGCTTCGGGACCGATGATCACCAGGTCGATCGCATTTGCTTCCGAAAAATCAACAACCTCGGCGCCGTCCTCAATGTCGATCGTCGCGCATTCTGCAATTTCGGCGATGCCCGCGTTGCCCGGGGCGACGATCAGGCGATCGCATTTCGGGTTCTGCAAGACCGCCCAGGCCAGGGCATGTTCGCGCCCGCCGCCCCCAAGGATCAGAATGTTCATCGCCGTGCCTTCCCCTTCGCTTGCCAGCGTTCTAGGGTTCCCGAAAGCCAAGCACAAGTGAACGCTCATGGACCTTTTCGAAGACAGCCCCGGCGACAATACTCCTGAGTTTTCCGTCTCCGAGATCGCCGGCACCGTGAAGCGTCTGATCGAGGGCGAACTGGGCTGGGTCCGTGTGCGCGGCGAGGTCGGGCGCGTCGTTCTGGCTCGGTCGGGGCACTTGTATTTCGACCTGAAAGACGACCGTTCGGTGCTGTCCTGCATGACCTGGAAAGGGCAAATCTCGGGTTTGTCGGTGATGCCCGAAGAAGGGATGGAGATCGTCGCCGAAGGCAAGATGACCGCCTCTGGGTTTCAATCCAAGTTTGCCCTGAATGCCCAAAGGGTCGCCATCGCGGGCGAAGGCGCTTTGATGGCGATGCTGGAAAAGCGCAAGAAGGCGCTTGCGGCCGAGGGTCTGTTTGCGCCCGAAGCCAAGCAACCCTTGCCCTATCTGCCCGAAATCATCGGGGTCGTGACCTCGCTTCAGGGTGCCGTGATCCGCGACATCCTGCACCGCCTGCGCGACCGGTTTCCACGCAAGGTGCTGATCTGGCCGGTCGCGGTGCAGGGCAAGGCCTGCGCCCCCGAGGTGGCGCGTGCCATCAAGGGGTTCAACGCGCTGACGCCGGGGGGCGCCCTGCCGCGCCCGGACTTGTTGATCGTTGCGCGCGGCGGCGGGTCGATCGAGGATCTTTGGGGGTTCAACGAAGAAGAGGTCGCGCGTGCCGCGGCGGCTTCCGAAATTCCGCTGATATCGGCCGTCGGCCATGAAACCGACACCACGTTGATCGACTATGCGGCCGACAAACGCGCCCCAACCCCAACCGCGGCCGCCGAAATGGCCGTGCCGGTGCGCCTTGACCTGATCGCAGCCATCGGCGCGTTCGAGGCCCGTCTGTCGCAGGCTCTGACCCGGGGTGTCGGGGAAAGAGGCCAGCGGCTGGCCGCCCTTGCGCGGCTTTTGCCGCGCGCCGACGTCCTTTTGGCCGACCCGCGTCAACGGCTGGACCGGGCCAGCGAAACCTTGCCCCGCGCGCTTGGGCTGATGGCCGAACGCAAACGCACGCGGCTGTTGCAGGCTTCGGCCGGATTGCGCCCAAGCGTTCTTCGCGGCCGCATCGGCGTGGCGTCGGATCGGGTCACCCGCGCGGCGGACAGGCTTGGGGCAACGCTGGCAAGTGGCGTTGCACGCAAACAGGAACGGCTCGACGAACTTGCGCGTCGTTTGAAACCAACCGCGCTACAAGATCGTCAGGTCCGTAACCGATCCGAACTGACCCGCCTGTCGCCCCGGCTTGATACCGCCATGCAGCGCCGCTTGCGGGCCCTGTCGGACCGGCTTGAGGCCCTTGAGCGCACGCGTCAGACCCTTGGCTACCAGGCCACTTTGGAGCGCGGTTACTCGGTGGTGCGGGCAAAAGGCCAGGTCATCACAGCCGCCGCCGAGGCCGAAGCGGCAAAATCATTGGAGATCGAATTCCGCGATGGCCGCGTCAAAG
>JABDJO010000128.1 GCA_013002465.1 Silicimonas sp. | reverse complement strand
ACCTAGACCTTTTAGAACTGATGGGTCGGCGCACCGTGAGGCGCCGACCCAATTCATTTTACGATCAGGCCTTCCCATAAAGTTCGCGCGCACGCGCTTCGAAGGCGCGCACGACCCGTTGCATGGCCTCATTGAAAAACAGGGACACGGTACGCTGCAACAAGCCGCTTCGAAATTCGAAGTCCACGTGAAAACTGACATCGACGCCACCTTCCGGTGCATCCACGAAGGCCCAGTTGGACACCATATGCTTGAACGGGCCATCCAGATACTCGGTATCAATCTTGCGCGCCTCTGGATAAAGGGTGACGCGGCTGGCAAACTTTTCGCGAAAGACCTTGAAGGATATCACAAGGTCGGCCAGCATGATCGTCCGATCGCCCTCGTCCCGGGTCTCAAGAATCCGGGCTGCCGCTGTCCAGGGCAAAAACTCCGGATAGCGCGCGACGTCCGCGACAAGGTCATACATCTGTTCGGCCGTATAGGGCAGCCGCCTGGTTTCGGAATGGGTCGGCATGAGGTCTTGGTCTGGTCACTTACTGGGTTCTACGTGTAGAGACAGAGCCGAAGGGTCAAGAGGGAATACCGAAGTGTCACAACCTTATGTGATCGACGAACTGATATCGGCAAAAGCCATCGCGGCCCGGATCGAAGAGCTTTGTCGCGAGATCAAGAAGACCTATTCGGACACCGAGAAACTGGTTGTCGTCGGCTTGCTGCGAGGATCGTTTGTATTCATCGCGGACCTGGTGCGCGAACTGGACATGAACGTCGAGGTCGATTTTCTTGAAACGTCATCTTACGGCGACTCGATGGTGTCCTCGCGAGAGGTGCGAATCCTCAAGGACCTGAGGGGCGAAATCGAGGGTCACGACGTGCTGGTTGTCGAGGATATCGTCGATACCGGCCACACACTGTCTCATGTTTTGAAACTTTTGCAGTCGCGCAACCCGCGCAAGCTGGAAACCATCGCGCTTCTTGACAAACCTTCGCGCCGCGAAACCGACATTCGCGCCACTTGGACGGGCTTCGAGATTCCTGATGAATTTGTCGTGGGTTACGGGATCGACTATGCGCAAAGAAACCGGAATTTGCCCTTCATTGGCTGCGTTCGCTTCACCTGACAAGCGGCGCAAATCTGCCGACTGAGACACTTCCGCCACAAGGTTATGAACTCTTTCTTTGCAATTGGTCTCTAGCGTGCAAGCAATAGGCCAATTCGTTTATCTTCGGCCTTGGGTGGGGCGTTGAAAGGACTGCGCTTGCGCTTGCCCGTCTACGCCCTTTGCTTCCTCTCTGCCGCTGCCATGGCAAGCGCCGATGGCTTGTCTCCGGTTGAAGGCTTTGCTGCCACAGCCGACGCGACAGCAGAGTTTCGGCTTGGGGGTGCTGCGACACGCACAGTTCAGGTGCCGGACAAGAGCGAGGTGCAAAAACTCAGCCAGCCGCGAATCCGCTTGTCCTTGCCGCGGGTCTTTCGCGAAAAGGGTCGGCACATCCGCCAGACCGCCATCGGGGGTTTAAGTCTCATTTTTGGCGAAGGTCGGGGAAATTCGGGTGACGTCTATCACCTTGGCACTTCACTGACCCGGGGCCAGACAACCGCGGGCGTCAAGGTGACATACCAGGATCAGTCCGAGACGCTGGAAAGCTCCGAGCTTTTTGTCGACTATGCGCTGACGGATCAGTTTCGGATCGGTGTGTCTGGCATGTTGAACCAGGATGTCACCGCCGACAGCGACCCGGTGCCGCAAGTCGGCCTCAACGCCGAATTGACGGCACCTAATGGTGCGTTCCTGCAAGGTGGTATCAGTGGCTCGGGCGAAAGCGATCCGATCTTCGGAATCGCCGTTGGATTGCGTTTCTAAGACTTTATCTGTGCCTCAAGCGACGCCCATCAGGGCATCGTGTTCTTCAATCAGGGCTTCCGCCAGCCTCTTTCGCGCGCGGGCCAACCGACCTGACCGGGCGAAATCCACGTGGCTTGCGACCCAGATCGGCGTCGCTGGCAGATCGTCGGGAACGTCCAAACGGTGCAGGCCCTTCCAGGGGTCGCCCAGAAACACCGGCAGCAAGACCTTATAGTTCCCATGGGCCGCGACCTTGGCGAGCGTCACAAAGCTGTTGCCGGAAATCCCGGTCTGTGCCGCCTTGTCGCGCATCCATTTCCCAGCCACCGATCGCGCCAACGGGCCAGACAGCCCAAGCCAGCGGTCCGCCGACCTGGACCCGCCGTAGACCCCAAACCGAAACTTTCCCGCCCACTCGCCCGAGAGATCCTGGGGCAGCTCCAGGGTCGGGCGCACCGTGATATGTGCCTGAAGACGTCCGAAATCCAGATGCGCGTTGCCCGAGATGATGTCGATTTGTCCGTCGATGTCATCGGCCACCCGCCCAACAATCGGCCCAAGAAGCGAATAGCAAAATGCGTCGGTCGAGGTGACGCGAATTCCGCTTTGCAGACTGGGACGTTCTGCGTCGATCATCTGATCCACCTGTCCCAGGGCGACACTGGCATCGCGCATCGTTTCGATCAACGCGCGGCGATCCGCCGATACCACATAGCCGCGCGGGGTCTTGTCGAAAACCCGGATACCCTGGCGGCTTTCAAACCCGGCAATGCGGCGTAACACCGTGGCATGATTGACAGAAAGTGCTCGCGCTGCCGCCGCCACGGACCCGTGGTCCGCGACCGCAATGACAAACCGGATGTCATCCCAGTTGGTATGTGCGTCTTTTGACATGACCTCCGCACTTTTGCAGGTTTAACTCCTGCATACGCCAATTTACCCTTTCCTGACCAGAGTTCTGTATTTCAAGGAGGAAATGATGAGCAGACTGCCAATGATTATTGCGTCTGTCGCAGTTGTCGCAACCGCAGGGATTGCCATCGCAGGCAGCCACGGGGGCAACCCGGCTGTCAAAGCGCGTCAAGCCCACATGAGCCTTTATGCTTTCAACATGGCGACACTGGGCGGCATGGCCAAGGGCGAGATCGAGTACAACGCCGATGCGGCCAAGGCCGCCGCTGGCAACATGGCCGCGCTATCGACGTTGGCTCAGGGCGCCTATTGGGTTCCCGGCACGTCAACGGCCGAATTGGGCGAAGAAACCCGTGCCCTTCCAAAGATTTGGGAAGCCGGATCAACTGCCGGAGAAATCGGTGGGCGCATGGCCGAGGCCGCACAGCAACTTGCTGCCGTGGCCGGAGATGGCAAGGACGCCATGGCCGGTGCTTTGGGCGGCGTTGGCAAGGAATGCTCTGCCTGTCACAAAGGGTATCGCCAGCCTCAGGAATAATACAGGAGGCCCGGGTCTTCGGGGTCGGGCCTGACAATCATGAAGCGTTTTCTGCTCGGAGTCGTTCTTCTGGGCCTCGTCGTTGCTGCGGGGGTTCTTTGGCTGACCCGTCCCCAGCATATCGCGCCGGAGCGTTTTGCAAACCTGAGTGGCGATGCGGCCAATGGCGAGACTGTGTACTTCGCAGGCGGATGTGCCTCGTGTCATAAGGCCGAGGGCAGCGAGGACGCACTCAGCCTTCCCGGCGGACGGCGGTTCACAACCCCCTTCGGCACCTTCGTTGCGCCGAACATCTCGTCCGATGCCGCCACAGGCATCGGAGATTGGACGGTGGTTCAATTCGCCTCGGCCCTTCTGAATGGAACCTCGCCCGAAGGCCGCCATTACTTTCCGGCCTTTCCCTATACGACCTACGCGCGGATGACGGATCAGGATGTCGTCGATCTTTGGGCGTTCATGCAAACCCTGCCTGCCGAGGACCGCGCCAACGAACCACATGACATCGGCTTTCCTTTCAACATCCGCCTGTCGCTTGGCCCGTGGAAAGTGCTTTTCCTTGACCGCGACTGGGTGCAGCCGGCCGATACGCCTGAATTGCAACGTGGGCGGTATCTGGTCGAAGCACTGGGCCATTGCGCCGAATGCCATACACCACGCAACATCCTCGGGGGCGCCAAGACGGCCAGCTGGATGGGCGGGGCACCAAACCCGTCAGGCAAGGGCAAGATCCCCGACATCACACCAAAAAGCTTTGACTGGAGCGCAACCGACATCGCCTATTATCTTGAATCCGGCTTCACCCCGGAATTCGACAGCGCGGGCGGCGAAATGGCCGAAGTGGTTGCCAACATGGCCCGTCTCAGCCCCGAAGACCGCGCGGCGATTGCCGCCTATGTCAAGGCGCTGCCCGCGGCGAACTGACCGCTAAAGCCCGGTCAGGGTGAACCAGATGGGCGCGTGATCCGAAAAATCCGCGATCCACTGATCCCGTGCCGGTCCTGCTGCCAGTTCCGCCCAACCCCCGACCCGAACCTCGTGTCCGCCCTCGGGCAGGATCGCGAGGCTTTCGTCCAGATAGACATGGTCCAGATCGCTGTCAGGATAGGTGCCGCCCGTGCCTTGCGAGAACGTGTTGGCGTGGCTTTTCACAGGACGGCGCATGTTTCGCCGCCCAAGGCGGGTGTCGAACCGAGCCAACTCGCGCGCAGCGTCGATGTCATCCGTGCTGTCCTTCAATTCAAGCCCCATGGTGTTCAGATCCCCCATGGCCACAAAGGCCGCCGAGGGCTCGCCGTTAAGCACGGCATATCCATCGAGCGATTTCTTCAGGTCTCCGAGTTTTTCAAACATCGAGGCGCGAAGCCCCCAGCCGGCTGGATCCGGCGCACTTTTGAAGTGTCCGAACAGGATCGACAATTCTCGCCCGCTGTCGGTGGCGACCGAAATGACCGGCGCGGGGCGCAGATAAAGATTGTTTTCCTTGAAATCGCCCTTCTGGGTGAAGAACAGCCGCAAACCCGAGCGAAAGCCCACAAGGATCTCTTGCGATTGCTTGCCTTCGGTCAAAAGAAATGAATACCCGGGCATCGCGGCGGCCACTTCATAGGGGCTGTTGTCGCCCTCGACTTCGAGGATGGCGAAGATGTCGGGGTTGATGGCATTGAGCGTCTGCACCACGCGGGCAACGCGGGCGGCCTGTTCGGCATCTTTCTGATTGTCAGACAGGCCAATCCAGTTGGCGCGCGGGCCTCTGAAGTGCTCGACGTTCCAGGAAAGTATTTTCAGGTCCATGCGAAATCTCCCAAATCAATGGTGGGAGTTTAGCACGAAAGGCGTCAGGCCTGACCCAGTTTCCGCAGCCGTGCGTCGCGCAGTTTCGCAAAATCGTCGCCCGCGTGATAGGACGACCGCGTAAGCGGCGTGGCCGAGACCATCAGGAAGCCTTTGCCGTAAGCGGCTTTTTCATAGCCTGCGAATTCGTCCGGCGTCACGAAGCGGTCCACCGCGTGGTGCTTCGGGGTCGGTTGCAGGTATTGGCCGATGGTCAGGAAATCGATGTCGGCAGCGCGCATATCTTCCATCACCTGGTGGACACCCTGACGATCCTCGCCAAGCCCCACCATGATGCCGGATTTGGTGAACATCGTAGGGTCGATTTCCTTCACCCTCTGCAAAAGGCGCAGGGAATGGAAATACCGCGCGCCGGGGCGGACTTCAGGGTAAAGGCCGGGAACGGTTTCAAGGTTGTGATTGAAGACGTCCGGTTTCGCCGCAACGACGACCTCAAGCACTTCGGGCGCACATCTTATGAAGTCGGGCGTCAGAATCTCGATGGTCGTTCCCGGTGACTGACGGCGAATGGCGCGGATGGTTTGGGCAAAATGCTCGGCCCCGCCGTCTTCGACGTCGTCACGATCGACCGAGGTGATGACAACATGGTTCAGACCCAGCTTTTTCACTGCATCCGCGACGCGACCCGGTTCAAACACATCCAGCGCCTCGGGCGGTTTGCCGGTCGCGATGTTGCAGAAGGTACAGGCCCGCGTGCAAACCTCGCCCATGATCATCATGGTGGCATGGCCCTGAGACCAGCATTCACCGACGTTCGGGCATCCGGCCTCTTCGCAGACCGTGGCCAGCTTGTGCTCGCGCATGATGCTATGGGTTTTCTTGTAGCCGTCGCCGCTTGGCGCCTTGACGCGGATCCATGCCGGTTTTTTCGGCTGGGCATTGTCGGGGCGGTGCGCTTTTTCGGGGTGACGCTCGCCGGGAATCTTCAGGTCTCTGGCACTCATGGGTCAACTTTCGTCGCGGTTGAGGATCCTTAGCCCTTGGAGGTTGAAAAGTCCAACCAAGACAAACCCCTGCATGGCGGGTATGCATCAGGCAAAGATCACAGAAATCCAGTGCTGTCGGCGCATTCATTAACCGAACGGTAACGTCAGTCGGCAAAATGCAAGCCCAGAGGTTTCTTTGGGATTTGTAACAAATGCTGCGTTTTCTGGTTCTGACCACTGTCTGTCTGTCGTTGGCCACGGCCACCAAGGGGGCCACCTTCAACGGAACAGTTGAAACTCGGGACACGCCGCCATTTCACTATTATTTCACCGATCTGCTTCAGGCTTGGACGAACAGCTACCGAGACGTCCCCGGCCCCCTACCCGTGGATGGTGCTTTGGCGGCGGTTCGCGGGCTTGTCATTGTGGGGCTTGCTGGGGGGCTTGCCATAGTGATGCCCCGGCGCAGATCTGTTCGCCGCAGGGTTCGGCGATAGACCTAGGTCTTGGCCGCAGCGCGCGCGATGTCCCGGATCCGCTGAACCATGGCTTTCAGCCCGTTGGAACGCTGCGCCGAAAGATGATCGTTCAACTCAAGGCGCGCCAGTTCGGCACTGGCGTCCACGGCCAGAACCTCGGCCATGGTCAATCCGTCGTAAAGGGCGTGCAGAACGGCGATCAGACCGCGCACGATCATGGCGTCGCTTTCCCCTTGGAACCGAAATACTGCCGAAGAACCTTCGCCCTCGATCTCGGGCACCAGCCAGACCTGACTGGCGCAGCCTTCGACCTTGGTTGCGGGCAGTTTCTGATTTTCGTCCAGCGGCGGCATGGCCTTGCCAAGGTCGATCACATGCCGGTACCGGTCTTCCCAGTCTTCGAGAAACTCGAACGTGTCGGCGATATCTTCGAATGCGCTCTGTGCCATGGCACTTCAGGTATGATGTCGCTGCAAAAAGGTCCAGAGCAAGCGGCTTTCCTTGCGCGTCCGATTAAGCTAGCAGTATCAACGGACGAAGGGGGCAACGATGACGCCACGGTTTTGGATCATAGCGACGATTCTTGTTGTCGGACTGACGGGCTGCAGCAGGATCAACGAAAGCCGGTTCAATCCGTTGAACTGGTTCGGATCCGGTCAGGACGAAACTCTGGCCCCGCTCGACGATGACGCGGCAAACGAAAGGCGCCCCCTGGTGCCCGAGATCACGTCGCTAGTCATCGAGAAGACACCGGGCGGCGCGATTGTGCGTGTGACCGGGCTTCCCGGCGAGCAGGGCTGGTTCGCGCCGGAACTGGTCAGCCTCAATCGCGATGGCGATCCGGTTGATGGCGTTTTGTCTTACAGCTTTCGCGCCGTGCCCCCGCAGACCCCGACCCGGGTATCGACACGCCA
>JABDJO010000120.1 GCA_013002465.1 Silicimonas sp. | reverse complement strand
CAAGATTCCAGTCGCTGATCAGATTAAGCACAGCCTGGACCGCAATCAGCACCATAACAATCAGGATCGCGGGCTGGATGGTTGCGGGGATCGGAGGATCAAAGGCCGTACCGAACATTTCCCACCGGTAGAACTTTGTCACAAAGACCTGTTTGTAGCTTCCGAAGACAAGACAGAAAACGAAGGCGCAAAACAGCAGCGTCCAGACGACATCGAAAAGGCGCTGTGTCCAGCGGGGCACCACGTCATAGAGCAGGAAAATCCGGATATGTGTGCGCTGCTGCATGGCGTAGAAACCCGAGCACAGAAACACGAACCCGCCGAGCCAAAGGGTCAATTCGTTGGCCCAAAGTGTCGGCGCTTCGAGTGCGTAGCGCAAAAACACTTCGTAGAGCATGACGCAGGTCATCAGCACGATCAGGACCATGGTGACGCGACCAATGAAGATGGCCAGACGGTCGACGCGACGCCAGTGCTGGAATTCCATCGGGGCGACTTTGACGGTGCGCATGCCAATAATCAGCAGGACCGGCAGAAGGGCAAGTGTCGCCCAGTCGACGATATCGGCACGGCCTCCAAACAGACCCGGAAGGTTCGGGGTCAGTTCCTTGGTTTCATGTAGGGCGGTTACGCGTGAAAAAACAGACTGATCGTCGTGTGGCGCAAAGGTCAGGATATAGGCCGGCATATGCCAGACCACCCAGCTTGCGCATAACACGAAAAACAGTGGAACGATCCATTCCACCAGGCTCCCGGATTCATCACTCACGTCTGTCCCCTCCCCTGTGTCAGTTTTCCTTGAAATCGACATGGGCTGAGCACGCTGTCGATCCTGGAATGCTTTGTTACCGGCACATGAACACTAAGCGGTCACTAGAGTTGCTTGTCACGGATATTGTCGACCGCGGCTTGGCCACTTCCCAATCCCTCGTACCATTTGAGGACTTGGAGAAAGGGCGCATAGGTTTTTCTTGCGTCACTGGCAAAAGCGGCGGCAGGGCCTTCGGGCACTGCCGCCGCTGAGTTTTTTTGCACAATCGGCCTTACTTCATTGCGCCGATCGAACGCAGGAAGGAAAGGTGGCTTTCCAGCATCGACTTGGATTCCGGCGTTGTTGCGAACTCGACCCATGCTGCCTGAACGGCGTTACGGTACTTGTTCATCTCTTCCGGCGACCAGGTGTAAAGCGTCACACCCATTTCTTCCTGAACCTTGACCGAGTTTTGCGCGTTCAAAACGGCGTTCTTGGTCGTGTTCTCAAGGCCCAGAACCAACATGGCGTTCTTCAGAATCGCCTGGTGATGCGAAGGCATCGAATCCCAGAGGTCCTTGCGGCAGGCCAGGTGGTCGGCAGGCATCGAGTGGAAGCCAGGATAGTTGGTGTGTTTGCCGATGTCGTAGAGGCCAAGCCCGATGTTGTTGGTGATGTTCGCCGCGTCCGCACCGTCGATGATGCCGGTTTCCAGAGCGGTGAAGATTTCGTTGAAGTCCATCACGATTGGCGAGGCGCCAAGGTTCGCGAAGATCATCGAAATGATGCCCGGAGGTGAGCGGAATTTCCAATCCTTGAGATCAGCGGTTCCAGCCAATGGGCGGGTCGAGGTCAGCGATTCCGGACCCGGGATCCACCAGCCGACGAACTCCATTTCAAACGGGTTATAGAGCTCGTTCAACGTGTTGTAGCCATCACCATGAAGCAGCCAGGAATACATCTGGTAGGGATCCTGATAGCCGCCGTTCAGGTCATTGGCGAATTGGAAAGCCGGGTTTTTGCCCGACTGATACGAGGCGCCTGACATGTCGCAGTCAAGAACACCGGTCACAGCGGCGTCCCAGATCTCGGCCGATTTCACGACGGTGCCGCCGTAAAACATTTCGATCTCAATTTCGCCATTCGACATCGCCGCGACATTTTCGACGAACCGCCCTGCCATCTGACCCGACAGGGTTTCCTGACTGAAGTGAGTCTGGATGCGCAGTTTGGTCTGTGCCGAAGCAGCAGTCGCCCCGATCGCCAGTGCGGCAACGGAAGCCGCAAGGACAAGTCCCTTGGATAGTTTCATTCGAGAGTCTCCCTTAGTTGGTAAGTTTCGGCTATTTCCTAGCCTGTTTGAGATTTTGGTCTGACCAAAGTTAGAATCAGTTCCCGGTGCAAGCAAGTTAAATGTTAGCGCCCCATCCAGCCTCCGTCGACCACCAGCACTTCGCCGTTCACATAGTCGGATGCGGCAGACGACAGAAACACCGCCGGACCGGCGAAATCTTCGGGCGTGCCCCACCGGCCTTGAGGAATGCGTTCAAGTATCGCGTTATAGCGTGCCGTGTCGTTTTGCAGGGCTTCGGTGTTGTCGGTGGCGATGTAGCCCGGGGCGATGGCGTTCACATTCACGCCCTTGCCGGCCCATTCGTTCGCCAGTGCCTTGGTTAACTGGCCGATACCGCCCTTGGAGGCCGCGTATCCCGGCACCGTGATGCCGCCTTGGAAGGTCAGAAGCGAGGCGGTGAAGATGATTTTGCCCGACCCGCGTTCCACCATCCCGCGCCCGATTTCTCGCGCAAGGATGAATTGGGCCGATAGGTTGACCTCGATCACCTCGTCCCACATCTCGTCCGGGTGCTCGGCCGCGGGTTTTCTTTTGATGGTACCGGCGTTGTTCACCAGGATGTCGGGTGCAACGCCATCGGCGGCGAGTTTCTGAGTGAAGGCGGTCAGGGCCGAGCGGTCCGAGAAGTCGCACTGATAGGCGGTGAACTTGCGGCCCATCGCGTTGATCGCATCGCCGACGGCGGACCCTTCGGGCTCTAGCGATGCGCTCACTCCCACGATGTCGGCCCCTGCCGAGGCCAGAGCCTCGGCCATGCCGCGCCCGATCCCGCGTTTGCAGCCGGTGACAAGGGCGGTTTTGCCGGTCAGGTCGAAAGAGGACAGGATGCTCATGCGTCTTCTCCCACCTTGATGAGGCTTTTCAGGGCTGTAGGGCTTTTGTCGAGCGCTTCGAAGGCAGCCTGGATTTCGGACAGGGGGCTGACATCGGTGATTACCGTGTCGGCGTCGACACCGCCCGAGGTGATGATGGCAATCGCCTTTTCATAGTCTTCGGGTTCGTAGACCCGCGCGCCAAACAGCTTCAGTTCGCGCCAGAAGAACTGAAACAGGTCGATCTGAGGCTTTTTGGCGTGGATCGCAACCATGACGATGCGTGCGCGAGTTGCGGCGCAGGCGGTCATGGCATCGACGCCGGGCTGGCTGCCCGATACTTCGAACACCACGTCGGCGCCTTTGTCGCCGGTGCGGGCGTTGATTTCTGCCGCAAGGTCCTGCTCTGCCGGGTTTACAGTATCGAATCCAAGCTTCTCGGCAATTGCGAGGCGGTTCTTGTTGACCTCGGACAGCACAACTTTGCCGCCCGCATCCCGCGCCACCATGGCACAAAGGATGCCAATCGGGCCGCCGCCGATCACCAGCACATCCTCGCCGGGTTCAAGGCCGGACAGGCGGACGTCATGGCAAGCCACCGCAACGGGTTCGATCAGGGCCGCATGATCCATGCGCAGATCGTCGGGGAGGACATGCAAGGTGTGGGCCGGGACGTTCCAGATTTCCTGCATCGCGCCATCGGTATCGAGGCCAAGAAACTTCAGTTTGTGACAGATGTGCTGGTGACCTGCCGCGCAGGCCGGACATTCGCCGCAATGATCAAGCGGGCGCACCACCACCTTTTGACCCACCGACAGGCCTTCGACCCCGTCGCCAAGGGCGGCGACCGTTCCCGACATTTCGTGTCCGATCACCCTGTTGAAGCCGACGCGGGCGTCCATGTTGCCGTGATAGACATGCATGTCAGTTCCGCAGATGCCGCAATAGGCGATGCGCACGGCGACTTCGCCTGCCACCGGCTGGGCGGCTTCGATCTGTTCGACGGTGAATGACTTGTCGCCTCGATAGAAGGCTGCAGTGATCTTTTTGCCCATGATTTGTTCCTTTCTGATGACGCGCGTCACGCCGTCGAGTTATGCACTGCCCCGAGTTTGTCCCAATCGAAGGTGACACCGATCCCCGGTTCTTCCGGGGCAACTGCCAGGTGGTCTTCGACGACGAGGGGCCGCGTTGTGTATTGATCTATCGGAAAGCTGTGAACCTCAAGCCATCCGGCATTAGGCCGCGCCGACACCAGACTGACGTGAAGTTCCTGCATGCCGTGACTGCAGACCGGAATGCCGTGCAGTTGGCTAAGTTCGGCCACCTGAAGCCAGCCGGTGATGCCGCCGCAATTTGAGGCGTCGGGTTGGATATAGCTGAGGCGCGCATCGCGGAAGGCATACTCAAATTCGTGGATCGTATGAAGGTTTTCACCCATGGCCAGTGGCACCCCTGTCGCCTCGGCAATCCTGCCATAGCCGAGGTAATCGTCCGGGATCGTCGGTTCTTCGAACCAGAGCACATCAAATTCGCCAAACCCCTTTGCCGCCACGATGGCCTGATCGACGTCAAGCGCATAGTTCGCATCGACCATGAAGGCCCGGTCGGGTCCCAGCAATTCCCTTACGGCCCGGGCCCGGGCAAGGTCGTCTTTCAGGTCCGGCTGCCCGACCTTGATTTTTACGGCGTTGAACCCGGCATCAACAAAACCCTCGGTCTGGCGCAAAAGCTTGTCGAGGGGGAAGTTCAGATCAATGCCGCCGCAATAGGCGCGACACCGATCCGACGCTCCGCCAGCCAATTTCCACAAGGGTTGTCCCGCCGCCTTGCACCGCAAATCCCACAGGGCGATATCGACGGCGGAGATTGCAAAGGATGCGATGCCGCCGCGGGCCACGTAGTGCACGTGCCACTGCATCGCTTCGTAAAGCGCTTCGACGTCCGTCGCATCCTTGCCGGTCAGAAAGGGCGCCAGATCGTGCCGGATCATGGCTTCGACCGCCCGGCCGCCCCGACCGCCCGTGTAGGTATAGCCGGTGCCTTCGCCTTCGGCGGTGCGGATTGTGGTGGTGATCAGTTCGAAGTGGGTGTGATCGCCGTGCTTGGCATCGCTCAGGACCTCGGACAACGGTACGGCGAACCGCTGAACCTTGATGTCGGTGATTGCCGCCATAGCTGCCCCCCTTTGCCAATCGAATGCCGCCCAAATCGCGCGGCGGACGCAGGTTTGGTATGACAAAAACTGCGCGAGAGTCGAGGGATTTTGAAAAACGTACGAATATCAAGGCCATTTGCCATTGATTTTCGTCATACAAAACCAAAGTATTCAGCACATGACAGCACCTCCAAGCGAAACGAGTCGCGCCGCCGACAGTCTGATCGCTACATTCGAGCGCCAGATCGCTGATGGCGTTCTGAAGGACGGCGAGGCCTTGCCGCCCGAGCGCGAGATCGTCCAGACCTATGGGGTCAGCCGGACGGTCGTCCGCGAAGCGGTTCTGGCGCTGTCCAACAAGGGCCTTGTCGAAGCCCGCCCGCGGTTTCGCCCCGTCGTGCGCAAACCCGGCTATGACGCGGCACTTCAGGCTGCGGGGTCGGTTGTAAACCGATTGCTGAACGAACCTTCGGGGGTTCGCAACCTGTTCGACCTGCGCATCATGATGGAAGCGGCTTTGGTGCGCGAAGCCGCCCTTTTTGCGGACAAGAACCAGATTTCGAGGCTGCAACAGGCCCTGGCGGATAATGAGCGGGCGATTAACGATTCCGCAGCGTTTTTTGCGACCGATGTCGCCTTTCACAGCGTATTCTACGAGGTGCCGGCGAACCCGGTTTTGCCGTCGATCCACAAGGCCTATGTGAACTGGTTAAGCAAGCACTGGATGAAAATGCCGCGATTTCCTGACCGGAACCGCCTGAATTACGAAGCCCATGCGGCCATTTTCGACGCGATCCTGCTGCGCGACCCCGATCTGGCCGAAAAAGCGCTGCGCGACCATCTTGACGATGCCTGGCAGCAGGTCCGGGAAACCTTCAATACCCCCTGATACACTTCGAAGGGCTTGCACATGGTCGCCGCTGGCGCTTTGATCCGGGTGCGAGCAAATGGGCAGAGGGTGTCTCCCGGACCCGCCCAGCGCTGGATGTGGCGTGCGAAATCCCTCTTTGTCGGGCGCGAAAGCGCAGATTGATGATGCCCGACGCGGTTCGGGCCAGAATGGGAGACAGTCACATGAAAGCAGGTGTGATCGGATTGGGTGACATGGGGTCGGGTATTGCCCGGAACCTGATGAAAAACGGGATCGAGGTCAGCGGCTTTGATCTGAGCGAGGACCGCTTGGCGGCGTTTCGTGAGATGGGCGGCAATCCCGCCGCTTCGCCCGCCGAGGTTGGTGCCGCATCGGATGCGGTTTTCGTCATGGTGATGAACGGTGACCAGGTGAAATCGGTTGTTCTCGGCGATGGCCTGGTGTCAACCATGGCCAAGGGTGGCGCGGTGATCCTGTCGGCCACGATCAAACCCCGCGAAGCGCGCGAGATCGGAAAGGCGCTTGAAGGCTCGGGGTTGCACCTGATCGACACGCCTGTCTCGGGCGGATATCCCGGCGCCCAGGGCGGCACGCTGACGATGATGGCGGCAGCACCTACCGACGTGCTGGACAGGTTTGCCCCGGTGATGGAAGCCGTTTCAGCCAATATCCACCGCGTCGGCACCAGGCCCGGCGACGGCCAAACCGTGAAGGCTTGCCTGCAATCGCTGATCGGGGCGCAATTCGCCGCCACATTCGAGGCCGCAGCGCTTGCCGCCAAGGCCGGGGTGTCCGGGCAGGTGATTTTGGACGTCTTTTCGACGTCTTCCGCTGGATGCGGGATCGTCAACAACGCGCTGGAAAGGATCATCGACAGGCAGTTCGAGGGCACGGGAAGCCACATCAACACGATGCACAAGGACCTGACGATTTCGATGGGTTTGGGCGAGGATCTTGGTGTTCCCCTGCACACGGCCGCGGCAGCGATGCAAATCTTTCACGCCGGAAAGACGAAATATCCAAACGGCGATAATTGGGTCTGTACCCGTGTGATCGAAGACATCGTCGGTGCCGAACTGCACCGGGAAGGTGCGAAATGAAACTGGGAGTTATCTGCGACGGCATCAGCCGCGATCTTGCTCATACCGTGAATGTCATGGATGAATTCGGGCTGGAGTATGCCGAACTGCAATTCGTGGGTGACACGGAGGTGGGCGATCATTCGGCGGATGAAATCGCCGAGATCGACAAGCTTTTGCGTGACCGGGGCAAGCCGGTTTCGTGCCTGTCGCGCCACGTTTTTGCCGGGCTGACGACGGCGAATACTCCGGGCGACGCGGATCATGCCAAACACATGGATGCCTTGAAACGGGTGATCGACATGGCGCATGTGGTCGGGTCTCCTTTGGTCAGGATCATGACCAACAAGAAAGAGCAGATCCTCTGGGGCCATGGCGGGGCCGAGAAATGGAATGTCGCCCGCGGGGCCTGGGACAAGACCCTGCCCCTGATCGCCCCTGCGGTCGATCTGGCGCGCGCCGAAGGTGTCACGCTTGTGGTGGAAACCGGTAACGGCACGATGGTCAATTCGAACTATACCGCGCGAAAGCTGATCGACGATCTTGATGCGAAGGATGTGTTGAAGGTGCTTTGGGACCCGGCCAACAACTGCTGGTGCCACGAACGCATGTTCCCCGATGGGTATGACGAGGTGAAAGACGGTTATCTGGGCCATATCCACATCAAGGATGTCCAGGTCGACACGCCACGCGCCACGCTTGAGGTACGACGGATGGGCCACGGGCAGTTGGCCGATCAATTCGCGCCCCTCGCGGACGCGCTTCGGACCGATGGCTATGACGGGGTTATCAGTTTCGAATCCGTCTATCACCCGGGCAATGGCGACTTCGAGGCAGGTTTCCGCCAGTGCATCGACTTGTTCAAGGATCACTTCGGATAGCATGACAGACCTTTCAATCGCGGTGGTTGGTGCCGGTCTTGTGGGCCGCCGTCATGCCGAACTGATCGCCCGACACGCCAGTCTTGCCGCCCTTGTTGACCCCGCACCCGTGACGGCTGATCTGGCGTCTGCCCTTGGGACGCGGCATTTCGCGACGTTGGAGGACTGCCTTGATGGCACGTCGCTTGACGGGGTCATTGTCGCGACACCAAATCAGCTTCACGTTGCGCATGCCCGGGCCTGCATCGAAAGAAATCTTCCGGTGCTGATCGAAAAACCCATTGCGGACAATTCGGATAGTGCCGCTGGTCTGGTTGCCTTTGCCGCCGAAAAATCCGTGCCGATTCTTGTCGGGCACCACAGGCGACACAATCCGCTGATCGCCGCGGCGCGCTCGATCATTGCGGCCGGTCAATTGGGCGATATCGTCGCCATCAACGGTCAGTTCTGGCTTTATAAGCCAGACGATTACTATTCCCAGGCCTGGCGGCGGCAAAAGGGTGCGGGTCCGGTGTTCATCAACCTGATCCACGACATTGACCTGCTTCGCCATCTCTGCGGCGACATTCTCGCCGTTCAAGCCATGCAATCCGGCAAGACGCGCGGTTTCGACGTTGAAGATACCGCCGCCATTCTTCTGGAGTTCGAATCCGGCGCCCTTGGGACGTTTTCCGTGTCTGACACGGTGGTCGCCCCCTGGAGTTGGGAATTCACCGCCGGTGAGAACCCCGCCTACCCTAATGTCGCCACGAGCGCCTATCAAATCGGCGGAACCCGCGCTTCGCTTTCTCTGCCCGACATGGTGGTCTGGAAGCACCCGGAGGCGCGCAGTTGGTGGAACCCGATCGAACAGTCCCGCGTCCCAGCCGAAGACCGTGACGCGTTGGAAGAACAATGCCGCCATTTCTTGAAGGTCTGCGGGGGAGTGCCGCCCTTGGTGGATGGCGCCGAGGGGTTGAAAAGCCTGCGCGCCATCGAAGCGATCCGAACTGCCGCCGAAACCGGGCAAAAGGTCAGGCTGGACCCCTGAGAATTGGCACCCGGAGCCGGCAAAGCCGCCCGTTTCCATCTTGCCACCCCAGATGCCGCAAAATACGCTTTGACCATGGCAGCGGATCAAACACTGGCCGACCGGCTTTCAGCCCGGATCGAAGACAAACGCGGCGACCTGATCGAGCTTACGCAGGATCTCGTCCGCATCCCGACGCTGAACCCGCCCGGCGACAATTACCTTGAGATCTGCGACTTTCTGGCCCGGCGTCTGGCCGCATCCGGGTTCGAAACCCAGTTGATCCGCGGCGAAGGGACCCCCGGCGACAGCGATCGTTATCCGCGCTGGAATGTCGTTGCGCGCCGCGAGGGCGTTCAGGCGGGCCAATGCGTTCACTTCAATTCGCATATCGACGTCGTCGAGGTTGGCAAGGGCTGGACCCGTGACCCGTTTGGGGCGGAGCTGATCGGCGGCAGGATCTATGGTCGTGGGGCTTGTGACATGAAAGGCGGGCTTGCCGCCTCGATCATCGCCGCCGAGGCCTTTATCCAAGCCTGCCCCGAGTATGCGGGTTCAATCGAGATCTCGGGCACTGCAGACGAGGAAACCGGCGGTTATGGCGGCGTCGCCTTTCTGGCCGAGGAGGGCCATTATGCCCACGTCGATCATGTGATCATTCCCGAACCCTTGCAGAAGGACCGCATCTGCCTTGGCCATCGCGGTGTCTGGTGGGCCGAGATCGAGACCCACGGCGAAATTGCCCATGGTTCGATGCCGTTTCTTGGCGACTGCGCGGTACGCCACATGGGGGCGGTCCTGCGCGAGTTCGAAGACAAGCTTTACCCCCATCTGGCCACCAAGCGCACCGAAATGCCTGTGGTGCCCGAAGGCGCGCGCCAATCGACGATGAATATCAACAGCTTGCACGGCGGGCTTTCAGAACCCGACAGCGATTTCACCGGCTTCCCTTCGGCCTGTGTGCCCGATAGCGCGCGGATGATCATCGACCGCCGCTATCTGATCGAAGAACCCCAGGCCGAGGTCGAAGCCGAGGTGAAGGACCTGCTTGACGGGCTTGCCGAGACTCGGCCCAACTTCCGTTATGACTTGCGCGAACTTTGGAGCGTTTCGCCCACCATGACGGATAAGGATGCCCCCGTGGTTACCAGCGTGGCCAAGGCGATTGAAACGGTGACGGGTGGCGCACCCGATTACGTGGTGTCGCCCGGGACCTATGACCAGAAACACATCGACCGGATCGGCAGGTTGAAGAATTGCATTGCCTATGGCCCGGGGCTTTTGGAACTGGCGCACAAGCCGGACGAGTATATCGACGTCGACGACATGATCGCCTCGGCCAAGGTGATGGCGCTTTGCCTCGTGGATTTGCTCTGCCCGGCATGATATTGGCGAATAAACAAAAAAACCCGAGCCCAGAGGGCTCGCATTCAGATCAACACGGGAGACCACAGATGAAACGCACCCTGACGCTGACCACAGCACTTGCGCTGATTGCAGGCGGAGCCTGGGCCGCAAAGACCGATGTCACCATTGGCCTGCAGCTTGAGCCGCCGCACCTTGATCCCACATCGGCGGCCGCCGGAGCCATCGACCAGGTGGTTTACTCCAACGTTTTCGAAGGGCTGACGCGGTTTGGCCCGGACGGGTCGGTCAATCCCGGGTTGGCCGAAAGTTGGGAGATTTCCGAGGACGGTACGACCTATACCTTCAAGCTGCGCTCGGGTGTGAAGTTCCACGACGGCACCGATCTGGACGCGGGCGATGTGGTGTTTTCTCTGGATCGCGCGCGGGCAGAAGAGTCGACCAATGCGCAAAAGGCGCTGTTTGCTGGGATTTCCGGCGTCGAGGCGGCGGACGACACAACCGTCAAGGTCATGCTCTCGGCACCTCAGGGCAACTTCTTGTTCAACATGGCTTGGGGCGATGCCGTGATCGTCGCGCCTGAGAGCATCGAGAATATCAAGACCAATCCAATCGGCACCGGCGCATTCACCTTCGCCGATTGGAAGCAGGGTGACTCGATCACCATCAGCCGCAATCCGAACTATTGGGGCGATGCCCCCGCCCTGGAAGAAGCGACTTTCAAGTTCATCTCGGAACCCACGGCGGCTTTCGGAGCCATGATGGCGGGCGACATCGACGCATTCTATGGCTATCCGGCCCCGGAAAACCTGGCCCAGTTCGAGGCTGATCCGCGATTCAATGTGTTGGCCGGAAATACCGAGGGCGAGACGATCCTGGCGATCAACAACAAAATGGAACCCTTCGACGATGTGAAGGTCAGGAAGGCCGTATCCATGGCCATCGACCGCCAAGCGATCATTGACGGGGCCATGTTCGGCTATGGCACCCCCATCGGAACGCACTTTGCGCCGCACAACCCAGACTATGTCGACCTGACGGCCAACGCGCCCTTCGACCCGGCAGCCGCCAAGGCGCTGCTGGCCGAAGCGGGGTATCCGGATGGATTTTCAACAACGCTGAAACTCCCGCCCCCGTCTTATGCCCGTCGCGGCGGCGAGATCATCGCAGCACAACTGCGCGAGATCGGAATCGAGACCGAGATCAGCAACCTGGAGTGGGCGCAATGGCTGGAACAGGCGTTCCGGGGTTATGATTATGGGCTGACCATCGTCAGCCATACCGAACCGATGGACATCGGTATCTATGCGCGACCCGAATATTACTTCCAGTATGACAATGCCGATTTTCAGACACTTATCAACGACTTGAGCGTTGAAAACGATCCCGCCACGCGCTCAGATTTGTTGAAGAAGGCGCAGACGATCATTTCCGAGGATTATGTGAACGGCTTCCTGTTTCAGCTTGCCCTGACGTCGGTTGTCGATGCCAAGCTGAACGGCATCTGGGAAAACGCACCGACGCAGGCGGTCGACCTCACGGGCGTCAGCTGGTCGGAGTAAAATCGGAGCAAGACGGCACAGATGCTTAGATATGCCGTCAAAAGATTGGGCTCGCTCGCGGTCTCTTTGATCGTGGCGAGCCTTGTCATCTTCGCCTGCATCGAAGTCGTGCCGGGGGATCCGGCGTCGTTCATGCTGGGAATCAATGCGCAGCCCGACACGGTCGAGGCTTTGCGCAATGAACTGGGGCTGAACAAGCCCTTGGTCGAGCGTTACTTTTCCTGGGTTGGCGGGCTTGTCACCGGCGATCTTGGCACGTCCTATACCTATCGTTCGCCGGTGTCCGAGATCGTTTCCGAGCGGCTTGTGATATCAATTCCGCTTGCGCTTTTCGCGCTGTCGCTGACAGTGCTGATCGCCTTTCCCGTGGGCGTTCTGGCCGCCACCCGGCGGGGCTCTTTCACCGACGTCACGGTCATGGGCGCGACACAGTTGGGTGTCGCCATCCCGAATTTCTGGTTCGCCCTGTTGATGGTGCTGGTCTTTGCGATCAACTTGCGTTGGTTCTCGGCCGGTGGCTTCCCCGGCTGGGACGCCGGTTTCCTGGTCGCGATGAAGGCCCTCACCCTTCCCGCCGTGGCGCTTGCCCTTCCGCAGGCCTCGATCCTGGCGCGGGTCATGCGCTCGTCGCTTCTGGATACCCTTTCAGAGGATTACATCCGTTCTGCCCGCGCCAAGGGCCTGACCACGCGGCAAACCCTATGGCGGCACGCGCTTCGCAACGCGCTGATCCCGGTTTTGACGATCATTGGTCTGCAGTTTTCGTTCCTGTTGGCGGGCGCGATCATCATCGAAAACGTGTTTTTCCTGCCGGGTCTTGGCAGGTTGGTCTTTCAGGCGATTTCGCAGCGCGATCTGATCGTGGTGGAAAGCGTCGTCATGCTGTTGGTCTTTGCCGTCATCGTGGTGAATTTCCTGGTCGATCTTGCCTATGCCTGGGTCGATCCCCGCCTGCGGGGCCGCGCATGACCGAGGCCGGGTTTCTTCACGCCGCGCTCAGGTCGCGTAACCTTGTTCTGGGGTTGTCCCTGACGCTGGTCTTTGCGGCGGCTGCGTTGGTGTCGTTTCTCTGGACGCCATACGACGTCACCCAGCTGGATATCCCGGGCAAGCTGCAAACGCCTTCGGCAAGTCACTGGTTCGGAACCGATCACTTCGGCCGCGATATCCTGTCGATGATCATGGTCGGGGCCCAGACCTCGATCGCCGTTGCCATCGTTGCTGTCGGAATCGGCATGGGGGTCGGCGTGCCCCTGGGTCTTGCCGCGGCGGTTCATCGGGGCAGCTTGATGGACGAAGTGATCATGCGCGGCAACGATCTGGTCTTTGCCTTCCCGTCCTTGCTGATCGCCATCATGATCACGGCGGTATTCGGCCCCTCGGCGCTGAACGCGATCATCGCCATCGGGATCTTCAACATCCCCGTCTTTGCCCGGCTGACACGCGGCGCGGCCTTGTCGATCTGGACCCGTGATTTCATTCTTTCCGCCCGTGTGTCGGGCAAGGGGCCGGCGCGGATTTCCATCGAACACATCCTGCCCAATGTCACCAACCTGTTGATCGTACAGGGTACCATCCAGTTTTCACTGGGCATTCTGGCCGAGGCGGCACTGTCCTATGTCGGCCTTGGCGTGCAACCCCCGACACCAAGCTGGGGTCGAATGCTGGCCGACAGCCAGACCCTGATCTCGCTCGCCCCGCATATGGCGCTTTTCCCGGGCTTTGCGATCCTTTTGACGGTGCTTGGTCTGAACCTGGCCGGCGACGGCTTGCGCGACATCCTTGACCCCCGGATCCGGAGGACGGGGCGATGAGCCTTTTGTCGATCAAGGGGCTTTGCCTGTCGATCCACGGCACGGAAATCCTGAAGGATGTGTTCTTTGACATCGCGCCGGGAGAGATTTGCGGGGTCATTGGTGAAAGCGGTTCCGGCAAGTCGCTGACAGCGTTCTCGGTGATGCAGCTTTTGCCGCGGGGCGCGGAAACGTCCGGAGAAATCAGGCTTTCGGGCCTTGATGTGCTGGCCGCGCGCGAGTCCGAGCTATGCCGGATGCGCGGGTCTGATCTTGGGATGGTATTCCAGGAACCGATGACAGCCCTCAATCCTGTGCAGACCATAGGGGCACAGGTCGCCGAGACCATTTTGATCCACCAGGACGTTTCCAAGGCCGAGGCCATGGCGCGCGCAGCCGAGACGCTGGAGCGGTGCGAATTGCCAAACGACAGGTTCCCGCTTGGGCGTTATCCGCACGAATTGTCGGGCGGGCAGCGACAGCGAGTGGTCATCGCCATGGCCATTGCGTTGCAGCCCAAGCTGTTGATTGCGGACGAGCCGACGACGGCGCTTGATGTCACCACCCAGGCCGAAATCCTGCGCCTTTTGAAACGCTTGGTCGACGAAGATGACATGGGATTGATGCTGATTTCGCACGATCTGGCCGTGGTGACCGATCTGGCCGATCACATCGTCATCATGAAAGACGGCGAGGTGGTGGAAACCGGCGAGGCCGCGACGCTGCACAAATCCATGCAGCACCCCTATACCAAGGCGCTGTTCGAAGCTTCGGGCCATCAGCCCGACCGCACCGCGACGCGGATCGAGGCCCCCTTGCTGAGCGTCGAGGGTGTTATCCGCGACTATGCCTTGCCGCGAACGTCGCTTTTGGGTCCCCCTGGCCATTTCCGCGCCGTCGATGCCGTCAGCTTTGACATCCGGCGCGGCGAATGCCTGGGGCTGGTGGGGGAAAGCGGGTGCGGCAAGTCCACCCTGACCCGCGCCATCCTTGGATTGGATCCAATCCAGGGTGGACGGATCACACTGGACGGCCGGGATATTCACAGCGACGCCGAGGTGCGTCAAAAGATGCAAGTGGTCTTTCAGGATCCCTTCGGCAGCTTCAATCCCCGCCACCGGGTCGCACGCCTTGTGGGCGAGCCGTTCTATCGTCTGGGTCGTTCGGCAACCGAGGCCGAGATTGACGATGCTTTGGTTTCAGTCGGTTTAACGCCTTCGGACAAGTACAAGTACATTCACGAATTTTCCGGCGGGCAGCGCCAGCGCATCGCCATTGCGCGTGCCCTGATCATCAAGCCCGAACTGATCATTCTGGACGAGGCGGTTTCGGCACTTGATGTGTCGATCCGCGCGCAGATCCTGGATCTGCTGGTTGATCTCTCGGTCGATCACGGGTTGACCTATCTGTTCATCACCCACGATCTGACCGTTGTGCGCACGATCGCGGACCGCATTCTTGTCATGCAGAACGGGCGTATCATCGAACGGGGCGACACTGAAACGCTGTTCGACGCCCCGACCCAGCCTTATACCCGCCGCCTGCTGGACGCGGCCCCCCGTTTGCCCCATGTGTGAGACAGGAGGGGAGCCATGGATTTCACGCCGCTTCTAAGCCACACCGACCGGTGTTTCATTGCCGGGGCCTGGGTGCCGCCCGCCGTGGGCGACCGCCTTACGCTGATCAACCCTTCGAACGGCGATGCGCTTTGCGACATCGCGCGCGGGCAAGGTGCCGACATTGACGCCGCTGTCGAAGCAGCGCGAACTGCGCTGGCTGGCGACTGGGGCAAATTCACCGCCGCTGAACGCGGCCGCGTACTGGCAAAGATCGGTCAACTTGTGCTGGAACACGCCGACGAACTGGCCCGGTTGGAGGCGCTGGACGTGGGCAAGCCACTGACGCAGGCTAAGGCCGATGCGCTTGCCCTTGCGCGATACATGGAGTTTTACGGCGGTGCCGCCGACAAGGTTATGGGCGATACGATCCCGTACCTCGACGGCTATACGGTTTATACCCTGCGCGAACCCCACGGTGTCACCGGCCATATCGTGCCATGGAATTACCCGATGCAGATCATTGGCCGGTCCGTCGGTGCCGCTCTTGCCATGGGCAATGCCGCCGTTCTGAAGCCCGCCGAGGAGGCTTGTTTGACCGCTCTCGCCTTTGCCGAACTGGCCAATCGCGCCGGGTTGCCATCTGGCGCGCTTAACGTGGTTCCGGGTCTTGGTGAGGAAGCCGGCGCGGCACTGTCGGCTCATGCGGGTGTCGATCACATTTCGTTCACCGGGTCGGTCCCCGTCGGCAAACTGATCCAACGGGCGGCGGCGGACAACATCGTGCCGGTAACGCTGGAACTTGGCGGCAAGTCGCCACAGGTGGTGTTCGGGGATGCCGACCTTGAAGCGGCTCTGCCGTTTCTTGTGAATGCCGGGATCCAGAACGCGGGTCAGACCTGTTCGGCTTCGTCGCGCATTCTGGTGCAAAAGGATCGCTATGACGACGTGGTCGCGGCCATGGCCGGGCGCTATGCCGCGCTCAGAACCGGACCCGCCCTGGATGATCTTGACGTGGGACCGTTGGTGTCACAGGCACAAAAGTCCATCGTCGAGGGGTTTCTGAAACAGGCCGAAGGTCTGGAAACCGCTGCGAAGGGTCAAATCATAGACAGTGCCCCTGCTGGCGGTGCCTATGTGGCCCCCCACCTTTTCGCGGGCGTGTCTTCGGGCCACAAGCTGGCACAGGACGAGATTTTTGGCCCGGTACAGGTTGTCATTCCCTTCGACGACGAAGACCACGCGGTCGAGATTGCGAATGGCACCGATTATGGCCTTGTCGCATCGTGCTGGACCCGCGACGGGGGGCGGCAGATGCGGATGGCCCGGAAACTGCGTGCCGGGCAAGTTTTTCTGAATAACTACGGTGCTGGTGGCGGTGTCGAACTGCCGTTTGGCGGGCGTGGGCTTTCCGGACATGGTCGTGAGAAAGGGTTCGAAGCGCTTTATGGGTTCTCGGTTCTGAAAACCGTGGCGGCACTTCATGGATAAGAGGGGAAAATCATGCGGTTAGAGGGAAAATCGGCTATCATCACCGGTGGCGGTTCGGGCTTTGGCGCAGGTATCGCCGCCAAGTTCGTGGCCGAAGGCGCGCGCGTCATGATCGCCGATCTGAACAGTGAGGCCGCAAGCGCCGTTGCAAACGATCTTGGTGCCCAAGCCTGCAAGGCAGATGTTTCGCAAGACGCCGACGTTGCCGCCATGGTCGCGACCACGCGCGACGCCTTTGGCCAGATCGACATCCTGATCAACAACGCAGGCACCACCCACCTGCCCGCCCCGGTCGAGGATATAGGCGAAGACGACTTTGACAGGGTGTTCGCCGTGAACTGCAAGTCGGTCTATCTGACGGCAAAACACGTGGTGCCGCATTTCAAGGCGCACGGGTCCGGCACCGTCCTGAACGTTGCCTCGACCGCCGGGGTCAGTCCGCGCCCGAACCTTAGTTGGTACAACGCATCGAAGGGCTGGATGATCACGGCGACGAAATCCATGGCGGTCGAACTTGCGCCCTTGGGCATCCGGGTCAACGCCATCAATCCGGTGGCGGGCGAAACCCCTTTGCTGAAAAGCTTTATGGGCGAAGACACGCCGGACGTGCGCGCGAAGTTTCTGTCGACCATCCCACTGGGGCGCTTTTCCACCCCCGAGGACATGGGCAACGCCGCCTGCTATCTGTGTTCTGACGAAGCGAGCATGGTCACGGGCGTCTGCATGGAAGTCGACGGCGGGCGGTGTATCTGAGCGGATGCAATATAGAAGATGACAAGGACAAGAGCATGCTGAACCGATTGCTGATCACCGGCGCCGCAGGGGGACTGGGCAAGGTTCTTCGTCACCAGCTGGGCCATGTGGCTGAAACCATCAGAGTGTCTGACATCGCCGCTCTTGGCGATGCGGGTCGGAACGAAGAGGTCGTGCAGTGCGATCTTGGCGACAAGGCGGGCGTTCTGGACCTGGTCGATGGGTGTGACGGGGTGCTGCATCTGGGTGGCAAATCCATCGAAGGCACGTGGGATGTGGTGCGAGCGGCCAATATTGATGGCGTCGTCAATCTTTATGAAGCGGCGCGCAAGACCGGCAAGCCAAGGATTATCTATGCCAGTTCCAACCACGCCATCGGATTTCACCAGCAGACCGAACTGCTGGACGCCAATTCGCGCACCCGGCCCGACAGCTATTACGGGGTGTCCAAGGTGTTTGGCGAGGCGATCGCGTCAATGTATTACGACAAGTTCGGGATCGAAACCGCCTGCATCCGCATTGGTTCCTGCTTTCCAGAACCGATAAACCACCGAATGCTGTCGACCTGGATGAGCTATGATGACTTTGTCCGGTTGATCGAGCGCATTTTCATGGTGCCGCGCCTTGGTTGCCCGATCATCTATGGTGCCTCGGCCAATGCCGCCAGTTGGTGGGATAACCGCGAGGTCGCCTATCTTGGCTGGACACCGGAAGACAACAGCGAGGTCTTTCGCGCGAAGCTTGATGCCGCGATGGACCCGCCAAGGGCGGATCACCCAACCGCCGTTTTCCAGGGCGGTACATTTTGCGCCGACGGCATTCACGAGGAAAGTTAGGGGCTGGGCTCGCATTGCGGGTTGCCGGGCAACACGTTGAACGCATTCATGGATTGGCATATAAATAAGGCTTGATCTTGGTCAAAGAACCGGGATTGGCCATGTGTCAAACCCTGCCCATGGTGGCCATCCTCGGATCTTTTCGACTTCTGTCAATTCTGCTTGCGACGCTTGTCTTGCAGGCCGGAATCCTTAGCGCCGCCGATCTTCCAAGGTTCCTTTCTGACCTTGACCCCGCGGTGCTTGTCGACGGCGCTGACGGATTTGGGGCAATCCGCGACGACTTGCCCGTCGCACCGGTGCTGAAGGCTGGCGAAACCGTCGCCTGGGCCTATCTCACCTCGGATTTTGTCGGCACCACCGGGTATTCGGGCAAGCCGATCCACGTGGTTGCAGCCGTCAACATGGACGGGGTGCTGACCGGGGCAAGTCTTGTCGAACATTCCGAACCGATCGTCCTGATCGGCATCCCCGATTCCAAGATGCGCGCGCTGACCGAAAGTTATGCCGGCATCGACTTGAAGGCCGAAGCGGCCGCCGGTGGCTCGGCCCATGACCTTGATATCATCTCGGGTGCAACCGTGACCGTCATGGTTATTGACGATTCAATTATCCGCGCCGGCCTCAGAGTGGCCCGTGGACTTGGTCTAGGCGGCCTTGCACCTGCTGCGGCCTCGGCCCCGCCGCGCGAACTTGATCCCTCAATCACGGATGTTCGCGACTGGACAACATTGTCAGGTGACGGTTCGATCCGGCGGCTGACACTGGACATTGGCCAGATCAACGCGGCCTTTGCGGCCACAGGCGATCAGCGCGCCATCGAGCGCCCCGAAAAAGGCGATCCCGACGATACCTTTATCGACCTGCACGCCGCCCTTGTCAGTGTGCCTGCTATTGGCCGCAGCACTCTGGGCGAACGCGAATACGCCAACCTTACCAACTGGCTGGAACCCGGCGAGCACGCGATTGTCCTTTTGGGACGCGGCAAGTATTCCTTCAAAGGGTCGGGCTATGTCCGGGGCGGCATTTTCGACCGCTTCCAACTGATTCAAGGGGATGTGTCCGCGCGTTTCTTCGACAAGCAGCACACGCGCGTTCTGAACCTTGGCACTCCGGATGCCCCCAGTTTCACCGAACTTGATCTGTTCAAAATCCCCGCTGACATCGGGTTCAATGTGTCCGAGCCTTTTCGCATTCAGCTTTTGGCGCAACGGGCCATCGGGGCCGTCGAAAAGTCCTTTCTGACCTTCGATCTGGGCTATCAGGTCCCCGATCAATATTTCCTGGCTCCCGTAACTCAACCGGTCGCGCATGAAGTGACCCAGTCCGAGGCTGAAGCAAAAGCAGCGCTTTGGCAGCGTATCTGGCGCGGCAAACAGATCGAGATCGTGGTGCTGGGTGTCATGCTTGGCGTTCTGACGCTGGTCTTTTTCTTCCAGTTCCAGGCCACACGAAATGCCAAGGTGTTCTTCTGGTTTCGCATGGGCTTTTTGACCTTCACGCTGATCTGGCTGGGCTGGGTGATGAATGCACAGCTTTCGGTCGTGAACCTGATGGCCCTGGCGGGCGCGCTGCGTTCGGGGTTCACCTGGGATGCGTTCCTTCTGGATCCCCTGGTCTTCATCCAGTGGTTCGCCGTCGCCGCTTCGCTTTTGTTCTGGGGCCGTGGCGCCTATTGCGGATGGCTGTGCCCGTTCGGCGCTTTGCAGGAACTGACAAACCGCATCGGTCGCCTGTTCAAGATCCCGCAGGTCGACTTGCCCTGGGGCCTTCACGAACGGCTGTGGGCACTGAAGTACATGATCTTCCTGGGGCTGTTCGGTGTCTCGCTGGCCTCGATCCCCTTTGCCGAGAAACTGGCCGAGGTCGAACCCTTCAAGACCGCCATCATCCTGAAATTCGTGCGCGACTGGCCCTTTGTAGTCTTTGCGCTTGTGCTGCTTCTTGTGGGGCTGTTCGTCGAACGGTTCTATTGCAGGTATCTCTGTCCCCTGGGTGCTGCACTGGCGATCCCGGCCCGTATGCGGATGTTCGACTGGCTGAAGCGCTATTCGACCTGCGGATCGCCTTGCCAGACCTGCGCCAACGAATGCCCGGTCGGTGCGATCCATCCCGAGGGGCAGATCAACCCCAATGAATGCGTGAACTGCCTGCACTGCCAGGTTCTTTACCAATCCGAAACGAAATGCCCGGTTGTGATCCGGCAGTTGAAACGGCGGGCCTCCGTGGCCACGCCGCTCGACAAGAAATCACCTGTGGCCGCGGAATGACCGCGACCCCGCAACAGATCAGTAGGAGGCTGACACATGACTGAGAAGACGAAAAAAATCGGCGTATCCCGCCGTGGCCTGCTGGGGGCATCCGCCACCGGCGCCGTCGCTGCAGCAACCGGGGTTGGCTCGGGTCTGCTTACTGGAACCGCCGCGCGTGCGGCAGAAGGCGCCAATCTCGCCCCGGGCGAGTTGGACGAATACTATGGCTTCTGGTCCTCGGGCCAGACCGGTGAATTGCGAATCCTCGGCGTGCCGTCGATGCGTGAATTCATGCGCGTTCCGGTGTTCAACCGTTGCTCGGCCACCGGTTGGGGTCAGACCAACGAAAGCCTGAAAATCCTGACCGAAGGGCTTTTACCGGAAACCAAGGAAATGCTCGCCGCCCACGGCAAGCAAACCTATGACAACGGCGACCTGCACCACCCGCATATGTCATTCACAGATGGCACCTATGACGGCCGTTATCTGTTCATGAACGACAAGGCGAACACCCGCGTGGCGCGCGTGCGCTGCGACGTGATGAAGTGCGACAAGATCATCGAGATCCCGAATGCGCATGACATCCACGGGCTCAGACCGCAAAAGTTCCCGCGCACTGGCTATGTCTTTGCCAACGGCGAACACGAGGCGCCGCTGGTCAACGACGGGCAAATCCTTGATGAGCCGGACAAATACGTGAACATCTACACCGCAATCGACGGTGACACGATGGAGATCGCCTGGCAGGTGATGGTCTCGGGTAACCTGGACAACACCGACTGCGATTACCAGGGCAAGTATTCGTTCTCGACATCGTACAACTCGGAAATGGGTACCAACCTGGCCGAGATGACCGAGAACGAGTTGGACCACGTTGTCGTCTTCAACCTGAGGGAAATCGAGGCCGGTGTGGCTGCCGGTGACTATCAGGAACTGAACGGCGTCAAGGTGATCGACGGACGGAAAGGGAACAACAAGAACTACACCCGTTACATCCCGATCCCGAACTCGCCCCACGGCATCAACACGGCACCCGATGGCAAGCACGTGATGATCAACGGTAAACTGTCGCCAACGGTGTCGGTCATGGACGTGACCAAGCTGGACGCTGTCTTTGATGGGGCCGACCCCCGGTCCTGCATCGTCGCCGAACCCGAACTGGGTCTTGGCCCGCTTCACACGGCGTTTGACGGCAAGGGCAATTGTTTCACGACGCTGTTCCTGGATAGTCAGGTGGTCAAGTGGAGCATCGACAAGGCGGTCGCCGGCGATGACCCGATCCTCGAAAAGGTCGATGTTCATTATCAGCCGGGCCACAATTCGACCTCGATGGGTGAAACCAAAGAGGCCGACGGCAAGTGGCTGGTGTCGATGAACAAGTTCTCGAAAGACCGGTTCCTGAATACCGGACCATTGAAAGCCGAGAACGAACAGCTTATCGCCATCGCCGACGGCGGTATGGAAGTGGTCCACGACGGCCCGACCTTTGCCGAGCCTCACGACAGTATCATCGTGCGTCGTGACATCGTGAACCCGGTCAACATTTGGGATCGCGGGGATCCGATGTGGGAAGAAGCCCGTGCTCAGGCTGAAGCCGACGGCGTCGATCTGGATTGGGGTGCTGATGAACCGATCCGGGACGGCAACAAGGTCCGGGTCTACATGTCCTCGGTTGCGCCGAATTTCTCGCTTGAGAAATTCACGGTGAAGCAGGGCGACGAGGTCACGGTCTATGTCACCAACATGGATGACATCGACGATGTGACCCACGGCTTCTGCCTTTCGAACTTCGGCGTCGCCATGGAAGTCGGTCCGCAGGCGACCTCGTCGGTCACCTTCACGGCGACCCGTCCGGGTGTGCACTGGTTCTATTGCCAGTGGTTCTGCCACGCGCTTCACATGGAGATGCGCGGCCGGATGTTCGTTGAACCACGGGCGACCTAAGACCATGCGCCGCTTGTCACTTCTTCTGGTTTTGGCCCTTGCCCCGCTGTCCCTTGCGGCAGCGGAGCGCGAGGTCGCGCCAGGCGGATTGGCGGCGGCGCTTGAAACTGCGCAGGACGGCGACGTCCTGCGCCTTTTGCCCGGCACTTATGCCGGACCTGTCACAATTGACCGCTCCTTGACCCTTGATGGCGGCGGCAAGGCCCATATCGACGCCGGCGGCGAAGGCTCGGTCATCACCGTCACTGCGACCGACGTCACCATACGCGGCCTGACCTTGACAGGTTCGGGCGACAGCCACGACGGCATCGACAGTGGCGTGCAACTGACCAAGACCGCACACGGCGCGCGGGTCGAAGACAACACCCTTACGGGCAATCTTTACGGCATCGACATTCACGGCGCCCGCGACAGTATCGTCACCGGCAACATCATCGAAGGCCGTCAGGACAAGGCCATGAACCGGCGCGGCAACGGCATCTATGTCTGGAATGCCCCGGGATCAAAGGTTGTCGGCAACAAGGTCCGCTGGGGCCGCGACGGGATATTCGTCAACTCCTCGAAAAAGAACACGTTCTCTGAAAACGAGTTCCGCGAATTGCGCTTTGCCGTGCATTACATGTACGCCGACGACAGCGAGGTCAGCCGGAATCTTTCCATTGGCAATCACCTTGGGTACGCGGTGATGTTTTCGACCCGGGTACGGGTGACCGACAATGTCTCGATTGACGACCGCGACCACGGGGTGATGCTGAACTATGCCAACAGCAGTGAAATCACCGGAAATCTGGTCATGGGCGGCCCGGAGAAATGCGCGTTTCTCTACAACAGCCACAAGAACGAATTCACCGGCAACCGCTTCGAACGCTGCGACATCGGCATCCACTTTACCGCCGGATCGGACCGTAACAGGATCGTGTCCAATGCCTTCATAGGAAACCGCACCCAGGTAAAGTATGTTTCGACGACCTGGGACGAATGGAGCGAAGACGGGCGCGGCAATTATTGGTCGGACTTCGCCGCCTATGATCTGGACGGCAACGACATTGCAGATGTGCCCTATCGACCGAACGATAGCATGGACCATGTACTTTGGACCCAACCTGCGGCGAAACTCCTGCTTGGCTCTCCGGCAGTGCAGCTTGTCCGCTGGTCACAATCGGCCTTTCCGGCACTGTTGCCGGGCGGTGTGATCGACAGCCATCCCATGATGCAACCGGTCGAGATCCCGGTGCCGGACGCGGCTGAAAGGGGGGCGTCATGACCGAGACAGTGCTGAACTGCGACAAGGTCCAGAAGTTTCGCGGTGACATTCAGGTTTTGAAGGACGTCTCGCTGGCGGTGCCTTCTGGCGCGCGCGTGGCACTTCTGGGTCACAACGGCGCTGGCAAGTCCACGCTGATCAAGTCGATCCTTGGTCTGATCCCGATCGAGGGCGGCCAGATCAGCATTTGCGGCCACGCCCCGGGCAGCAATGCGGCACGCGCCGACGTGGCCTATCTGCCGGAATCGGTCGCCTTCCAGAACGCGCTGACCGGGCGCGAGTTGCTGACGATGTTCGCTGGCCTTGCCGGGATCAGGGATAACGACACGTCCGGCGCCCTGGCCCGTGTCGGGCTGGCAGAGGCCGCCGACCGGCGTATCAAAACCTATTCCAAGGGCATGCGCCAACGGCTTGGCCTGGCGCAAGTCATGCTGGGCCGCCCGCGCCTGGCGCTGTTGGACGAACCGACCAGCGGCCTCGACCCGGTGTCGCGCCATGACCTTTACGCCATTATCGACGCGCTTGCCGCCGAAGGCACCGCCGTTCTGATCGCCAGCCATGCCCTGACCGAGGTCGAGGCGCAAACCGACCGCATCGCCATCCTGCGCGATGGCTCTCTCGTGGCCGACGACACGGTGGCGAACCTGGCGCGAAAAGCCGGCCTGCCGATCATTCTGAAGGTCCAAACTAAGGCAAGCGACACCGCCGACCGCATCGCGGCTGAAACCGGCGGGGTGCGCGTGAACGGCATGTCGGTCGAAATCCGCTGTACCGCGGACGGCAAGATGGCGGCACTTCACAATCTGTCGGGCATGGGTGCCGAGGTCGCGGACATCGACATCACGCCGCCCGGGCTTGAAGACCTCTATCGGCACTACTCGGGGGTGGACCAATGAAGGCGCCAAGCCGCATCCTTGCCATCGCGAAGGCCGAAGCGCGTGTCCTTTGGCGCAACCGCTGGCTTGCCGTGGCCACCGGCATCATGGTGGTCTTCGCCGTCGCCCTTTCGCTGGCCGGAAGCGCCCCGACCGGAGCCCTTGGCGTCGACATGCTGACCGTGTCCATCGCCTCGATGACGACGCTTGGCGTTTACCTGATCCCGCTTCTGGCGCTTCTGATCTCGTTCGACGCCGTGGTGGGCGAAGCTGACCGTGGCTCTCTTGGCCTGTTGCTGACCTACCCGGCGGGTCGTGCGGAAATCCTGGCGGGCAAGGCCTTGGCGCATGTGGCCGCCCTTGCCATTGCCTGCATCATCGGGTTCGGCGTCGCCGGTGCCCTGGCCGCGGGGTTTGGCAACGTTTCAACCGATAGCCTTCTGGCCCTGGTCCGGCTCATGGGCACCTCGGTCATGCTGGGGGCGGTGTTTCTGGCATTCGGGTACCTGATCTCGTCGCTGGCAGGGTCGATGGCGACCGCTGCCGGGCTGGCCGCCGCGCTTTGGCTGATCTTCGTCGTTCTGTTCGACCTCGCCCTTCTGGCCGCGGTGGTAGTGGATGGCGACGGGACCTTTACCCAGTTCGTCTTTCCCTGGCTCATGACCGCCAACCCCGCCGACGCCTTCCGGCTTTGGAACATCGCGGGCACGGAAAGCGTCGCGGTCGCCGCCGGCATGTCCGGCGTGGCCGACAGCCTGCCGGGGTGGGCCGCACCCCTGTCGTTGGCCCTCTGGCCCGCCATTGCCTTTGTACTGGCCTGCCTTGCCTTCAAAAGAGTCGAACCATGAGACACTTTCTTGCCCTTCTGCTCATTCTGCCCCTTGCAGCCTGCAAGGAAGACCAGGCGGCGATCCCCGATCCCATCCCGCTCACGGTCGAGGCAGTGAGTTACTTCTGCCAGATGAACGTCCTTGAACACGGCGGCCCCAAGGCCCAGGTCCATCTGGAAGGCCTGCCCGCCCCGCTGTTCTTCGCCCAGGTACGCGACGCCGTGGCCTACCTGAAAAGCGAGGAACGCGACCGGCGCGTTGCGATGACCTATGTCAGCGACATGGGACAGGCCACCAGTTGGAACGAGCCCGGAGAGAACAACTGGACCTCTGCCGCCGACGCCTTCTTTGTTATCGGCGCCGGGGTACGGGGCGGCATGGGTGCGCCCGAAATCGTTCCTTTCGCAACCCGCGAAAGTGCTGAGGCCTTTGTCGTCCAGTACGGCGGAACGATCACGACGCTGAACGACATTCCCAATGACACCGTGCTTGGCCCCGTCGATCTGGCGCAAGTGCTGGAGGAACCCGCATGACCCACAAATTCACCCGTCGCCGCTTTCTGACCATTTCGGCCGCCGCGATGACGCTTGGCTCGCAGGCTCCTGCCGCATCGACAATTGCCGAGGCGACATGGCGCGGAACCGCCCTTGGCGCGGGGGCCTCCATGCGTCTTCTGGGCCTTTCCAACGCCGAAGCCGCTCCTATCCTGGCCGAGGTAGAAGGCGAGTTGGCAAGGCTTGAAGATATCTTCAGCCTTTATCGCGCTGGCTCGGAAATCAGTCGCCTGAACGAAACCGGCGCGCTTGACGCCCCCTCACCTGACCTGTTGGAGGTGCTCAGCCTGTCCGACCGGCTGAACCGCGCCACCGAGGGCGCTTTCGATCCGACGGTCCAGCCATTGTTCCGGCTTTACGCCAAATCCGCCGCGGCGGGGCGCGAACCAGACACATCCGAATTGACCCGGGCCATGGCAAAGGTCGGCTGGCACAATATCGCCTTCGACGCCGCGCGGGTGACGCTTGGAAATCAGGCTGCAATCACTCTGAACGGCATCGCGCAGGGCTATATCACCGACCGGATCGCCGCCCTTCTCACTCGCCATGGTTTGAGGGACATTCTGATCGACATGGGCGAAATTGCCGCACGGGGGCGCCGCCCCGATGGCTCGGACTGGCGCGTCGCCATCAGCCAACCCGACGGTACCATCCTGCGCCGTCTGCGTTTGAGTGACCGGGCGATGGCGACATCAGCTCCGCTTGGTACCGTATTGGATATAAACGGAAAAACAGGTCATATTTTCAATGCCCGACACGGTCGTACAGCCAAGGATTTCGCATTGATCACCCTATCAGCACCATCGGCTGCGCTGGCCGACGGACTGTCCACGGCGTTTTGCGCCATGCCTATGAAATCGCAGCAGAACGCACTAAGTGTATTCGCGGATGTGCGGTTGGAAGCGCGTGTGAAATACACGACATGAGATATCCCAGAGAAGAGGACGAAACGAAAATGTTCAAAAGTACAATCACCGGCCTAGTTGCCCTGACAATTCTTGCAGCACCGGCGCTTGCCGAAGGGGACGCCGACAAGGGCAAGAAGATCTTCAACAAATGCAAAGCCTGTCACGCCGTTGGCGAAGGCGCCAAGAACAAGGTCGGCCCGATGCTGAACGGCATCATGGGTGCCCCCATCGGTGCCAACCCGGACTTCAAGTATTCCAAAGCCATGATTGCAAAGGCGGAAGAAGACGGCGCGGTCTGGGATGAGGAAAGCATGGCCGCCTTCCTGACCAAGCCCAAGGATTTCCTGCCGGGAACCAAAATGTCCTTCCCAGGCCTGAAGAAAGAACAGGATATCGAAGACGTGCTTGCCTATCTCGCGACCTTCCCAGGCGAAGAAAGCTGATCTTCCACCAAAAAAAACACGCGCGCCGGTAACTTACGGGCGCGCGTCTTGTTTCACTTTACCTCATCGACACTGACAAAGCGCCCCTCGCGGGCCGAAAGCATCGCCGCTTCGGCCAGTATCAGTGCGCGGCGGCCATCTTCAAAGCTGGCCTGAACCGGCGTGCCGTTTTCCAAGGCGTCGACAAAAGCATCGACCTCGGCGTCGAAGGCCTCGCGGTAGCGTTCGATGAAGAATTCAAGATAGGGTTCGGCGCGTTCCACCGCCGATGCACCGAACTTGCGCACTTCGGTCGGCTTGCGGTTCAGGCTTTGAACCATGCCGGTTTCGCCCAGAAGCTCGACCCGCTGGTCGTATCCGAAGGTCGAGGTGCGCGAGGTATTGATGTGGCACTGTTTTCCCGAGGCGGTGCGCACGATGACCATCGACGTATCGTAGTCGTCCAACTCGTCCATCAGTGCCGGGTCAATCAGACGCCCGCCGACGGCAAAGACCTGCGTCGGTTCCTCGCCCAGCATAAAGCGCGCCAGATCGAAGTCGTGAATGACCATATCGCGGAACAAGCCTCCGGCTTCCTCGTAATAGGCGCGCGGCGGCATGCCGGGATCGCGCGACGTGATGATGACCTGATGCAGTTCCCCGATCTCGCCCGCAACGACAGCATCGCGCGCCGCCCGGTGGCCGGGATCGAAGCGGCGATTGAAACCGATCTGGACCGGCACGCCCTTGTCGGCGACCTTTTCGGCACAGGCGTTCACCCGGGCCAGGGAAAGGTCGATGGGCTTTTCGCACAGCACCGGTTTCCCGGCGGCCACGGCAGCTTCGATATAGTCGGCATGGGTGGGCGTGGCGGTGGCGATCAGCACCGCGTCAACGTCGCCAGACGAGAAGACAGTCTCGGGACTGTCCGCCACTTTCACTCCGTGGGCATCGCCCACTTCGCCAGCCGAAGGGGCGTGGATGTCATAGACCATGGCCAGCGCAGCACGCGGGTGCGCGGCAATATTGGCCGCGTGCATACGCCCGATCCGGCCACATCCGAGAACAGCGATATTAATCATGGGCGACCCCTTTCTTGGGATATCTGCGGTCTATTCTGGCATGTGCGGCAATCTTCGGAAATGCGCAACGGCGAAAGAGGCCTCGCCAGTCGAAGCATATCTTTTCCCGCACCCGAAAGCAGCGTATTTCACCGAAACCACCGCCGACGCGCCAAAGGAGTTCTTCGTGACCAATCACCTTTACGACACGCTTTTTGGTCCGCAATCCAATAACTCCGGCATCTTTCTGGAAACCGGCGACGAAGACCAGCCGATCAGTTTTTCCGCGTTCTGTAGCCGTGCAGCGACCATGGCACATACATTGGTGAAACATGGGGTCAAACCGGGCGACCGGGTTGCCGTACAAGCCCACAAACGACCCGAAATGCTGGAACTATACGCCGCGACCATTCAATGCGGTGCGGTGTTTCTGCCGTTGAACACTGCTTATACCCGCGACGAGCTTACCTACTTCCTGACCGACGCCACGCCACGGGTTTTCGTGTGCGACAACCGGACCCATGCCACCCTTTCCGACATGCTGAACACCCTGGAAACCGAAGTTCTCACTTTGAACACCGATGGTTCGGGAAGCCTTGCGGATGGTTCCCGCGACAATTCCGGCACATTTCCGACGGTGCAGCGTGGGCCTGACGATCTCGCGGCACTCATGTACACCTCGGGCACCACGGGGCGTTCGAAGGGGGCGATGCTGACGCACGACAACATCGCCTCGAACGCCCGAGTATTGACCCAGGCCTGGCACATCACGCGCGACGACCGGCTGATTCACGCCCTGCCGATCTTTCACACCCATGGGCTGTTTGTTGCGATCAACACAGCGCTTTTGGCCGGCGCCTCGGTCATGTTCATGGACCGCTTCGACCTTGACAGGATCATCGGCGCCCTGCCCGAAGCCACCTTGATGATGGGCGTGCCGACCTTTTACACGCGGCTTTTGCAGGACAACCGGCTGACCCGCGACCAGGTGCGGAACATGCGGTTGTTCATCTCGGGCAGTGCGCCTCTCTTGGCGGAAACCCACGACGCCTTCGCGGCCCGCACCGGGCATCGCATCCTGGAACGCTATGGGATGAGCGAAACCAATATGATCACCTCGAACCCCTATGACGGCGAGCGCATTGCGGGCACTGTCGGCCTACCCCTTCGGGGCATCGAGGTGCGGCTCGCGAATGCGGAAACCGGCGCCGAGATCAGCGATGGCTTTGGCGTGATCGAAGTGCGTGGCCCGAACGTTTTCAAGGGCTATTGGAACATGCCCGAAAAGACGGCCGAGGAACTCCGCCCTGACGGGTTCTTCATCACCGGCGATCTGGGCCAGATCGACGAACGGGGCTATCTGTCGATCGTCGGTCGGCAAAAAGACTTGATTATTACAGGCGGTTACAATGTTTATCCAAAAGAGATCGAAGACGTCCTGAACCGTGTCGATGGCATCCGGGAAAGCGCGGTATTCGGTCTGCCCGATGCAGATTTCGGCGAACGGATCGTGGCCGCCGTGGTTTTGGAGACCCCTGACGCGCTGGATGCCGAAGTCCTCAGAACGCAAGTTGCCGACAAACTTGCGCGCTTCAAACACCCCAATAGCTATGTCTTTTTGGAAGCATTGCCGCGAAACTCCATGGGAAAGGTGCAAAAGAACGTCCTGCGCGACACCCTGTCCGGCGGTTTTCCCACCACCGCCTAGGCGCCCGTTTGGCGCCTTGGCTTGGCCAAGCCGGGCCTCCGGCGGGCATGTTTTCAGCAAGATGAAGGCGCGGGAGGATCGTACCCGGTGGCGTGCCGCGAAAAGGATCAGAAGGCCGATCACCACCAAGGGAAGGAACAGAAGCCGGCCTGTGGTAATGCTTATGGGGCCGGGGTCAGATCATAAAACCCGGCCGCCGTTTCACCAAATACCGCCGATTTCGCCGCCTTGGGGACCAGGGCCTCATAGGCGGCTACGATGGTGGCATAATTGGAATAAAGGCTGTCGACGGGGAAATTCGATCCGAACATGCAGCGCGCGGGCTCAAACTGGTCAAGGCAGGTTTCGACGATTGGCCGGATCGTTTCGGGGGTCCAATCGTGGTCGAACATTCCCAGCCCCGAAAGCTTGCAAGTCACGTGATTGAGGTTCGACAACAATCGCAACGCCTTCGCCCATTTCGCCAGACCCTGCGGCGTCCGATCATGGGGCGAGCCTGCGTGGCAAAGGGCGACCCGGGTACCCGGAACTTCGGCCAGGATCTCGCCCATCTGCTCGTAAAGTTCGGGGATCAGTTGCAAATCGAACGAAAATCCACGCCGCCCGGCCTCGCGCAATCCTTCAATGAAGCGCGGATCGTCCAGTAACGCATTGGTGCCCGTGACAGCGTCCTCACCCGGCGCACGGCCCACGATCTGACGCACGCCTTTCACCGTGGGCAGCGTCTGAAACCGGTCCAGGGTATCGCCCAGATCGTCTGCAGTCAGATCGCAGAACACCACCTGAGCC
>JABDJO010000112.1 GCA_013002465.1 Silicimonas sp. | reverse complement strand
CATCTGGACTGGCTGCGCGAAAGATGGGATGGCCCGATGCTGGTCAAAGGCGTGCAGAAACCCGACGACGCCAAACGCCTCGTCGATGCCGGGGTCGATGGGATATGGGTTTCAAACCACTCAGGGCGACAATTCGATGGTGGCCCGGCCTCGATCACCTGCCTGCCCGCGATCCGCGCTGCCGTGCCCGATACGCCGATCATTTTCGACAGCGGCGTCCAGGGCGGGCTCGACATCCTGCGCGCCCTCGCCCTTGGCGCCGATTTCGTGATGCTTGGGCGCGCGTTCCACTATGCCGTTGGCGCTTTGGGCGAAAAAGGGCCCGATCATCTGATCCACATCCTTAAAGATGACATGATGTCGTGTATGGGTCAGATGGGTGCTCGGGATTTGAAGGACCTAAGTGAAAGGCTCGTCCAATCCCAGCCCTGAACCAAGGAGCGGCCGATGAGCGACGACGACACCGACAAGATGAGCCCCGAAGACGGTCTGAAGGGCATCAACGACCTTCTGAACAAGGTGGTCGACGCCACCGGCAAAAACAACCTTGCCGGCATGGACGACATCATCGCCCGCATGGGCGATATCGTCTCGGCCACCGGTGTCGAAATTCCGGGCATGACCGATCGGCTTGAAATGCTGCAGGGTCAAACCAGCACCGCCCGGCATCACATCGAAAACAGCGACGCGGCCATGTGGGTTGGCGATCTGGCCCGGGCCGAGGCTCTGGGTCAGGCCGGCCCCGGGCTCGACCTCGAAGCGCTCCTGGGCGACACCTACAGTGCCATAGAACCAGGCGATGACGCCGACCTCGACGGTGAAGACGACGACGAAGACTTGGACGGCGAAGAACCGGACCTGGCCGAGCTTTTGGCCAGCATGGGCCTTGACGCTGCCGAGCCGGAAGAAATCCTCCCCGACCTCTATGCCGACATCGCCAGCGGACACCCGGGCGCCATCGAAGCGTTTATCGGCAGCGGCGAAGACCCGAACCTGCCACGCGGCGAAGATCAACACACGGCCCTGCTTGCCGCGCTCGATGCCCCGAACCGACGCCTGGAACAGATCGAAAAGCTTCTGCAGGCCGGTGCCGATCCCATGGTGATCCACAGCTTTGGCGACAACGCCTTGTCCTGGGCGGCAGGTTACCACCACCCGGATACGGTCGATGCCGACAGCGAAACCGCCCTCATGGCACGGCTGGCGGCCTTGGGCGTTGATCCAAACCACGTCACGCAAGTTGGCAACTGGACCGTCCTGCACCGCGCCATCGTCCAGGGCGATGCGGCACGCGTCAGCGGCATGCTGGCAGCCGGGGCCGATCCCGGCATTCCGGTTTTCGCGAATTTCATGCCGGAAAAGCTGGCCCATTTCACCTGCGCCATGCTCGCCGCGCCGAAACCAGAGGTACTGCAAGTGCTGATCGACCGGGGCCTTGACCCGCTTTTACCTGACGGCCTTGGCCGCGACCCCATCATGGTGATCGAGGCCGAAGCACAGGCCGCCCGCGCCCGCGCCATGGACGATGACCCCTGGACCGTGGACCATGCCGAAGCCCTCGAAACCTCGCTTGCCATCCTGAAAAGTCAGACCTAGACAAGTCCACCAAGATTGTCCTTCTTCCTGTTGCAAATACTCCGGGGGAGTCCCCCGTTCAAACGGGGGGCGGGGGCAGCGCCCCCTCGCCCTTGCCCAATCCCCTCACGCCCGCTAACACATGCTGCAACTGCACATGCGGGAACAGCACATGGCCGAATTCAAGAAAATCCTCATCGCCAACCGCGGTGAAATTGCCATCCGCGTCATGCGCGCCGCCAACGAACTGGGCAAACGCACCGTCGCGGTCTATGCCGAGGAAGACAAACTTTCGCTGCACCGCTTCAAGGCCGACGAGGCCTATCAGATCGGGCGTGGCATGGGGCCAGTTGCCGCCTATCTCTCGATCGAGGAGATCATCCGCATCGCCCGTCAATCGGGCGCGGATGCGGTCCACCCCGGCTATGGTCTTTTGTCGGAAAACCCCGATCTGGTTGATGCCTGTGCCCAAAACGGCATCACCTTTATTGGTCCCAAGGCGGAAACCATGCGCGCGCTCGGCGACAAAGCCTCGGCCCGCCAGGTCGCGATCAAGGCCGGCGTTCCGGTGATCCCGGCGACCGAGGTTCTTGGCGACGACATGAAAAAGATCGCCAAGCAGGCCGACGACGTCGGCTATCCTCTGATGCTCAAGGCCTCCTGGGGCGGCGGCGGTCGTGGCATGCGCCCGATCCAGTCGGCCGACGAGTTGGAAGACAAGGTCCTTGAAGGCCGCCGAGAAGCCGAAGCTGCTTTTGGCAATGGCGAAGGTTATCTGGAAAAGATGATCCTGCGCGCCCGTCACGTCGAAGTGCAGATCCTGGGCGATTCACAGGGCAACATCTATCACCTTTGGGAACGCGATTGCTCGGTCCAGCGCCGCAATCAGAAGGTCGTCGAACGCGCTCCCGCGCCCTATCTGTCGTCCGCACAGCGGGAAAAACTCGCCGGTCTTGGCAAGCGGATCGCCGAACAGGTGGGATATGAATGCGCCGGAACCATCGAGTTCCTGATGGATATGGACACCGGCGAATTCTACTTCATCGAGGTAAACCCCCGCGTCCAGGTCGAACATACCGTGACCGAGGAAGTGACAGGCATCGACATCGTGCAGGCGCAAATCCTAATCGCCGAAGGAAAATCGCTGATGGAGGCGACCGGCAAGGCGTCGCAATACGATGTCACGTTGAATGGCCACGCCATCCAGTGCCGGATCACGACCGAGGACCCCACGAACAACTTCATCCCCGACTATGGCCGTATCACCGCCTATCGAGGGGCCACCGGCATGGGCATCCGCCTTGACGGGGGCACCGCATATTCGGGTGCCGTCATCACGCGGTATTACGACAGCCTTCTGGAAAAGGTCACCGCCTGGGCGCCGACGCCAGAAGCCGCCATTGCCCGCATGGACCGGGCCTTGCGCGAGTTTCGCATCAGGGGTGTTTCGACGAACATCGCTTTCGTCGAAAACCTGCTGAAGCATCCGACGTTCCTTAACTATCAGTACCACACCAAGTTCATTGACGAGACGCCCGAGTTGTTCAATTTCGCCCCGCGCCGCGACCGGGCGACCCGTATCCTGAACTATGTCGCAGACATCACCATCAACGGCCATCCCGATGTGGCCGACCGACCGCGACCCCCGGCGAACCTGCGAATTCCCGTCGCGCCCAAATTCAAGGCCGACAACCCGCGACCGGGCTCCAAGCAGATCCTGGATGAATTTGGACCCGAAGCCGTCGCCGACTGGATGCTGGACCAAAAACAGGTCCTGGTGACCGACACCACCATGCGCGACGCGCCGCAGTCCTTGCTGGCCACCCGTATGCGCTCGATCGACATGATCACGATCGCGCCCAACTACGCCCATGACCTGCCCGAATTGTTCAGCGTTGAATGCTGGGGAGGCGCGACCTTCGACGTGGCCTACCGGTTTCTGCAGGAATGCCCCTGGCAACGCCTGCGCGACCTACGCGCCGCCATGCCGAACCTGATGACACAGATGCTGCTTCGCGGCTCGAACGGGGTCGGTTACACCAATTACCCCGACAACGTGGTGCAGGCTTTCGTTGCCCAGGCCGCGGATACAGGTATCGACTTGTTCCGCGTCTTCGACCCCCTGAACTGGGTCGAAAACATGCGCGTGTCGATGGATGCAGTGCTGGCCTCTGGCAAGCTTCTGGAAGGCGCGATCTGTTACACCGGCGACATCCACGACCCCAATCGCGCCAAGTATGACCTGAAGTATTATGTCAACATGGCCAAAGAGTTGCAGGCCGCCGGCACTCACGTTCTGGGGTTGAAAGACATGGGCGGGCTCGTGAAACCCGACGCCGCCCGCGTGCTGGTAAAGGCCCTGAAAGAAGAAACCGGCCTGCCGATCCACTTCCACACCCACGACACCGCCGGCATCGCGCTTGCCTCGATCCTGGCGGCCGCTGACGCTGGCGTCGATGCCGTCGATTGCGCCATGGACGCGCTTTCGGGCAACACCAGCCAGGCGACCCTTGGCACGCTTGTGGCGGCTCTCCAGAATTCGGACCGCGCCACCGGCCTCGACACTTCCGCGATCCGCGACATCTCGAACTATTGGGAAAGCGTGCGCGAGCATTACGCGGCGTTTGAATCGGGCATGCAGTCGCCCTCGTCCGAGGTTTACCTGCACGAAATGCCGGGTGGCCAGTTCACCAACCTGAAGGCCCAGGCGCGGTCGATGGGGCTGGAAGACCGCTGGCACGAGGTCGCCAAGACCTATGCCGACGTGAACCAGATGTTCGGCGACGTGATCAAGGTGACGCCGATCGCCAAAACCGTCGGCGACCTTGCCCTGATGCTGGTCAGCCAAGGTGTCACTTGCGAGGACCTATTGAAGTCCAACACCGATTTCGCCTTCCCCGACAGCGTCATCACGCTGATGAAAGGCCAGGTCGGCCAGGCGCCCGGTGGCTTCCCCGCGGATATCGTGAAAAAGGTCCTGAAGGACGAAAAGCCGATCACGGTCCGCCCCGGCTCTTTGCTTGAGCCCGCAGATCTGGAAGCCGAGCGAAAAGCGCTTCAGGACCGGTTCGACCAGGATATCGACGACGAAGACCTGAACGGCTACCTGATGTACCCCAAAGTCTTCACCGACTACATGGAACGTCACGCAATCTATGGCCCGGTGCGTACCCTGCCCACGCGCACCTTCTTTTACGGCATGAAACCGGGCGAAGAAATCTCGGTCGAGATCGACCCGGGCGTCACGCTTGAAATCCGCTGTCAGGCCATCGCCGACACCAATGCCGAAGGCGTGGCCAAAGTATTCTTCGAACTGAACGGCCAGCCGCGTGTCGTGCGGATCACCGACCGCTCGGTGGGTGGGGCCGAATTGGCAATGCCAAAGGCCGACGCCGGAAACGAAAACCACGTCGGTGCGCCGATGCCGGGTGTCGTTGCCTCGGTTGCAGTAAAGGTGGGCGCCGAGGTGAAGCAGGGCGATCTTATGTTGACAATCGAAGCGATGAAAATGGAAACCGGCATCCACGCCGAACGCGACGCGGTTGTGAAAGCCGTCCATGTTTCACCGGGCGCCCAGATCGACGCCAAGGATTTGTTGGTCGAATTGGAATAGACCATTGCGGTGAACGCCAAATTAGACCCGCAATGATCCAACGCAATTTCAACGTCAATTCGCTTGGGATGCCGAAACTGGCTCAGCCAGTCATGAATCAGCTTGCCAGAAGCTTTGCTTCAAAAGCCTTCAGCGCTGGTCTGGCTGCCGGGCCGTAGCCCGCACCGGTTTTC
>JABDJO010000090.1 GCA_013002465.1 Silicimonas sp. | reverse complement strand
CAAGTGCGTCAAGCTCTCCTTCAAACTGGGGAAAGTCCAGATGGCAATGGCTGTCGGTAATCGTGGGCTCGGACATGGCTTGGGTATCGGGACATTCCCCACGGGCGTCAAGACGGCAACGATGAAGCCTTGGTGCCTGCCGCCTCGTTGATCTGGAGAAAGGCGTCAACCAACAGGCTTTGCGCGTCGATATTGACGCCACGCCCATGGGCAATCCTTGCCGACAGTTCTTGCTGCAGGTCCGCCCATTTTCGCGCAGCATCCGCGCCAGACCCCAGGCGCATCAAGACTTCGGCTTCTCCGTTGGCGGCGTCATTTGCTGGGGGCATTCCCGCCGCCGTGCGTGCCAGACGGACCAATGCCAGATCCGTCAGGCGTATGGTCAATGCAAGTCGTTCCTCGGCTCCGCGCGCCGTGGCTTTCTCGGCAAATGCGCGAAGGGCTTGCCGATCCATGCTGGGCGCCCCATCCAGCAGCTTGATGATATCCCCATAGATTTCCGGCCCACCCAGTGCATCCAGCCGCAAAGCTTCACCAACTGACCCATGGGCCAATTCGCTCAAAACTGGCGTGCTTTCAATGTCAAATGACGATAGTGCCAAGCTTAGGTTGTCAGGTGACAGGCTGGACAGTCGCAATGTCCGGCACCGAGACCGGATCGTGGGCAGAAGCCGCGCGGGCTGGTGGCTGATCAGGATCAGAACCGCGTTTTTCGGGGGTTCCTCCAACACCTTCAATATGGCGTTGGCCGCCGAGGGGTTCATTTCGTCCACGCTGTCGACAATCACCACGCGATGCCCGCCGTCTGTCGAACTGAGGCCAAAGAAGGCGTTCAGCTGGCGCACCTCGTCCACTGTTATCTGGGCCTTCAGCCGTTTTCTGTCCGCGTCCCAGGCCCGCCGGATCAACATGCAGCCAGGTTCGGAAAGGGCCGCTATCCTTGCCGCAACGGGATGGTCGGGTGAAATATCCATGCTGGCAGGCGGGGCAGGGGCATCTCCGAGCATCCCTGCATCTTCAGGCGCTTTGGCCAACAGGAAACGGGCCATCCGCCAGGCCAGCGTCGCCTTCCCGATGCCTTGCGGGCCTGTCAAAAGCCAGGCGTGGTGCAGGTGCCCAGAGTTCACGGCCTCAAGAAACGCCTTTTCCGCAGTTTCCTGGCCGAAAAGCTGCGACGTTTCGCGTGGATGCGGCGCGCCGGCAGCGCGGTCCGCTTCGGGCAGGGCCTCGTCGTTCATTCCGCGCGATCCGCGATTTCGGCAACCTCACGGGCGATCACATCAGGATCGTGTTGCCCGTCAACCAGATGGCATCGGTCGGGGTGCTCTTCGACCAGCCTGTGAAACTCGTCGCGCAGACGCTCCTGAAAGCCGGCTCCCATGTCTTCAAACCGGTCTTCACCGCTTTGCCGGGCAAGGCCACGGCGAAGCGCTTCGGCCGGGTCCATGTCGATCACGAATGTCAGATCAGGTTCTTTGCCAATTACCGCGTCGTGCAACTGGTCAACCAGGGCGCGCAGGTCACCCCGGGCGGCTCCTTGATATACACGGGTCGAATCCGCAAAGCGATCAGACACCACACTTGCCCCACGGTCCAAGGCGGGCAGGATCGTCTTTTCAAGGTGATCGCGACGGGCCGCTGTGAACAGCAGGATCTCGGTCTCAGGTGACCAGCGATCGGGATTTCCCTCGACCAAAAGTCGCCTGATCTCTTCTGCGCCGTGGGATCCTCCAGGTTCGCGGGTCAGAACGACCTCGCCGCCCTTGGCTTTCAGATAGGCGGCGAACAGGCGGGCCTGGGTGGACTTGCCGGACCCGTCGATACCTTCAAACGTGATAAACCGTCCGGTCTTCATTCCATGAGGCTTTGCACCTGCCCCATGGCCTTGTCAAACAGAACGAAAGTCGATGCGCGCATCCGTGGAAGGAAGCCACCCCGCGCCACGGCTCGGTCCGAGACAAGGGGGATGCGTTTTTCCGGCATGTCCGGTGCCAAAACCACCAGATCGGCCACCGCGCCACCTTCGGCAATCGGGGCCTCAAGAGGGCTGCGATACTCGATCCGTGTTTCCAGGCTGTCCTGGCCAACGGCGGGGACGAGAAGATTAATGTCAGATCCGACAACGGCATTGATCCGTTGGTGATCTCCCATCCAGACCGGGATCTCGGCCACGATATCCCCCTGGGACGCCAGTTTCTTGCTCAGGAATTGGCGAAAGCCCCAGTTGATCATGGCCTCGGCTTCCTGGCGACGTTCGGCGGTGCTACCAAGGCCGGTGAAGACGAACACGATCCGCCGATCTGCCTGCAGAGCAGCCCCAACCAATCCGTAACCCGCTTCCTCGGTATGTCCGGTTTTCAGACCGTCGGCCCCCATGCCAAGCCCCAATACCGGGTTGCGATTGAACCGGTTGGAAGGGGATCTTCCGTCAAAGTCGAACTCTTCCAAGGCGAAATAGCCATAATATTCGGGAAATTCGGTGATTATCAAAGTCGCAAGCCGACCTAGGTCACGCGCGCTCATTCTGTGATTGGGATTGGGCCAGCCACTGGCGTTTGCAAAGGTTGAATTGGTCAGGCCAATTTCAAGCCCACGTGCATTCATCTGGCGTGCAAAGGCGTCTTCCGTGCCCGCCAGGCCTTCTGCCACCACGATGCAGGCGTCGTTGCCCGATTGGACGATGATGCCCTTGATCAGGTCCTCGACGCGCGGACGGTCGGTTTCGTCCAGAAACATGGTCGACCCGCCCATCCTGCGCGCTTTCGTCGACACCGAAAAGGTCGTGTCCAGCGTGACACGACCGTCGCGCAAAGCCTCGAACAGCATATAGAGCGTCATCAGCTTTGACATCGACGCAGGTGGCAAGGGCGTGTCGGCGTTCTTTTCCACCAGGACCGTATCTGTGGAAATGTCGTAGAGGTATGCGGAACTGGCCTGGGTTTCGTACCCGGCGCGGGCAGGTTCCGGTGATACGCCACAGGCCGAGATTGCGGCTGCGGCGACCAATGCGGAGATACGGCGAAACATGGGGGCAGGCCTCCGTTAGTTTGGCGTCAGAAAGGCGTCCTTGTACCCAAGCTGCCTGACCTGAGCGAGGACAGCGGCCTGGTCGTCGGCTGTCGTGACCGGCCCAATTACAACCCGCCAATAGGCTTCCCCGTTGGAAGAATCCTGCAACACGGTCGGGACAATCCCGGATTGGCGAAGATTTGAGGCGGCTGAATTGGCATTTGCCTCGACGCTGAACAAACCGACCTGAACATAGGGGTTTTTCAGGGATGACGCTGGCTTTTTGGGTCGGGGGACGGGTTTGTCGTCGGCTTCCGCTTCCGCGATGGCTGCGGCGGCCGTGGTGGTAACCGGATCCAAGGATTGAGTTTCGACATCCGGCGCGGAAGCGTCATCCGTTGTTGCTGCCAGAGCCGATGTATCGGCTTCCACTGCAACATCGCCAGCGGGCTTCTTGCGGAACCCGTCGCGGAAACGCTGCCAGAACCCGCCACGCTTCGGTTTGGCTTCACTGGCGGCCACAGCGCCTGCGGCAACCGCCGAGACGTCGCCTGAACCGTCGTCGCCTGCTTCGTTGTCGGATTCGCCGGTTTCAACGCCTTCTTCTGAGATCGGAAGCGGCTCGGGCTCGATCTCGACTTTCTCCTGACGCACGACGATGATCGACAATTCGGTCGGTTTTCCCGCCAGCATGGACAAGGCGGCGGCGGCTTCCGAGGAAACCTGGATGCGCGGCCCGGGGTTGTCGCGTTCGCGCCGGAAAAGTGCGCCAGGCACTGTTTCGCCGTTTGAAGTGTTGGTTACGATCACACGTTCGGGCTCTTTCACGTCCGGATGTGCCACCCAGACTCCACCGAGCGATGGTCTTCCGTCCCAAAGCGCCTCTTCCGTCACGTTGAAGATGTCGGGGCGTTCGACGTCCTTGACGACAGTTTGCCCGGCACCGGCCTCGGTCGATGCCGTTGCTTCGCTTGGCTTAGATTGTACGCCCGGAAATCCCTGCCCTTCTTCACAAGACGGCAATGCAAGTAATATCAGCGAGGAAAAGGCTGCTGTACGCGCCGCGGTAATCATCTTCTGCTCCTCCGGCCTCGCGGGTGACCCGCACCGTGTTCTTGGTCTCCCAAAAAATCTTCGGGGACCTGTTTTGCAGAAGTGTATCCCTAACGCCGCCCCATGAAAAGCAGCTTCCCTGCCTCAGGCAATGCCACGCCGAGAGACCCCTTTCAGAATCGGATGGCCCCCGATACCAAGGGCCGGTCGGAGGAGTGGCAGAGTGGTCGAATGCACCGGTCTTGAAAACCGGCGTACGTGAAAGCGTACCGTGGGTTCGAATCCCACCTCCTCCGCCACTGACCTGCCACGGCATATTTCCACCATCTGGAGCTGGAGTCTGACCCAACGACGGGACCGACAATAAATCAGGCCGGCGCGTGTGTTGATATGCCATTCTTTCTTGCGCGACGTCGCGTCTGCCAGCTCACGAGCGCAGGCCTCTTGCTGATAGTCTTCCCCCACCAGCAGTAACGTATTGCGCCTTTGTGGCTTTCTCGATCTCGGCAAGACGCTTTTCAACCGCTGGATCGTGATCCTCTTCGATTTGCAGGTGAATTTCATCTCGCTTCTGGCGTGCTTCGCGCAGCGACACTGCTGGCTACCAACGTGAGAGTGGAGGCGTTCCTTTCCGGCGATCACATATTTCTGCCGTCAGAACTTCGCGCCGTTCGGGTATGTCTGGATGAAAAGGCCTTAGCTGTCATACATTTTGTATGATTTTTCAGTGGGCCTAGATGCTCTAATCTTTGCATCTGAAAGCGGCGCTGGGGTGCGACCTCCTCAACTAGGTGGATCTTACCCCAAAGTCGCACCCCAAAATGGTGGGTTATCGGGTGGGGTATGATGTTCAGCAACGTTCAGGACGCAGCCCTGAACGCGACAAAAAGCGCAACTATTTCGGGCACTTATGTTCAGCTATTTCGAGAAGAAATGGTGCCCAGGAGAGGACTCGAACCTCCACGTCCATACAGACACTAGCACCTGAAGCTAGCGCGTCTACCAATTCCGCCACCTGGGCCGGTGTCGTGAGGCTGCGGGTTAACTTCAAGCGGTGAGGGAGTCAACGGTAAAGGCGGCGACCGGGGTGGATCAATTGATGTCGCTCTTCTGATCGGCTGCGAAGTGGAGTTAAATCGGTTTTGTGCGGTTCGCTCATGCGCTCAGCGCATAGCGGCATTGCGTCATGGGGGCGGTGCCGTTTTTGTTCCTTTCCTGTACACGCCTCCGAAGCGAACAGGAAATCCCCAAATGGTCAAATCCGCTCTCGTCCAATATGCGGACGATATCTCTGCTGCATTCACTAAGCCAAGGAATGGCGAACTGGGCGTTGCCCAAGCGAAGACCGAAGTCCTCTCGGGGCTGACCGTCGCGCTCGCCCTGGTGCCTGAGGCGGTGGCGTTTTCTTTCGTGGCCGGAGTGGAGCCCCTGGTCGGGCTTTATGCAGCGTTCATTGTCGGGCTGATAACCGCGCTGATCGGTGGCCGACCGGGCATGATCTCGGGCGCAACGGGGGCGCTGGCGGTGGTGATGGTGGCCTTGGTCGCTCAGCACGGGGTGGAGTACCTGTTTGCCACGGTCGTGCTGATGGGTGTGATCCAGATCGTTTTCGGGGCCATGCATTGGGGCAAGTTCATCCGGCTTGTGCCGCATCCAGTGATGCTTGGATTTGTGAACGGGTTGGCCATCGTGATTTTTCTCGCACAGCTTAGCCAGTTCCAGGTGCCGGGTACCGCGGTGGCCAGCGGTCATGGCATGTCGGGGGGCGAATGGTTGAGCGGGCTGCCTCTTGTACTGATGCTGGGGCTCGTGGGGCTGACCATGGCAGTTATTTATCTGTTGCCCAAGGTGACGACGGTGATCCCCGCGCCATTGGCCGGCATCCTGATCACCGCAGGGTTGGTGCTGGCTTTGGGATTGGAG
>JABDJO010000079.1 GCA_013002465.1 Silicimonas sp. | reverse complement strand
AGCCATATAAATAAGACAGTTTCCTAATGGAGTGCAGCTCTGAATAATTGAGTGAAATTGTGTGGTGGCGGAGACGAAGGGATTCGAACCCTCGAGACGGTTTCCCGCCTACTCCCTTAGCAGGGGAGCGCCTTCGACCACTCGGCCACGTCTCCACCGCCGTCTCTATCAGCGCAAAGGCACGGAAAACAAGTGTGAAAATCAGCCAGTCTGGGACAAGTGGAGTTGAGGCGAAAACCGCTGGACGTCCGTGCTGCATTTCAACCGGAAATGGCCATGCCAGATCGAATTGAGATTTGGGTGTGCGGTGGTGGGAGCGCGCTTCTCGACACTCTTTGAGGTGTTTTCCGCCTGGGGTGGCGTCCTGCAGCGCATCGAAATCACAGGGTAAATCGGCCACAGGAAAGCGGCCAACAGCCCGGTCATGGTCTTGAATGAAAGGGAATTTCATCCGAATATCTGTGTTGTCGAGAGGAGCCTGCAACCGATGAATAACTTCTGGTGGTTCATAGTCCTGTCCGGTCTGGTCATCGTTTTCCTTTTGTCGATGAACCAGATGGTTGACGGGCTATTCTGACAATACGTCCGCATTGGCAGAGGGTGCCTGCGCCTTGACGGGTGTCTCGGCATCGGGTCGTAGCTGCCGGGGATGGGACGCTCACCGGAGGTGTTGCACCCAAATTCGGTCTGACCCAAGATGCCCGCACGACACTAGAAACGCGAGCCAAAGCGACTGCAGGTCGATGCATGGCAGTTCGTAGCGGATGTGAAAAGGCCAGCACTTGTAATGCGCGACTATGACTTGACCGGGGAGAGTGGCAGGCGGGCCGTAGAGATCGGTCTGGCGGCTGCGGACTGGTATCATACCGAAGTTCCGCGCAAAGAGATGAAGCAGTTGATGAAGCGCCGCGATGGCCCGGCGATCCGCGACAGCATAATCTATTACGGCGCCATGATTGTGCTTGGGGGCTTGGCTGCATGGCTCTGGCCAAGTGGGTGGGCCGTGCCGGTTTTTCTGGTCTATGGCGTACTTTACGCCAGCGGGGCCGATAGCAGGTGGCACGAAGCCGGGCATGGCACGGCATTCAAGACGCCCTGGATGAACACCGCCGTCTATCACATTGCCTGCTTCATGATCCTGCGCAATCCGACGATCTGGCGTTGGAGCCATGCGCGCCACCATACCGACACCATCATCGTCGGACGGGACCCCGAAATCGTGACCATGCGGCCCCCCGATGTTTTCAAGGTCGTGTTTTTGATCTTCGGGCTGCATTCCATCGACGGGTTCTTCAAGATGTTTCGTTACGCGACGACGGGTCTGAACGCGGCCGAAAAGACCTATGTCCCCGAAAGCGAACACGGGAAGGCGCGGCGGGCTGCACGGGTCTGGGTTGCGATCTTTGCCGTAACCTTTCTGTCGGCCTTCCTGCTTGGCTCGATTGTTCCGTTGCTTTTGATCGGCGGGCCGGTGATCTATGGGTCCTGGCATTTCCTGCTGACCGGTCTTTTGCAGCACACAGGGCTTGCCGATAACGTGATCGACCACCGGCTGAACTCGCGCACCGTTCTGATGAACCCGATAAGCCGCTTCATCTATTGGAACATGAACTATCACGTCGAACATCACATGTTCCCGATGGTGCCTTATCATGCCTTGCCTGCCCTTCATGCCAAGATCAGGCATGACCTGCCCGCGCCGAACCAGTCGATTGCCGAGGGCTTGGGCGAGGTTTTCGGCGCCTTGCGGCGGCAGTTGACGGACAAGGAGTTCCGGATCGAAAAGGCACTGCCACCAACGGCGCGGCCTTACCGCATGGACCTGCACGCCGAAGCGCTTGGATTGCCGTCCGAGGGTGTTGAGGGGCGAACCCTGCCAGCGGAATGACGATCAGGCGCGGTCACTGCGACTTTCCGCGCAAATGCAAAGCTGACTATCGAATGCCTTGGCGGGCGATTTATTCCTCGACCGTGACCATGCCGATCATGTTCTGGGTTTCCCAATGGGGGCCGCAGAGATAGTCCTGCGGACCCGGGATCATGAACGTGAATTCGATGGTTTCCTCGGGGAACGCGCGGTCGGATTCTGGCTCTCCCGAGTTCTTGACCAAAACGGAATGGCTGGTGCGTTTGTCGACGTTGACCCACCGAACGGTGGTCCCGACCTTGACCGTCAGTTCGGCCGGGCAGAAATTGTACTTGTACATGGTCACGACCTTAACGCCTTCGGCTTCGGATGAAGGCGCGCCGAACAGTTCGACATAACGTTCTTCGGCTTCGGCGCAGATTTCCAGTTTTTCTTCGTCGCTTTCGCTTCCGGCAAGGGCAGGGGAAGCGGCCAAGAGGCCGGCCAGGACAATGGGCGAAAACCGAGGCATATGAATCTCCTGTACCGGGAGGCAAGGTGGCCGGTCGGGCCCGGCCACCCTTGGTTTTACTGACTTACCACGTTGATTGTCGCGTTTTCGTCGTCCAGTGCAAGGCTGGTGTCTAACGTGACGTGGTGGAACCGCGCAGCGGCGAAATCGTCATGGATGGCAAACCCGACGGTATAGGTCGTGCCCGCCTCAAGCGGCACATCGCCTGGCGCGCCCGAGTTCAACGGGCGCGAGAACACCACGGTCCAAAGACCGGCTTCAAGGCTGGCTTCACCGGCAATTTCGCCGTCGTTCTGGATGCGGCGATCCAGAATGTACCCGTTCGTGGCCGAGCCATCGGCATAGACACGCAAGAGATCAAGGAAGGTGCCGTCCGCCAGATATTGCTCGATTTCGTCAGCCGCCTTCAGTTTGTCCCAGCCGCCCTGAGCCTTGCCCCGACGGCCGCGGATTTCGATCTTGTCGCGGCTTTCCGAAAGGTACTTGGTGATCGTGCCTTCGGCCTGAAGCTGCTCGGCAACCTCGGCACTTGCGGCGATGGCATCGGCACCCGGATCAAACGGCATATAGGAATTGTCGGCGTGGCACGAGGCCCAGCACCCGACCGCTTCGCCAAGCTCGATACCGGTGCCGGTAATCATCATGGCGACCTTGATCTGGTTGTCAGGGTCCATTTTCCCGCCATCCACGAAGGGCGCAGGGTTGTGGCCTGCATCGGGCCACTGGACCCGGATGTAAAGGTTCTCGCCATCGTGGGTGGCTTGCACCGTGGCGTCGATGGTGCCGCGCTTGCCGGGGATCGGGGTTGGTTCGGTGTCTTCGGTGCCTGCGACGATCTTGTTGCCGATCGTTTCCAGTTCCGCGGCGTGGCAAGTCGTGCATTTGTCGCCACCCTTGGTCAGCGGGCGTGCGCCGCCATGCTGCTTGCCGTTCTGTACCCATTCAAACGAAGCCTGGCCGGGATAAAACAGCGTCAAATCGGAACCCGACACCGCTGACCAGTCGATATCCGGTGCAACGCTTCCCGCAGCACCGCCACCCGTGCCGCCGCCATCGGTCGAGGCGACCTGGGTGCCTTCGCTTTCGATCTTGGCGCGTTCTTCCGCCCGGGCCGCTTCAACGGCGGCCGCGATTTGCTCCATGACCGCTTCACGTTCGGCCTTTTCGGTGTCTTTCCTGGCGGTTGCCTCTGCCGTTTCTTTTTCGGTGATGCGTGCAAGGCTTGCCAGATAAGCTTCGGGCACGTCGCGAATGAAGGCCGGGTTCGGTGCTTCAAGTTCCTCCAGGTAATCTTCGTCGGCCCGGTCGCGCAGGTCGGAATGCGCAATGCCCTTGTGGCAGTCGATACAGGTCTGGCCTGCTTCCATCGCGTTCAGGTGCTGCTGGCGGGCGCGAGGTTTCTGAAACTCGGGCAGCATGGATTCAAAGTGGTGACAGTTGCGGCATTCGCGGCTGTCGTTGGCCTTCATCCTTTCCCATTCGTTCATTGCCAGATGCAGGCGTTTCGCCTCGAACTTTTCCTTGGTGTTGATGGTGCCCATGACCTTGCCGTAAAGTTCACGGCTGGCCTTGACCTTGCGGATCATCTTGTGGGTCCAATCCTTTGGCACGTGGCAATCCGAGCACACGGCGCCCACGCCCGAGCGGTTCACGTCGTGGATAGTGCCCTGGTATTCCTCGAAAACGAAATTTTCCATTTCGTGGCATGAAACGCAGAAGGTTTCGGTGTTCGTGGCTTCCATTGCTGTGTTGAACCCACCCCAGAAGATGATCCCGGCAGCAAAGGCGCCGGAAACACCTGCGATCGGCATCCCCCAAAACAGGTTGCGTCGCCAAAAAGACATCTTCGGTTCGCTGTCGTTGCCTTGGGTCATGTCCCTCTTCCGATCTGGTTTTCTCTAGGCAGGGTGTGCCGCTTTTGTGTGCTGGATCTTGTGCAGAAGAGGCAGGCGCTTTGGCCCGCCTCTTTCATTCGTGTACCGGTCACATCAGGTGACGTGGTTCGACCGGTTGTAGACGTTGAACTTGCCCGTCGGAGCAAAAAGCCCCTGCACGCGGCCGATCTCTTCCAGCGTCTTGGCGTCGTAGATCACGATCTCGCCGTTCGGTTCTTTCGAATCCGAGCGGTTCCACTTTGAGACCCAGACTTCGGTGCCGTCCTGGTTGAACTCGAAGTGGACAGCGACCGAGCCTTCGTCCTCGGTGACCTGGATGGTTTCCACGATCTCGCCGGTCTCTTTCGAGATGACCTGCACCGATTGCTGAATCTCAGGCTCGGGGTGCTTGGTCTGGTCCGCCCAGATGTAATCCGAGTTCGGGTGCGTCCGGATGAACAGCCCCGCGCCATCGGTTTCCACCTCGTAGCAGACCTTCCAGGCGTTGTCCGGATTGCCTTCCGGATCGTTGCCCCAGACCGTCACGGTGCCTTCGCCAAGGTGCGTTGTGCCACCGACCGGACCACAGTTCGGGTCCATCCAGTTCGCGCCCGGACCCGGGTGCGGCAGGGCAGCGGTGTCGATCATCGCTTCCAGCTTGTGGGACTCGGTATCGACCACGACCATCTTGTTCGACGCGTTCGCGGCGATCTGGAAGTACCGGCCTGTCGGATCAAAGAAGCCGTCGTGCAGGAATTTGGCCGAGTTGATCTTGTCGATCCTGAGGTTGTCGAGGTCGGTATAATCGACCTGCCAAAGCTGGCCGAGTTCCTTCACCGCGACGATCCAGGTCGGCTCGTTCGGCGTGGTATAGATGGCGGCAACGCGGGCTTCTTCCACGTAGTCTCCGTCCACGTTCACACCGCGGGTCGACACGACCTTTTTCGGTTCCATGGTTTCGGCATCGACGATCGCAAAGTGCGGCGGCCAATAGGCGCCGCCGATGACGTATTTGCCGTCACCCGACACCGCCACGTCGCGGGCGTCGTAACCAATGGTCACTTCTGCCACGAGCATGTTCTCGGGGTCTTGCCAAAGGTCGATCTTGGTCATCTTGCCGTCGCGACCCATGGTGTACCAGAAACGACCGGGGTTCTCGGGCTCGGTGATGTTGTGATGCTCGGACGCCTTCAGAACGTGCACGGCGTATCCCGTCGGGATGTGCGCCAGCACCTCTTTGGTGTCGCCGTCGATCACGGCCACTTTGCCCACGTCACGTTCGATGACGACAAAGAAGTTTTCCCAGTTCCGGCCGTGCAAAGGCTCGGACGGGTAGTCTGCGGGTTCGACGTAAACCTTGCGGGTTTCCATCATCTGCGCCAGCGACATCTCGGGCGGTTTCGGCGCCTCCATCATGATATAGGTCGCCATGTCGCGAATCTCGTCGTCGGTCATGACGTCCGAGAAGTTGTTCATGCCACCTTCGGTGCCCCAGGCGATGATTTTTTCAAGGCGTTCCTGGCCCAGCTTCAGTGTTCCGCCTTCGGTGACGGTGCCATCGGCTGCGGTCTTTTTCCACTTCGGCTCAAGGTTCTTGCCGGTCGCGCCTTTTCGAAGGACGCCGTGGCATCCCGCACAACGCTCAAAATAGAGCTGTTTCGAACTGTCAAAGGCCTCCTCGCTGAGTGTCGGTTCTTGCGCAAGCGCAGGCCCGGCCATGCTGCCAAACAGCATCGCCAAGCCGACGCCAATCGCCCGACTTGATGTCTTTAGGGTGATTCCACGTGGCATATCTTTCTCCATTTGCGGGTGAGATGCGCTGAATCTGCCCATGTCGTCGGGGAAGCGTCCTTGACTTTCGTTAAATGCAATCTGCCTGAGCCGACTTGTCGCAGGGCCAAGCGCAACAACGGGAATGCCTTGGCGGAACGATCCCGGAATCGATTGGCAAAATGTCAGAAGCGCGGGGCGCCAGATGGACCTTAGCGCCGCAAAAGCGCCCGCAGGTCCTCGATGTCGGCAATCATGGCCTCGCGGCCTTTGACGGTGACGCCGAATTCCCGCAACTCGGCGAATGTGCGGGACAGGTTTTCAGGGCTGGTGCCGATCTTTGCCGCGATCAGAGACTTGTCATAGGGAAGGCGCAGCGAACTTGGACCCGAAGTTGCCTCGGAAGTCTTCAGCAGGAAAACAATCAGGCGTTGGCGGATCGTTCTGGATTTCAACAGCTCGACTTCATCCACCAGGGAATGCAGTTGCCGATAGATGGCCGCCAGCCCCGCGCCCAGAACCTCTTTCGAGGATTGCATGTTTTCCAAGAACCGCGTGCCTTCGATGACCAGAGCGCGGACATTGCTCATGGCCTGCGCGGTGGCTGGATAGGGTTCACCCAAAACGGCGGCCGCTTCCGCGATGCTGTCGCCTTTCGTGAAGGCCGCAATCAGCGTGTTTGACCCGTCGCTTTCTTCCCGCGACAATTTCACCCACCCATCAAGCACAAGGTAAAGCTTGCTGGCGGGTTCCTGAGCCTCGAACAGGCAATCGTTGCGCTCGTACAGATTGAGTGTCGAGCCGGCCAGCACCGAGTGGAGCGTGTCCTCGGACATTGGTCCACATAGAATTGTCGACTTCACGACTGCCAGATCAGGCGGTGAGAGCGTTGAAATTGCCATGCCTTACCTCCTTGGACTGCTGCGTGCCGATGTCAATGGGCCAGGTCGTTATCCGTTGGATAAACTCTATCCCCAGTCTCATTTTCTGATGGTTATTTGATCTTCCTCAAGGACTCGCAATCCCCAGATGTTGTACTTTCCGGCCAAATTACAGGGCAAAAGTGGTGCCGGATTTGGGCCCATATCACTGGGGAGCGACGATGAAGCCGCTGACGGAAATGGCGCAAAGCTCGCAGATCTTTCGAAATGTTCCACGTATGGATGTACTTGATCTCATTTCGAAAGGCAGCGTGAAAGAGGCGGAACGGGGCGCTTCCATACATCTGCAAGGTGAGCGGGCCCACAGCCTGTTCATCGTTCTTGAAGGTTGGGTAAAACTCTACCGCATGTCGTCCTGCGGCAATGAAGCGGTTGTTGGTGTCTTGTCCAACGGAGATTGCTTTGGGGAAGCTGCGGCCGTGCCGGGCGAGGTCTTTTCGACTGGGGCCGAGGCTGTGGCAGCGTCCAAACTACTTCAGATCGACGCGCAAGATTTATGGCATGCGATTGACAGCGATCCTGTTCTTTGCCGGGCATTTCTGGGGGCAACGCTCAGCGACAATCGCGCGCTTGTCCACCAGCTTGGGCAGCTGAAATCCCACACGGCGGCGCAACGGATCGCCGATTTTCTGCTCAGTCTATGCAAGGATGAAGTTGGCGAATGTATCGTTGTCCTTCCCTATGACAAGGTCTTGATCGCAGGCTGGCTGGGCATGAAGCCGGAAAGCCTGTCGCGCGCGTTCCGGCGGCTTGAACCCTATGGCGTCAAGATCAGGAAGGATCGTGCCTTGATCCAGTCGGTCGAGCGGCTTCTGGCCTTTGCCGACGAAGATCCCTCAAAGTCGTGGAGCGAAAAGGCATGGAAGACAAGCTGACCCAGGTTCTGGTTGCCATCGACGCGGCGAACTCAGAGGACCCGAACAGGGAAGTCGACGAAAACGGAGCCGAGCATCCGGTGGCCCTGCTTTATGGTCTGCGGATGACGGCGGAACTTGACCGGCTGTTCGGCGAAGATGTTCCGGACGTTCTGAAAATCGCCTGTCGCGGTCAGCATGTGGAACGCTGGATTCTGAAGCGAAGTGACTATCCCGAGGGCCGGGCGGGTTATCTGGCCTGGCGACGCGACCAGGGACGCGCCCATGGCGAACGGTTGGCTGGCTTCATGGCCGATGCGGGGTATTCGACCGAAGAATGCGACCGGGTTGGTGTCCTTCTGCGCAAAGAAGGCCTTCGCCGCGATACCGAGGTGCAGATGCTGGAAGACACGATCTGCATGGTGTTCTTGAAGTGGTATTTCGCCGATTTCGCTCAGAAGCACCCCACTGACAAAGTCGTGAACATTGTCGCGAAAACCTCGCGCAAGATGTCGCAAAGTGCGCGCCACAGGGTGCTTGAGGAATTCGATTTGCCCGAAGACCTGGCTTTGGCCGTGAAGGCGGCCTAAGGGTCAGGCCGCAAGGTACAAGCCGAAGAGCAGGATCATGAATGCTGCGAGCCCGGCCAAAAGCCCACCGCGCCATCCCGCCACGTCGTCCAGCCCCAGATACCACAGAAAAATCAACCGGGCCTTGGCCCAGGCGGCCAGAAGTATGAGCGCACCGGCCCAGGGTGCCGGAACGTTGCCAACGGCAACCAAAGTCGTGGCGGCGCTCAGGGCAACAAGGCCGATCCAGGCGTGAACCAGCGGAGTCATAAAAGATACACCACGGGAAACAGCAGGATCCAGACCAGATCCACCATGTGCCAGAAGGCGGCACCGGTTTCGATATGTGCGGGTTTTGCTGTCCAGGCCACCAGGATCAGGATGCCGACACCCGCCACGACATGGGCGGCGTGAAATCCGGTCAGCAAATAGTAAAACATAAAGAAATCATGGGCTTCAAAGGTGATCCCCAGGTTTGCCTTGTGGTGGAACTCGATGCCTTTCAAGACCAGAAATCCAACCCCCATCAGCGCGGCGGTCCCAAGCAATGGCCGCGCACGTTCCGGCATCTGAAGCGCCAGGGCAGCCAGAAACCCCGATGTCACCAAAAGCATGGTGTTGATGCCGGCAAGCCCCGGCAACAGGGCGGTCTGAGCCTCGGCAAACCCGCCCGGATCAGTGATCCGAAGGGCCATGAAGACCGCCAGACCGGCACCGAAGACGGCAAGCTCCGAAAAAATCAGAACCCACATCATCACTTCGCCGGGCAGGGCGTTCGATCGGGCGGTCATCCCGAGGCGCCGACCAACTGACGGTAGATTTGCGGAAGCGCATTCGTCAATTTGTCCGGGTGCGAAATCACTGCATAATGCCCGGTGCCGAATAGCCGTGGGAACCAGCTTTGCCCCTTGGGGTCAATCGCGATCCCAAAGGCCGACTGCCCCCTGTTCCGGGCCTCGCGGATGGCCATGCGGGTGTCCTCGATCCCGTGGCGGCCCTCGTAATGGTCCAGATCGTTGGGTTTGCCATCGGTCAGCACAAGAAGCAGGCGGCGGGATTGCTCGCGTTCCTGCAGCTTGGCCGAAACGTGGCGGATCGCAGCCCCAAGCCGTGTGTAGTGGCCGGGTGTCAGGGCGGCGATGCGGCGTTCGACCGTGTTGCTCATCGGGGTGTCGAATTCCTTTGCGGTGCGCACAAAAACCCGATCCCGGCGCAGCGAGGAAAACCCGTGGATCGCACAGGTATCGCCACAGGCCTCCAGCCCCCAGGCAAGGGCGGTCAAGGCCTCGCGCTCGATATCTATGACCGAACGTCCCGTCACCGCACTTTCCGTCGACCGCGACGTGTCCAAGAGGATCGAAACGGCCAGATCGCGGGCCTGGCTTTGGGTGCGACACCACAAGGCATCGCGCGCATCACCTGTGGCGCGCATGTCGGCCCGGGCGCGCAGGACGGCATCCAGGTCCAGTTCATCGCCATCGACCTGACCTGACAGTGTTACCGGGCGCGGGCGGAACGCTTCGAATTGTCGGCGCACGCGCCGGATGCGACGGGCAGCGGCCGGATCGACCGGCGGCGGATTGTCCTCGGGTTCGGCATCGCTTTCCAGAACCGCGCAGTGATCCTTGATATAGCGCCGCTGGCGGGTGTCCCATTCGGGGTAGGTGTAACGGCCCGAGACAGCCTCGCGGTTGACGTCTTCGGCGGCCAGGTCAAGGTGCAGCTTGAACCGTGTGGCGGGCGCTTTCGAAACATCGCTGAGCGCGAGTTCGTCCAGGTCGTCCAGCGCCTTTTTCGCGGCTTCGGGATCATCGTCATCGACACGGCGGTTCAGGTTCAGGAATTCGGCAAAGCTGAGGATGGATTCGAACTTGTGCAAAATCAGACTGTCGCGTGATTCCGCCTGATCCGACTTCTGACGCTTGCCCTTTTTGCTTTGTTCAAGGGTTTCGTTGGGCGGGCTTTGGGCAGGCTCTGGATGGTCCGAACGCTGGATCGACGACGTTTCAGGTGCAAGAAACATCGGCCAATGGGGCACGGGACGGGCGGATTTGTACCCGCGCGGCGCGGTCGCGTCAGGCAAGACAGGAGCGTCTTCGACAAAGGCCGCCGACAAGGCCAGAACGGCGGGCGTAGGGTCCGGTGTTCCCAACAGGTGACGGATCGCGGCTTCAACCGTAGCTTCGGCGCGGGGCAGGCGGGTTGCGGGTCTTCGGGCAAGGTGCGCCGCCGAAAGCCGGTCACAAACCGCCTTCAGCCCGGGGCAGGTGAGAAGCGTTGCTCGCTGTGCCGCCTGGGCCAGCTGGATCTGGTGCAGGTCATGGCGAAGGGGGTCGTCGGGCAGTTCGGGAAATGCCGTGGCAAAGGCCGAAACGGCGGTCAGCCATGTATAGGCCGCCCGGTTCAGACCCGGCTCGGGGAAGGCGCTGATTTCTGTCGGCAAACGCAGGATTTCGCCGTCAAAGCTGGCTTGTTCCACCTCTTCGGCGGCCGTGCCGAGTTTTCGTCGCCAGCTTAACCGGTGGTGGCTTTGGCGCTTGGTGGAGGGTCGAATTTCGACCGAGGCGGCCCCTCCAAGTCCCCGAAACAGGACGGCAAGGCGTGCGACCTCGCTTTCCAGGCTGACCGCCGCGTCGGGCGCAACTTCGGGCGCATCGAACCCCGCCGCCCAGGCGTGCCACAGCTTGCCGATGGTTTCTTCCGGCTCCCATGGCTCAAGGTGTTCCATTTACCCAAAGACCGCCGTCACAATGTCTTTCAGCCCCTCTTTGACATCGTCGTCGTCGGTCAGGGGTTCAATCATCGCCGTAGTGATCGCACGATCAATGGCCACGCCGTTTGCAATCAGCGACGCGGCATAGATGACCAGCCGGGTCGAGACACCTTCCTCAAGGTCCTGGCCTTTCAGCCCGCGCAACTTGCCGGCAAGCCGCACCAGGGCTTTCACTCGTTCTGCGTCCAGTCCGGTTTCCTTGGCGACGATCTTTTCTTCCTGATCGGCGGGCGGGAAATCAAAGCTGATCGACAAGAAACGCTGTCGCGTCGAGGGTTTGAGCGTCTTCAGAATGTTCTGATAGCCGGGGTTGTAGGACGCAACCAGCATGAACCCCGGACCTGCCTCCAAAAGCTCGCCAGTGCGGTCGATCGGCAGGATACGCCGGTCGTCGGTCAAGGGGTGCAAGACAACGGTCACGTCTTTTCGCGCCTCGACCACCTCGTCAAGGTAACAGATCGCGCCTTCGCGCACCGCCCGCGTCAGGGGGCCGTCGGTCCAGACCGTGTCGCCGCCCTTCAAAAGGTAACGCCCGATAAGATCGGCCGCAGTCAGGTCGTCATGGCAGGCGACCGTGTAAAGCGGGCGTCCCAATCGTGCGGCCATGTGGCTGACGAACCGGGTCTTGCCGCAGCCCGTGGGACCTTTCAGCAAGAGCGGCATCTGGTGCTGATAAGCGGTCTCGAAAAGGTCGCACTCGGGACCCTGTTCAAGATAGAAAGGGGCGCTGTGCGCCCCTTCCATCATGTTTGGATCCAGACTGGTCATTCAGCAGGTACCGTTTCTTCGGAACCAGGTTCAATGATCTCTTTGCGGGGTACAAGAACCGCATAGATGAAGACCAATGCGCCCAGAACAACCACGACGCCTGCGCCGAACCGCATCCAATAGAACACCGCCAGCTGATCCTGCACGTCCATGAAGTAATCGCCCTGAACCCGCTGCAGGTGGGTTTGCACCGTACCTGCAAAGGTCAGAACGAAGGTCATGAAGGTCATGCCGCCCGCCATCAGCCAGAACGACGCCATGTTCAGGACCTGATTATAGGGATCGCGGTTTTTCAAGATCGGTATGGCATAGGTGAAGATCGCCAGGTTCAGCGCGACATAGGCCCCAAAGAACGCCAGGTGACCGTGAGCTGCGGTGATCTGCGTGCCGTGGGTGTAATAGTTAACCCCGTGCAACGTGTGCAGGAAGCCCCAGACACCGGCGCCGAAGAAGGCCAGCGTGGCACACCCGAGCGCCCACAACAACGCGGCCTTGTTCGGGTGATCTTTGCGCCCTTTCCAGACCATGACAAAGGCGAATGCCATCATGCCGAAGAACGGAATGATCTCTAGCGACGAGAAGATCGAACCGATCCACTGCCAGTACCCCGGCGTGCCGATCCAATAGTAGTGGTGGCCGGTGCCCAGGATGCCCGAGAACAGGGCTGTGGCGACGATGATATACAGCCACTTCTCAACGACTTCGCGGTCAACACCGGTCAGTTTCAGCATCAGGAACGCCAGGATCGAGGCCATGATCAGTTCCCAGACACCTTCCACCCAAAGGTGAACGATGTACCACCAGTATTGCTTGTCGAGGCTAAGGTTCGACGGGTTGTAAAAGGCGAAGAGAAACAGCAAAGCCAGACCCCAAAGACCCATCAACAGAATGTTGGTGATCGCGGTCTTCTTGCCCTTCAGGGACGTCATGGTGACGTTGTAAAGGAAGATCAAAGCGGCGACGACGATGCCGACCTTGACCCAGACCGGCTGTTCGATGAACTCGCGGCCTTCCTTGCCCAAAAGCCAGTGGCCTTCAAACAGGTTGAAAAGATAGGTCACGACCACGCCAAGCGTGCCAACGACCAGGATCGCCAGTTGCACATAGGCCAGGGTGGGCGAGTGGATTTCCTGCTCGGATTCTTCGGGCAGGATGAAATAGGCCGACCCCATGAACCCCAGAAGCAACCACACGATCAGCGAGTTCGTGTGCAGCATGCGCACGATATTGAACGGCACAAGTTCCGAGAGCGTATTCGGGGCCACATAGATCCAGCCCGCAAGCAGACCGCCCAGAACCTGAATGGCAAAGAGCGCCATGGCGACCATGAAGTAGACCAGCGCGATTTGTTGAGTTTTGTATTTCATAGCAAGTGCTCCCTCACCCTGCCTCGTTTGGCGGCCAGTCCTGCGTGCGGATCTTGTTGGTCCAGAGCAGGAATTCCGAAAGGTTGCGGACATCTTCGTCAGTCAGGTTGAAGTTCGGCATTTGCCGCCGACCTTCGACGCCAGAGGGTTGCCCGTCCATCCAGCCCTTCAGGGTTTCGAATGCATCCTCGGGATCCTCTGCAACACCCCAGCGTGCCATCACATTTCCGACCTCAGGGGCGAAATAGGCACCTTCGCCCAGGATGGTATGGCAATTGATGCAGGCATGGTGTTCCCAGACCTTTTTACCCGCGGCGACCGCTTCGGTCAGCGGGGCATCAGCCGTCGATGTGGTGACGATGTAGCGGTGGCTGTGAATAGAGAGCCCAACAAAGATCACTATGAAAAACAGTGACCCTCCATAGAAGATATTCCGGGCCATTGATTTCGTTAAGACTTCGCTCATCCGGGGCTCCTTTCTCAGATGACTGGCGATTGTCTGCCATAATGCGGAACCCACCGGGATCGGCCTTAACGAAAGTCAAGGATGTGATCACTGAATGCTTTTGCAGCAGGAAAACCCTTGCGGAAATAAGGGATTTTGCCCGACCCGATGCGTTTGGGTCATTTGGTCGCATCCAGGTGAAAACTATGGGCAATACCCGCGCGGCGCGATTCCATCTTAACAAAAGTCAAGGCAGAGGCAGTGGGTTCTGCACCACTCTCTAAAGGGTCCGGAACCCTTGAAAGGATGTTTGCCTTGCGCCTTCGAACCTCTGCGTCCCTGCCGGTGAATTTGCTGGACGCGGTATTTCAGTCGAGCCCGGGAGTATCCGCGCGGTGACGCCGAACTTTTACCGTGTTTCCGCCGCGTTGACTCGATCGCACATGCGCAAAGCCATTCACGGCAGTGTTGGGGACGTTCCCCTCACGCCTATCGCCATTATTCGGCCCTGCCAAACGGCATGGCCACTTACCCAAGATACGAGGTCGCGATGATGCCGTCTGATATTGGTCCAAGCCATGTTTTTCTGGTCGGTGCCGGCCCTGGCGATCCCGATTTGTTGACCGTGAAGGCCCTGAAAGCGATCGAGACGGCCGATGTTGTTGTCCATGATCGTCTGGTTTCGCCCGAGATCCTGTCACTCTGCCGTCCTGGTGTGCAGTTGATTGATGTCGGCAAGGCTCCGAACAACCATCCTTTCCCGCAGGCCAACATCAACGCCCTTCTTGTGTCGTTGGCGGGACGTCATGAACGTATCGTGCGGCTGAAAGGCGGCGATCCTTACGTTTTCGGGCGCGGGTCCGAAGAGGTTGCGGTGCTGCGCGATGCGGGTATTGCATTCACCACCATTCCGGGCATCACCGCGGCACAGGGCATTGCCGCATCGACGGGCGCGCCACTGACGCACCGGGGGCTGGCGACCGGCGTGCGGTTTGTCACCGGCCACTGCCGGGCCGGTCATGAGCTGGAGCTTGACTGGGACGGGCTTGCCGACCCTGACACGACGTTGATTGTCTACATGGGCCGTGGCCATGCCGACGAGATTTCCAGACAGCTCATGGCGAAAGGTCTTGGCGGTGACATGCCCGTCATGCTGGTCGAAAACGGAACACGCGCGAACGAAACCCGCCACTTCGCGACACTGGCCACATTGGCGCAGGCAGCAAGGAAAACCGCGCGCGGTGTGCCTGTGCTGATCGTGATTGGCCGTGTCGTTGACCTGGCCGACGAACGGGCGGCCCTTCTTGAGGTGGCGCAAGGCAAGATATCCAATGGCTGACTTTCGCGCCATATGCGTCCTGTGGCTGGCCATTGTGCCTTCGTGGGCAAGCGCCACCGACATCGCGCCGCAAAAGGCGCAGGAACTCACCCGGCTCGTGCAGCAGGATTGTGGATCGTGCCATGGATTGACGCTGAAAGGCGGGCTGGGGCGCAATATCACACCCGAAGCCATGTCCCATTTTGATCGCGAAACTCTGCGCGACATCATTCTTGATGGCATCCCGGGCACTGCCATGCCGCCCTGGCGCCCGCTGCTAAGCGAAGTCGAGGCCCTGTGGATCGCCGATTTTCTTAAGGAAGGAACCGCGAAATGATGCGCGTTCTGGCAACCTTGTTCGCCTGCTTCATTGCTTCGGCATCCATTGCCGAAAAGGTGGTGGCGACCGGCGATCTTGGCGTGGTGATCGAACGGGCCACGGGTTCGGTTCTGATCATCGACCAATCCGAAATGGCGGCGATCGCACGGGTTGAAGGGCTGGGCGATCTATCCCATGCCAGCGTCGTATTCTCGCCCGATCAGCGCTTTGCCTATGTGTTTGGCCGCGACGGGGGGCTGACCAAGCTCGACCTCGCCACCCAAAGCATCGCAAACCGCGTGATGCAGTCGGGCAATGCGATTGGCGGCGCGATCTCGGATGACGGCCAGCTTGTCGCGGTGTCGAACTACGAACCGGGGGGCGTGCGGGTCTTCGATGCCGAAACCCTGGACATGGTGGCCGATATCCCGACCCAATCGAAGACCATCGGGCTGGTGGATGCGCCCGGGCGCCGGTTTGTCTTTTCGCTGTGGGATGCCGGGGAAACCTGGATTGCCGACCTCAGTGGGCAGGATACCCGGATCACCCGGTTCGAAGACGTCGGGGCCAATCCCTATGACGCACTTATTACGGCGGATGGACGCCGCTATATCGTGGGGCTTTTTGGCGAAGACGGACTGACGGCCTTCGATCTTTGGGACGAAACCCCAAGCCCGGTGCGCATTCTCGAAAACTATGGCAAGGGCGACGAACCCCTGCCGGTTTACAAGATGCCCCATCTGGAAGGCTGGGCCCTGGCCGGCGACCGTTTTGTCCTGCCAGCCGTCGGGCATCACGCCGTCTTGTGGATTGATGCGCAATCTCTGACCGAGGTGGGGCGCACAAAAACCCACGGCCAGCCCGTGTTCGCCGTTGCGCGCCCCGATGGTCGCCACGTCTGGGTCAACTACGCGCATCCCGACAACGACACGGTCGAGGTCATCGACAGCCAATCCGGCGAGGTGATCCATCGCCTGAAGCCGGGGCCGGGGGTTCTGCACATGGAGTTCACCCCGCGCGGCCATCAACTCTGGCTGTCGGTGCGCGATGAGAACCGCATCGAAATCTACGACACCCGCAATTTTCTGAAACTGGGCGAAATCGCAGCCGACACCCCGTCCGGCATTTTCTTCACCGCGCGCGCGCACAAATCAGGGCTTTGAGTTCCATGGACCTGGATGATCTTGACTGGAGGCTGATGAACGACTGGCAACGCGCCCTGCCTTTGGTTCCGCGCCCGTTCAAGGTCATTGCCGAAGACATGAACATCGCGGAAAGCGAGGTTATCGAAAGGCTGCAGGGCCTTTTGGATGGCGGCGCGATTTCCCGCATTGGCGCAACCACCCGTCCGAACACACTGGCCGCCAGCACATTGGCGGCTGTCGCGGCCCCGCCGGAAAAAATTGATGAGGTGGCCCAGATCATCAATGCCCAGGACGGCGTCAACCATAGCTATGAACGCGAAAACGAATGGAACATCTGGTTCGTGGCCACCGGTCCGACCCGGGCGTTCGTGGATGCCTCCCTTGCCGAAATATCGTCGAAGACGGGACTGCGGGTGCTGGATCTGCGGCTTGTGCAGCCGTTCAACGTCGATCTTGGTTTCGCGCTTGATGGAACGGGCGAAATGCCACCGCCGCGGCCAGTGGATGAAAGCGTGCCGCTGAAATCGACGGATCGCGAGATCATGCAGGCCTTGTCCGACGGGATGAAAGCCGAGACGCGCCCCTTCAGAACGCTGGCAGAGCAGCTTGGCCGCGACGAAGCCGAAGTGATCGAGAGGATCCGAAGCCTGGCACAGGCGGGCGTTTTGTCCCGGATCGGTCTGATCGTGCGCCACCGCGCCCTTGGCTGGCGTTCGAATGCGATGGTGGTGTTTGAAGTGCCAGAAGACGAAATCGCCGAAAAGGGTCATGCGTTGACCAAGGTTCCCGGCGTGACCCTGTGTTACCGGCGACGCGCCGAACCCGACGCCTGGCCCTATACGCTTTACTGCATGATCCATGGCCGCAGTCGGTCCGAAGCACTGGACGTCCTGTCTTTGGCAAGGGTCCGGGCTCATCTCTGCGGCTATGACTACAAAGTCCTCTTCAGCACCCGTTGCTTCAAGCAGACCGGCGCGCTGATTGACCGCAAGGAAACCGCGTGATGCTGGACGACATGGATCGAAAGATCATCAATTCGCTGCAAGAGGGGTTTCCCATTTCATCGCGACCCTATGCAGATTTTGCAGCAACGCTTGGGCTGTCCGAGGATGACCTGTTGGCCCGCCTCGCCGCTATGAAGGAAAGCGGCGTAATCACAAGGTTCGGCCCCTTTCTGGATGCCGCAGCCATGGGGGGCGCGTTCTGTCTCTGTGCCCTTGCAGCGCCCGACGATCAGTTCGATGCGGTCTGCGAAAAGGTAAACGCCTTTGACGAGGTCGCACATAATTACGCCCGCGGTCATCGGTTGAACATGTGGTTCGTCCTGGCCACGGAAACCGAGGCGGGGATAGACGAAGCCGCCGACGCAATCGAGACCGCGACCGGCCTGACGGTCTACCGGTTTCCCAAACTGCGCGAGTTCTTTGTCGGATTTCGGGTGGCGGCATGATGATTTCCGCCGAAGACCGCCAGCTGATCACCGCATGCCAGGCTGGCCTGCCGCTTGTGGCCGAACCCTATGCCGCGCTGGCCAAGGATCTGGGAACGACCGAGTCCGACGTGATGGCCCGGTTGACCGCGCTGAAGCAAAGCGGAGTCATTCGGCGGATCGGCATTGCCCCCAACCACTACAAGCTTGGAATGTCCGCCAATGGCATGACCGTCTGGGATGTCGAAGATCACGCGGCCGAAGAACTGGGGCCTTTGATCGGTGCCATGGCCGATGTCACACACTGCTATCTGCGACCCCGCGCGCGTCCGATCTGGCCCTATAACCTGTTCGCCATGGTGCATGGCGCAACCCGCGACGAAGTCGAAGAAAAGCGTGCCCGTATTGCCGACCTTCTGGGCGATGCCTGCAAAGGTGCCGACATTCTCTATTCGACGGCAATTCTCAAGAAAACCGGCCTCAGGCTGCGCAAGAAAGGCGGCTAGACCATGTTTCGTCTGACCCAATATATGGAACAACTGATCACACCGACCCCGGTCCGCCAAAGGCGTGGCGCGGTGCGTCCGGTGGTGATCTGGAACCTGACCCGGCGCTGCAACCTGAAGTGCCGCCACTGCTATACGACCTCGGCCGATGTCGCCTTTCCCGGCGAATTGTCCACCGAGCAGGCCAAGGGCGTGATCGACGACCTGGCCGGGTTCAATATCCCGGCCCTGATCCTGTCGGGCGGCGAGCCTTTGTCGCGCCCGGACATCTTCGAACTGGCCGCCTATGCGCGGAAAAAGGTCCGCTATCTGGCCTTGTCGACCAATGGCACCCGCATCGAAGGCGATGTGGCCGATCAGGTGGCCAAGATCGGATTCAACTATGTCGGCATTTCCATCGACGGCGTTGGCAAGACCAATGATTGGTTCCGCGGCAAGGAAGGTGCCTTTGACGAGGCTTTGGCCGGGGCGCAGACCTGCAAGTCACTGGGCATCAAGGTTGGCCTGAGGTTCACGCCGACCGAGGATAATGCCGAGCAACTGCCTGACATTCTTGATCTTTGCCAGGCCGAGGGGATCGACAAGTTCTATATGTCCCACCTGGTCTACGCCGGTCGCGGCAACAAGAACCGGGGCGAGGACGCCGGCCATATTCGTGCGCGCACTTGCGTCAATCTGCTGATCGAGCGGGCCTGGACTGCGTTGCAGGCGGGGCGTCACTTCGAGGTGGTCACCGGCAACAACGATGCCGATGCGGTGTTGTTTCTGAATTGGGTGCGCCAGAACTTTCCGGAAGAAAAGGCGAACCACGTGGAAGAACACCTGAAAGCCTGGGGCGGGAATTCTTCAGGTGTTGGCGTTGCGAACATCGACCCCACCGGCAAGGTCCATCCCGACACCTATTGGTCCGACTACACGGTCGGCAACGTCAAAGAGACGCCCTTCACCAAGCTTTGGACCGGCGACGACAAGATGCTTGCGCTCTTGCGCACCAGGCCGCGCCCGCTTCAGGGCCGCTGTGGGGCCTGCGCTCATCAGGCGGTCTGCGGTGGCAACACGCGGATCAGGGCGCTTCAGGTTTCGGGCGATCCCTGGGCCGAGGATCCGGCCTGCTATCTGAACGACGGCGAGATCGGGGTGGACGATGCGGCACCTCGGCTTGAGGTCACGACTTTCCGGGGGAAACGCCATGATCCGGCTCACCGTTTTTACTAGCGTTCTTCTTGGGTTGGCGGCGCCGCTTCATGCGGCACCTCCGGAACCCGAAGTGCTGTTTGCCACCCATTGCGCGGTCTGCCATGGCGACGACCGACTGGGTGCCCTTGGTCCGGCGCTGATCCCCGAAAGCCTCAGGCGCCTGAAGGGCGAACGGTTGGAAAAGGTCATCATGGACGGCCGTGTCTCGACCCAGATGCCGGCATTTGGCGAACAGTTGAATGGCGAAGAAATCGCCGTTCTTGCCGCGTTTCTGCATGAACCATTGAAAGACGTGCCGGTCTGGGACGCCGCAAAGATCGCCGAAACGCTTCTGGTCAACGAAGACTATACCCCGCCCGATGCCCCGATGCACAAGGCCGACCCCTTGAACCTTTTCGTCGTGGTCGAAACCGGGGACCATCACATCAGCATTCTCGACGGCGACAAGTTCGAGGTTCTTGAACGCCTGCAAACGCCGCTTGCCGTTCACGGCGGGCCGAAGTTTTCGCCTGACGGACGGTATGTCTTCGTGATGTCCCGCGACGGCTGGGTGCAAAAGGTCGATCTGTGGTCGATGCAGGAAGTCGCCCGCATCAGAGCCGGGGTCAACAGCCGCAACATCGCCATCAGCCATGACGGAAAATGGCTGGCCGTGGCCAACTACCTGCCCATGACGCTGACCATTCTGTCGACCGAGGATCTGAGTGTCGCCGAAGTGAAAGAAGTGCGCGGCAAGAACGGCGAACTCAGCCGTGTGTCGGCCGTTTACCAGGCCCCGCCGCGCGAAAGCTTTGTGCTGGCCTTGAAGGACATCCCCGAGGTCTGGGAGGTGTTCTACGGAGAAAACCCGCCGTTTTACGGCTTTGTCCACGATTACCGCGATGAAGGCCCGCTTGGTTATGACGAACCCTTTCCGGTGCGTGTCATCAAGGTTCCCGACATTCTCGACGACTTCTTCTTTGATCAATCCTACGAATACGTCATGGGGGCCTCGCGCGAAAACGACGGGGGGCAGGTCATCGACCTTGTGATCGGCATGAAGGTGGCTGATCTTGAGCTTCCGGGCATGCCGCACCTTGGGTCGGGCATCACATGGGAGCGTGGGGACACCACGGTCATGGCCACACCGCACCTGCGCGAAGGGGTGGTGTCGATCATCGACATGAAGTCCTGGGAAACCCTTGAAAAGGTCACCACCGACGGCCCCGGCTTTTTTCTTAGAAGTCATGAAAACACGCCCTACCTCTGGGCAGATGTCTTCTTTGGACCAAACCGTGACGTCATGCATGTCATCGACAAGGAAAGCCTTGAGATCGTGAAAACCCTGCGCCCCAGCCCCGGACAAACCGCAGCGCATGTGGAATTTGACCGAACCGGCGAACACGCGCTGGTCAGCCTTTGGGAACAGGACGGTGCGGTCATCGTCTATGACGCGGCGACACTGGAAGAAGTGAAACGCCTTCCCATGGTGAAACCTTCGGGAAAATACAATGTCTTCAACAAGATCACCTTTGCCCATGGCACCAGCCACTAATCCCTCGGTGCTGATCGTTGCCCATGGATCGCCCTCGGACCCGGGCCCACAAGAGACCTTTGTGACGGGGATTGCCGCGCGGGTTCAGACATTGACGGGCCAGAACGTGCGCGGGGCGACCCTTGCCATGTCTGGCGCGATAAAGGCAGCGGTTTCGGGGTTCAAGGATCCTGTGGTTTATCCCTTGTTCATGGCAGATGGCTGGTTCGTTTCAACGCATTTGCCCAAGCGCCTGAAGGGGGCGGGGTTGGCGCGCTGGCACATGGCAACGTCGCTTGGGATGGACCCGGGACTGCCCGCCTTGGCCCTGGCCAGACTATCGCACGAAATCGCCAAACACGACCTGCCCGTGGGCGGGACTGACCTGGTTCTGGCCGCCCATGGATCACCTTCTGACCCACGCCCCGCCCGTGCCACCAAGGTCTTCGCCGACGCCATGGCGAAATCGAACCTGTTTCGTCGCGTTCAGGTCGGTTTTGTCGATGAAGAACCTTCCCTTGAGACCGCCGCCCAAGTCGATGGTCCGGCCCTGGTTCTGCCGTTCTTTGCAGCGCGTGCCGGACATGTCTTGATGGATCTGCCCAAGGCGCTGGACAGGGCCGGGTTCACAGGGCCGGTCCTTGACCCAATCGGCACCTGGGACACCATTCCCGATCTGATCGCCAACGCGCTTCGAGACCTGCAAAAGGCGCACGCGGCATGAGCGAAGGACGCTGGCCGGTGTGGAAGCTGAGCGTCTTGCTGTATCCCTTTGCAGCCGCAGCCGTCGCCATCAACCTGTTCATGTTGGCCTTGATGGCGCAAGCCATTGGATTGCCGGCCTTATCCCCGGTTGCCTCGATCATCGGGGGTATCATTCTTGGCGTTCCGGCGGCGTGGGCATCGGGGCGATGGGTGCGCCGATTGATCGACGAAGCCGACACTTGACCAATGTCAAGGCCGGGGCGGGCGGGATCGGTATCTTTGAACCTGCCCACATCCCGGACGGAGCATTTCATGGACTATCAGGCATTCTTCGAAGACGCGCTGCAAGACCTGCAATCAGAAGGCAACTATCGCGTTTTTGCCGAACTTGAACGGAACGTGAAAGACGCACCCCGGGCGATACAGCATGTCGAGGGCAAGAAGCGTCCGGTGACGGTCTGGTGCTCGAACGACTATCTTGGCATGGGAAAAAGTGCGCTGGTCCGCGAAACCGTGTCGCAGATGGCGCTGGAAGACGGGGCCGGGGCGGGTGGCACGCGCAATATCTCGGGAACCGCGCATCTGCATGTGACGCTTGAAAACACGCTGGCGGAACTTCACGGCAAGGAAGCGGCCCTTTTGTTTACCTCGGGCTATGTGTCGAACTGGGCCAGCCTCAGCACTCTGGGGTCCAAGCTGCCCGATTGCACCATCCTGTCGGACGCCAAGAACCACGCCTCGATGATCGAAGGGATCCGCAGTTCGAAGGCGAAAAAGGTCATCTGGAACCACAACGACCCCGAAGACCTGGATCGTAAACTGGCCGCTTTGCCGGTTGGTGGCGCCAAACTGATTGCCTTCGAAAGCGTCTATTCGATGGATGGGGACATCTCACCGATGGCCGAAATCCTGGACGTGGCCGAAAAACACGGCGCCATGACCTATTTGGACGAGGTGCATGCGGTCGGACTTTATGGTCCGCGCGGCGGCGGCATTGCCGAGCGTGAAGGTCTGTCGGATCGTGTCACCCTGATCGAGGGCACGCTGGCCAAGGCCTTTGGCGTGCTTGGCGGCTATGTGGCGGGTTCGGCGGCGCTGTGTGATTTCATCCGCTCTTTCGCCAGCGGCTTCATCTTCACCACCGCGCTGCCTCCGGCATTGGCGGCCGGTGCCAATGCTTCGGTGCGCCACCTGATGAACTCGGACATGGAGCGTATGCGGCAATGTCGGAACGTGGCACGGCTGCGGGCCATTCTGGATCGGCACCGCATCCCGCATATGGACAATCCAAGCCACATTGTTCCGGTCATGGTCGGCGATCCGTTCAAGGCCAAGTTCCTGAGCGACACGTTGCTGGAAAACTATGGCATCTACGTTCAGCCGATCAATTATCCCACGGTCGCCAAGGGCACCGAGCGGCTTCGGATCACGCCATCGCCCTTGCACACGGATGCTGACATTGACCATCTGGCGGGCGCCTTGTCTGAACTTTGGTCGCAATGCGCACTTAGCCGGGCCGTCGCCTGAACTAGTCGATCGGAAGACCGGAAGGTACGCGCGCAGGTTTTCCAAGCGGGCGGTTCAAAGCATTTTCCCCGGTCAGATTTTCCAGAAAAGTAACGATATCGGCGATGTCCCCGTCCGAATGCTCAAGGGGACGTATATCAACCGCGCGCCGAAGACGTGCCATTTCGCGCCGGTCGGCCTGAACGACAAAATCGACCTGTGACAACCATTCGGCCCTGGGAAGCCGGGCCAATTCGGGCACCCAGCTGTCGAGAGACCCAAGAGGGTCCAAATGATGCTGCACGATGCCTTCAAGGGTTGGATAGGCGCCATTGTGTCCATAGGGCGCGGTCAGGGCCACGTTGCGCAACATCGGTGTGCGAAACCGATAGGCGTCCTCCAACATATCGCTTTCCGCCATGCGACCTGTATCTCGGGGCTGGGGATCAAACCGCCGGGTCTTGCCGGGGCCGAATGCGGGCAGGGCAAGGGCGTGAAACTTCTGATCCGACAAAAGCGGTCCGGAATGGCAGGTCGCGCAGCCAGCATCGCCAAAGAAAAGGTCCATGCCGCGCTTGGCCGAGGGCGAAAGCGCCGCGTTGTCGCCCTGAAGATACCGGTCAAACGGGCTGTCGTGATTGCGCCATTCAAGGGCGATGAAGGCACCGAGGGCATTCCCGATCTCGACGATGGTCACGTCCTCGGCGTTGTCGATGTGATCGAAGGCGGCCACGAACATCGCGCCGTACTCCGGGATGATACGCACGCGTTTCGCCAGGATCGGCCAGGCATTGTCGATCCGGTCGTTGACGGCACCCGAAACCTCGTTCTCTTCCGGATCGCCGGCCATTTCAAAGCGGGCCGTCAGCGGGAACAATGCCTGGGCCGCCAGAATGCTGTCCAACCCCTCGGGCAACCATTCCTCGGCCGGAGAATTGAAACCATTGCCATAAAGGTCGGAAATCTCAAGCCGCCCGTCGTGAAACAGGACCGACACGTCCTTGGCGCCAAGGTTCCACAACCCCTGAGCATTGCGGGGAATACGCTTGCGAATGCGGTCGTGTGGGCTTTCTGCGATCCGTTTCGGTCCCAACCCCGTACCGCCTTCGCCGATCCCAAGGCTTAAACCATCACTGCCGCCAAGTTCGTGATCATGGCAGGTGCCGCACGCGATGTTGCGATTGCCCGACAAGATCTTGTCATAGAACAGAAGTTGACCGATCCTCGCCTTCGCCGGATCAACGGGTGGAAAATCGGCATCGCTCAAGGGGCGCGGCAGATCGGCTGCAAGCGCAGGGAACGCAAGGCAGAAGGCAAGGATATGAAACAGACGGCTCATGGGTTGATTGTCGCGATCATGCTGGCGCTAGCAACCCCTGCTTTTGCGGAAATCGAAGGCGCGCGCGATCTGATGGAGGCGGGGCGTTTCAAAGAGGCCCGCGAGGCTCTGCTGCCCTTCGCCCGATCCGGCAACGCGGATGCCGAAGAACTGATCGGCGTGATGTATGCCCTGGGCCTTGGCGTCGAAAAAGACCCCGAGCGGGCGTTCGAATGGTACCTGCGGGCCTCGATGAAGGGGCATCCCGGCGCGCAATCGGGGGTGGGATGGTATTACGAGTTTGGGTTAGGCATGCCAGCACCCGATCCGGTGCGCGCCTACCTCTGGTACGCCCTGTCCTCGATCGGCGGCGATCCTGACGCCGTGGATTCGCTGGAACAGTTGCAGACCCGAATGACGGCGGATCAGATCGCCCGCGCGCAAGTGATGGTCAATGACTACAAGCCGTGGATGTATCCGTTCCGGTGAGGCTGGTGCCAGAGCAGTTGGTGGCCTGTGGCCACTAAGCGGGACAATGACGCGACTGGTTAAATCATTTGAAATTCGCCGGTTGCGCAATAGACTTCGTATGCCTCGACACTTGCCTTCATGTTCGGAAGCATGTCTGGAAGACTGTCGAGATCAAACCAATCAAGAGCAAGGCTTTCGCCATCCAACATTGCCAATTCGCCTGAAAACAAGGTGGCAAAGAAATTTAGTACAAAGAACTGGCACTGGTCTCCGTTGGGAAACTCGATGGTTTCAAGGTCGGGGTTGCCGCCAAACCCGAATGGCTTCGCGTTCGCGATTGTAAGCCCGGTTTCTTCAAGAACTTCTCGTTCGACCACGGTTTTCAGATCCTCGCCTGGTTCGGCATTTCCACCTGGCAGTCCCCACAATCCAAGGTCGCTGCGCTCTTGCAGCAGAACCTTGCCATCACTGTTTTGAATGACCGCCCGCGCACCGGGCACAAGCAAAAGCCGCGATCCAACGATTTGTCGGATTCTGCCAAGATGGCTTTCTTCAAAGCTCACATCCTTCCTCCTCAAACAATTGGCAACAGCCGGATCACTTTAGGTCAAAGACGTACGACTTGCCATTCGGCTGCTTCGGCCGCAAACCCGACCCTGGCACCTTTACACACCCCTCGGTACTGGCGACCCACACATCACACCAACGGGCAACCTATTCCGCCGACCCGCTTTTCCGATTGACTTATCCACAAGAAGCCCCCATGTGCCCTCAAGCGACGTCGCTGCCGCGTGAGCAGTGCCGTGACCGGCCCCAAAGGGGCGCGTGCCACAAGACGTCACTCATTCCAAGGCGCCCACATCACGCAGGGGTTCCGCGCATCGACGGGTTTTGGGCAGTTCGGCCCAATGATCAGAGAGCGAGGCGCAACCAGACCTGCGACCGACCGCGATGCACGCGGCGGGGCGTTTTAGTATTGTGCGACCCGAACGGGGCCGCGCTTGTAAGGATATAAATGGACTTTGATATGCTGGGGCTTCAGCCCCGCCTTGTGGCGAAACTCGCCGAACAGGGCATCACCGACCCGACACCGATCCAGACGAAAGCCATTCCTCATGCCATGAACGGGCGTGATGTGATGGGGCTTGCTCAGACCGGCACGGGCAAGACGGCGGCCTTCGGCCTGCCGCTTATTCACACGATCATGAAGATCGGCACCAGGGCAGAACCCAAGACGGCGCACAGCCTTATTCTTGCGCCGACCCGCGAATTGGCCAAGCAAATCGCCGACAACCTGCGGGCCTATACCGATGGCACCCACCTGAAGGTCAACCTTGTGGTGGGCGGTGCGTCGATAAATCCGCAAATTCAGCGGCTGTCGCGCGGCACGGACCTTCTGGTCGCAACGCCCGGTCGGTTGATCGACCTTCTGGATCGCAAGGCCGTCCGTCTGGACCGGACCGGATTTCTGGTGCTGGACGAGGCCGATCAGATGCTGGACATGGGTTTCATCCACGCGCTGCGTCGGATTGCGCCCTTGCTGCCCAAGGGTCGTCAAACAATGCTCTTTTCGGCAACCATGCCAAAGCTCATGGCCGAAATCGCAGGCGCTTACCTGACCGACCCTGTCCGCGTCGAAACCGCGCCTCCGGGCAAACCGATCGAAAAGATCGAACAGGGCATTCATTTCGTCGCTCAGGCCGAAAAGGCCGGGCTTTTGATCGAATATCTCGACAAGCACCGCGATGAACTGGCGCTGGTCTTCGGGCGCACCAAGCACGGTAGCGAAAAGCTGATGAAGGCCCTTGTGGCGGCGGGATTTGCTGCCGGTTCGATCCATGGCAACAAAAGTCAGGGGCAGCGCGAACGGGCGATCCGCGAGTTTTCCAACGGCGATCTGCGCGTGCTTGTGGCAACCGATGTGGCGGCGCGGGGATTGGATATCCCGGGCGTGCGGCACGTCTATAACTTCGACATGCCCAATGTGCCCGACAACTATGTCCACCGCATCGGCCGCACCGCGCGGGCCGGCAAGACGGGGACCGCAGTGGCCTTTTGTTCGCCCGCCGAGATGGGCGAGTTGAAGGCGGTGCAAAAGGTGATGGGGAAAGCCATCCCGGTGATCGGCGGATCGCCCTGGGATCCGGAACCCGGAACCAAGGGCGCGTCCAAGGGGCGGCGGCGTGGAGGCAAGCCAGGCGGCGGCGTCAATTCCACCGCCAAGCCAAGCGGCAATCGCCGGCGGCGTCCCAACAGGCGCGGCGGTCGAAGCAAGCAAGCAGCCTGAGCACAAAAAAACGGCGCCCCGGAAGGCGCCGTTTTCGCGTTCTTGCTGACCGATCTCAGTTCAAATCAGCAGCCCGTGCCGCTTCAATGTCAGCTTCGGCGTCGGCGACGGATGCGTTCAAGGCATCGAAAATCGTCTCACCACCGTCGACATTGGCCTTGAACCAGTCATAGACCGGGGAAGCCGCGTCCTTGAACGCCTGCTTTTCTTCCGGTGTCGGCACGTAAAGGTCGCCTCCACCGGCGGTGAAATCCTGGTAGGCCTGGATCGACTTCCGCTTGGGCGAAGCGAAGGTGGCCTGCTGAAGCTGGTAAAAGCCGTCGACCACGACACGCTGCAACTCTGGCGGCATAGCCTTGAACTTTTCGTTGTTCATGAACCAAAGCGCACCCATGTAGGCATGACCGTCAAGTGTCACGTATTGCAGACCCGCATCGGGGAACTTCATGCCCATGATGTCGGTAATGCCGTTCTTCGATCCTTCCACAACGCCCGTCTGGAACGAAGTGAACAGCTCGGGCCACGGGATCGGGGTCGGCGCGGCACCCAGTGCCTTTACCAATTCTTGCGGCAAATCGGCGACCACCGTGCGGATTTTCAGGCCTTCCATGTCCGAGGGCGAGGCCACTCGGCGCTTGGTGTTGGCGAAGTTCCTCCAACCACCGGTGTTGCCCACGGTCATCATACGGATCATGCCGCCCGAGGCTTCCAGCGTCATGTTTTTCATGGTGTTCATGAACTCGGTGCCGTTCTGAAGCGCGGCTTCGGCCACACGGTCGTCCGCCATCAGATAGGGCAGGTCCAGAACCTGAACGAAGGGGAAGATTCCCGAGGCGCCGCCCGAAGTCGAAATGTAGACGTCGATGTTGCCATCGGCGACGCCCTGAAGGCATTCGGCGCCGTTTGAACAAAGCTGCGTGCCGATGAACATCTCGACACCGATGGCACCGTTCGAGGCCTGCTCGACGAAGTTCTTGAAGACGACCAGGCCGTCATAGTCCTCGTCGTTTTCGTTCGAGTTGGCCGTCGCACGGATGGTGAAATCCTGCGCTGATGCCACAAGCGCCGAGCCTGCAAGCATCGTTGCGGCGAGCGCCGCGGTTGTCAGACCTTTGAGCATTATGTTCTCCCTATTGGTTGCTTTTGGTCAGTTAACGAACCCCGTCAGACGGGGGATCGTCATGGATATGGCCGGGACGTAGGTGATCAGGAAGATCACCAACACCTCGACAGCGAGGAAGGGCAGGATCGCCTTGGCGATGGTTTCGACCTTTTCGTTGGCGACCGAAGACGCAACGAACAGGACCAGCCCCATCGGCGGCGTTGCCAGCCCGACAGTCAGGTTGACGGACATGATGATTGCGAAATGGACCGGATGTACACCCATTTCGACAAAGATCGGCCCCAGGATCGGGCCAAGAATGATGATCGCCGGACCCGCATCAAGGAACATGCCGACGATGAACAGAAGGATATTGATCAGGAACAACAGGATCAGCGGGTTTTCTGACAATGACAGAATGAACTCGGCCAGGATTTGCGGCGCATAGGACAGCGAAACGACGGTCTTGAACGCCATCGCCGCACCCACCAGCAAAAGAACCACCGCAGACGTCATCGCGGAACGGCTGAGGATTTCGGGCAGGTCGCTGAGTTTCATGGTTTTCAGCACGAAGAAGGCGACAATGATGGCATAGAACACGGCGACTGCGGCGGCCTCGGTCGGGGTGAAGACGCCCAGAAGTATACCGCCCAGGATCAGGATGGGGGTTTGCAGCGGCACCACGGCGCGTTTCGTCACCATGCGAAAGTCGCTTTCGACGCGCGGGCGCAGGCCCATCAACAGGAAATGCGCCGCAACCACACTGACCACATAGGTGCCAAGCACAAGGACGCTTGAGGCATCGTCACCAGCTCCGATCCCGGTTGCGACCCTGAAAATCGCATAGAAGACCCAACCAAGGTTCAGACGCAAAAGAACGAACGACACCCAGTATTCGCGCGGCGTCAGTGTCATGCCTTTCTTCACGATACGCTCGGCTTTCGGCAGGTCGTACTTGTTGGCCATCAACTTGACGACCAGCATCAGGCCGACACCGACCAATACGCCCGGAACGATACCCGCAAGGAAAAGCGCAGCAACGCTTTCGCCCATGACATAGGCGTAGATGATCATGATGCCGGACGGCGGAATGATCGGGCCGATGACCGAGGATGCAGCGGTAACGGCGGCGGCAAACCGGCGCGTATAGCCCTGTTTCTCCATCGCCGGGATCAGCATGGACCCAAGGGCGGACGTATCGGCAACAGCAGACCCCGAAAGACCGGCGAACAGCATCGACGACAGGATGTTGACGTGGGCAAGACCGCCGCGCAAATGGCCCATCAACGCTTGGGAGAACTCGACAAGACGCTCGGTGATGCCGCCCTTGTTCATCAGCTCGCCCGCCAGCATGAAGAACGGAATCGCCATCAGAGGAAAGCTGTCCATCCCGTTGTAAACGTTGCGGTAAAGCAGGGTGATGTCCTTTTCCTGCCCGGCCATCCACAGCAATATGCCGGGGGCGGCCAAGAGGCCGAAAAAGACCGGCAGCCCGATGATCAGGAAGCAAAGAAAGACGGGAAGGAACCAGATCAGCATCGCTTCACTCCGCCATGATTTCTTCTTCGGGCGGCGCAAGGTCCTTCAACCGGTCGCCATCGCCCAGAAACGTGATCATCGACCGCAGGATCAGCTCGATGTTGACGATGAACAACAGGACGACACCGACCAGAAGCGAGGCCATCATCCACGAACGCGGCACCCGCAGCCATTCGCTGAAGTCAATCGCCAAGGGGACATAAAGCGAGGCCGTCTTGAACTTGCCGCCAAAGCCCGTCACTTCGCCCCAGCCGATGTTGATCGCCATCAACAGCACACCTGCCGAGATGAACAGAAGGAACAGCGAGACGACCTGCCCGATCTTCAACGGCAGCGCCATCACCACCATGTCGATGGCCACGAAACCGCCCCGGCGGAACGCCATCGGCGCCATCAACCCGGTCAGCCACAGCATCATGAAGCGTGCGGCTTCGTCGGGCCAGGGCAGGGCAGCGTTCAGGACATAGCGGAAGAAGACCTGGATCAGGATCGCCAGCACCATCAGCGCAATCGCGACGATGGAAAACCACCGTCCAATCGGAAGCACCCAATCGTTCCACGTCTGAAACGGCTTCAAAAGCCCGTGCAGCAGCGCCATGGCGCCAGTCCTCCCTGAAAGCCCATTTTGTTATTATTCGGGCCTATGTCATTGCCTTCTTAACCTAGTCCATTCGTCGAAATTGTCCGTACGCGCCTTCTGAAAAGACCAAAGGGTCTCCGTCACTAACCGTCGCGGCGGTGACCCGCCCGACTATGATTGCATGATCTCCGCCGTCGTGGACAGCGTGGCGTTCGCATTCGAACCTGGCCAAACAATCGTTGATAAGCGGAACATTCCTGTCGCTTGGCTGCCAATCGAACTCGGAAAAATCATCACCCACGGTCGCGAAGGCCCGGCAACAGTGATGCTGGTGCTTGCCAAGTATGTGGATTGCAAAGTGATCTGCCGTTTCGAAGGCCTGAAAGCGTTTCGAAGCCCGTGCCGGCGACCAAAGCACAAGTGGAGGATCAAGCGACACCGAGGCAAAGCTGTTGGCCGTTATGCCAAGGGGGCCGATTTGGCTGTCGCAAGTCACGATCGTGACCCCGGTCGCGAACTTGCCCAATGCCTCGCGAAATGCGCGGGGATCGTCTTCGATCGGCTGAAATGTGCGGTGTCGCAGAACCAAATCAGGCCACCTCGCGCCCGAGTGCGGCGGTATAAAGTTCGAACCAGGTCTGGCGATCCATGTCGATCCTCAATGCGTCGGACAGGGTCTTGATGCGGGAAATCGTGTTGGTGCCCATCACGGGCATGATCTTTGCAGGATGCGCCAAAAGCCAGGCCACGGCCACCGCCGCCGCATCGGTACCGGTTTCAGCCGAAATACGCGCCATGAGGTTGCGCAGGTCCAGAACGGCATTATCCTGCATCAGCCTGCCTCCACCAAGAGGAGACCAGGCCATGGGCGGAATGCCTTTTTCCAAAAGGAAGGCCAGATCGCCGTTGGTCAGTGCCTCGTGGGTCGCAAGGCTGATCTCGATCTGGTTCGTCGCCAGTGGCGTTTCCATGGCCGACTGCAGCAACGACCAGTCCCAGGGCCGGAAATTCGAAACACCGACAGCGCGGGTTTTTCCCGATGCCATGGCAGCGTCCAACGCACGGCCGGTTTCGACATGGTTCATTAAGGGGTCGGGGCGGTGCAGCAAAAGAAGGTCGACGTGATCCGTTCCCATTTCGCGCAGGGAAGCATCAAGCGAGGCTTCGATATGGGCCGCTGACGTGTCATAGTGTTTGACCCTGGCCGTTGCATGACGCCCCGCAGGAGCCACGATATCGCATTTGGTGACCAGTTCAATTTGGCCTCGCAGGCCTTTGTTTTCCTTCAGGCAATTTCCCAAAATCCCTTCGGCGGTATAGCCGCCATAGATATCGGCCTGGTCAATCGTTGTGATGCCCTGTTCCAGACAGGCATCAATCTTGGCCCGCACGTGCGACGGGGAAGTATCCGCGTCATCCCCGATCCGCCACATGCCATAGACGATACGGCTCAGGCTCACGCCGCCCGGCAGGTCGACCCGTTCCATCATCAAACGCGTTCTCCCGTGCCAAGCGGTGTCGCCGGTGTGCCAGAAGGCACGCGCCCATAGGCTTCGGGAAGCGAACAGGTCTGAAGCTGGGGCAGAACCCTTTTGCCGAAGGATTTGCATTCGTCGATGTGCGGATACCCCGAAAAGATAAAGGCCCGAATGCCCATCTTCTTGTAGTCTTCAATCTCGCTAAGAACCTGGTCGGTCGATCCCACAAGGGCTGCACCGCACCCGGAACGGGCACGCCCGACCCCGGTCCAAAGGTGGGGTTCGACATAGCCGTATTTGTCCGCCAACTCCCGCGCCCGCGCCTGATGACTGACCCCAAGCGAACTGGAATCATGGGCCCGTTCGCGGATGATCTGGCCATATTCGTCATCCAGCTTCGAAACGATATAGTCGGCGTATTCCTTGGCCTCGGCCTCGGTGTCGCGCACAATCATGTGGACGCGCAACCCATAATCCAGAGTGCGATCATAGCGTTCTGCCACGGCGTTCACGTCCTTCATCCGCTGTGCCAGTTGCTCTTTGGTTTCGGGCCACATCAGGTAAACATCGCAATGCTGACCGCAAAGCTCCAGAGCAGGCGGGGAATACCCACCGAAGTACATCAACGGGCCACCATTCTGCTGATAGGGCTTGGCCGGAGCGGTCGGGACGTTTTCAAAGTCGTAAACCTGGCCGTGATAGGTGATTTCGTCCTCGGTCCAGGCCTGTCGCAGGATTTCGACGACCTCGCGGGATCGCTGATAGCGAAAGCCGGACTCGGCCTTTTCGCCGGGAAAGTCGGACGAGATGATGTTGATCGTCAAGCGGCCTTCCATCATGTGATCCAGCGTCGCGATGGTGCGCGCCAGCATGATCGGTTGCATTTCTCCACAACGAACAGCGGCCAGCATGTTGATTTTGGACGTCAAAGGCGCGCAGCCGGCGACGAACGACAAGGTGTCCTGCCCAACCTGATAGGACGAGGGGCACAGGATGTTGCGAAACCCCTGGGTTTCGGCCTCAAGCACAATGTCGCGACAGTGCGCCCAGCTTGAGCGAAGTGCGCCTTCGGGGACCCCAAGGAACTGGTAATCATCTGAACACAATGCAGAAAACCAGCTGACTTCCGCGGCGTTGAGATCGGCGGATGTGACGGGAACAACGGTCATGCGAATCTTTCTGACAGGCGCGATTTCAACTTGCGTAGCATTGTCATTGATGTGCATCAATAGTGTATCAATTTTTCAGGTGGAGCATGAACGCGCGATCCTCGGCCCTTCCGGTATACATTCAGACGGCCGAAATGCTGATCCGCGAGATCGCGTCCGGTCGGCTGATTGATGGCGAAAGACTGCCCCCTGAACGGGACATGGCTGCCGATCTTGGCATTGCTGTGGGAACGCTTCGCAAGGCGCTGGACGATCTTGTGGCCAAGGGCCTTTTGGAGCGCGTACAGGGGTCGGGCAACTATGTGAGGCACAATCCGGATGTCGCTGGCGTCTATGCCTTCTTTCGCCTTGAGCGTCTTCAGGGCGGTGGTTTGCCGACCGCCAAGGTGTTGGATGTTCAGCGCGCAGAGAAACCTGCCGACCTGCCGCAATTCGGGCGCTCAAGGGACGCGCATCGCATTCGCCGGTTGCGGTTGCTGTCCGGCGATCCTGCAGCTTTGGAAGAAATTTGGCTGGATGGCCACTGGGCCAGCGAGATCAAGGTCGGGGCGCTATCGGATTCGCTTTATTACTTTTACCGCAATGCTTTGGGTCTTTTGATCGCTCAGGTCGAAGACAGGGTCGGGGTTTCGGTCGCGCCGGATTGGGGCGTGCCTGAATTCGCCTGCGGGCCAGGCGACCCAACAGGATATGTCGAACGTTGGAGCCGAACGGCAGAAGGCGACATCGCAGAGTATTCGCGCACCTGGTTTGACCCGGACCGCGCGCGCTACGTGGCACGGATCAGGTAAGGACGACGATGGCGGATAAAGTGAACTACGGCGTAATCGGGTGCGGCATGATGGGGCAAGAGCACCTTCGCAACATCGCTCTTTTGCCAGACGCCCGGGTTGCGGCGATTTTTGAACCTGATCCCGGAATGGCCGCCAAGTCACTGGCATTTGCAAAGGACGCTGCACTGTGCCCGTCGATTGACGACCTGTTGGCCCGGCCCGAGCTTGATTGCCTTTTGATCGCGTCACCGAATTATTGTCACGCGGACCAGTTTCAAATGATCGCTGACCGTCGCCCTCTGCCGCTTTTGATGGAAAAGCCGGTCTTCACCGATCCCGAAGACGAAGCGCGCGTTTCAGAACTTGGCGAAAACTACCCGGCGCCGGTCTGGGTGGCGATGGAATATCGCTACATGCCGCCAATTGCCGCCTTCCTGAAGGAACTGCCGTCGGTGACCGGCGGTGTGACCATGCTGACAATACGCGAGCATCGCTATCCGTTTCTGAACAAGATCGGCGACTGGAACCGGTTCAACCGGTATTCGGGCGGCACGCTTGTCGAAAAGTGTTGTCATTTCTTCGACCTCATGCGGTTGATCATGAACTCCGAACCTGTGCGGATCATGGCTTCGGCCGGGCAGGACGTGAACCACCTTGACGAATTGCGAAATGGCGAACGGCCCGACATCCTGGACGGGGCCTTTGTCATCGTCGATTTCGCCGGTGGGACGCGGGCCATGCTGGAGTTGTGCATGTACGCCGAAGGGTCGCGTTATCAGGAAGAAATCACAGGCCTCGGCAAATCCGGAAAGGTCGAGGTCAAGGTGCCGGGTCCCACCCGGTTCTGGCCCGAGGGCCTTGGTGACCCGCCGGTGCCGAAAGTGCTGATTTCCCCGCGTAACCCTCCCGGTCCGCGCGTCCTGTCAGTTCCCGTCGATCCCGACCTGTTGAGCATTGGCGATCACAACGGATCGACATTCTATCAGCACCAGCGCTTCATCAAGGTTGTGCGGGGCTCGGGAGCGCCCGAGGTTTCACTGGGGGATGGCATTGCGGCGGTTAAAATGGGGATGGCGGCGCAAAAATCGGCGATCGCCGGGCAGGCTGTTGAATTGGGATAATGCGGATGTTCAGGAAATCCTTGCAGACAATCACCTGGGGCGACCCGCAGCATCATCTGTTCGACCACATCTTCACCGTGGCCCGAAACGCCGGGTACGATGCGGTGGAAATCGGGTTCCGGCGACTTGGGCAGGTCGAAGTCGCCAAGGCCGCGCGGCTTCTGGACAAGCACGAATTGCAGCTTAGCGCGTGCCACATCGGCGGCAATCTGGCCGATATCGCCCAGGCCGCAGACGAACGGACCAGTCTTGAGCGGGTCTTGGGGTATCTTAAGGGTCTTGGGTCCAGATATCTGATCTATTCAGGGCTGAATATCGACGCGTCGGCGTTGGACAAGGAAATCACCCATCTGGCCGAGATCTCTGCGCGCTGCGCGGACCGGGGGATCACCCTTTTGTACCACAACCATGATTGGGAGTTTCGCGATGACAGGCGCATCTGGCGGCGGCTGCTTGATGCCCGGATCGACACGCTTGGGTTCGCCCCCGACCTTGGATGGGCGGTCAAGGGGGGCCATGGGATGCAGGCGTTGCTGGACGAGGTCGGATCGAACGTGAGGGTCCTGCACTTCAAGGACTTCATCACCTGGGAAGACGGGCAGAACACCTGTCACCTTGGCACCGGTGTGGTCGATTTTGCGCCGGCCTGGGCGTGGCTTGCCGAACAGGCAGGGGCAGATATCTGGCTGACTGCGGAACAGGACAATGCGCCTGACAATGATCGGGCATGCGCGGTCAACGGTCAGTATCTGGTGTCGCATCTTGACCGGTTGGGGCACTGAATGCTGGGCGTGGCAATCATCGGCTGTGGCGACATGGGCCGAAAACACGCCGCTGGCTGGAACGCTCAGGACGGTGCGACAGTCGTCACCGTCTGCGATCACCACCCGGACAGGGCCGATGCCTTGTCCGGGCAACTGAATGCGGGCGTAAGCCGGAACTGGCAGGAGGCGATCACCACCCAAGGTGTTGATATCGTCAGCATATGTGTGCCCGTGTGCGATCACGCCGCGGTCGCCGTGGCCGCCGCAAACGCCGGGCGGCATGTGTTGTGCGAAAAGGCGATGGCCCTGACACTTGCCGAAGCCGACCAGATGATCGCGGCGGCCAAGGCGAACAATATTCAGCTTTCGGTCTGCCACCAGTACCGCGCCTTGTCGCGCTTTCGCACCATGAAGCGCCTTATTGATGACGGTCGCCTTGGTGCGCCGCTTTACATCCGGTTTTCCGAGATGCGCGAGGTGCGCCCGAAACTGGCTATGCATGATCGCGGCCTGAACGGCGGTCCGGTTCACGATATGACCGGGCATCTGTTCGATCTGGCTCGCTATTTTACCGAGGCAGAACCGGTCAGCGTGACCGCCACGGGCGCCGTCTTCGGGCGGGGCAAGGCGCGGCTGGAAAGTGTGTCCGACTTTGGCATTGATACCGCCGAAATCGCCATGCGCTTTACCGGCGGGCATGTTCTGACCATCGGTTTGAATTGGGGCCTGCCCGAGGGAACGCCGGGGCATTGTCATGAGATGATCCATGGACCGGAAGGTGTGGCCTTTTGCCAGGATGCCGAGGCACCGGATCGGTTTCTTGGGGATGTTTCCGACACGATCGGGGTTGTCATCAAGGATCGCAACGGGCGCGAACGGATCGCGTGCGATCCCGACGACGAGGGTCCCGAGGCCTGTGTCCGCCAGTTGATGCGGGCGATCCGAACGGGCGAAAGATCAGACTTCGACGGACGCCAGGGACGGATCGCATTGCGCATGATCCTCGCATCCCTCACGGCCATCGAGACCGGGCAAACGATTACCATCTAGGCAGCGACCACAGCGCCGGTCGCGGACGCGTGAGTATCCGCTGGACCGCGCTTTGGGAAACCGCTAAGTGCCGCCCATATCTTCCGGAGCTTTGACACATGGACCTTCGCAATATTGCGATCATCGCGCATGTCGACCACGGCAAAACCACCCTGGTGGACGCCATGCTCGGCCAATCGGGCACGTTTCGCGAAGGCCAGGCCGGCGAGGACCGGGCCATGGCCAGCGATGACCTTGAGCGTGAGCGCGGCATCACGATCCTGGCCAAGGCAACATCGGTCGAATGGCATGGCACACGGATCAACATCGTCGATACCCCCGGGCACGCCGATTTCGGTGGCGAGGTCGAGCGTATCCTTTCCATGGTCGATGGCGTGGTTTTGCTGGTCGATGCTGCCGAAGGGCCGATGCCCCAGACCAAGTTCGTGACCTCCAAGGCATTGGCCCTTGGACTTCGCCCCATCGTGGTCCTGAACAAGGTCGACAAACCGGATGCCGAGCCGGACCGGGTCCTGGACGAAGTTTTCGACCTTTTCGTTGCCCTGGATGCCGACGAAAGCCAGCTGGATTTTCCGCATCTCTATGCCTCGGGCCGATCTGGCTGGGCGGATGCTGAACTGGATGGGCCGAAGGCGGATCTGTCGGCCTTGTTCAATCTGGTCGTCAACTATGTTCCCGCACCGCGCCAACTGGCTGATAAAGATAACGATTTCAGCATGCTCGCAACCACCCTGTCAGCCGATACCTTTGTCGGCCGTGTGCTGACCGGGCGCGTGGAAAGCGGGCAACTGAAGGTCGGCAGCACCGTGCAGGCACTCAGCCGGATGGGTCAGAAGATCGAGCAGTTTCGCGTCACACGCATCCAGGCGTTTCGGGGTCTCGGTCAGCAGGACATCGCGGTTGCGACAGCGGGTGACATCGTAAGCCTTGCGGGCATGTCCAAAGCCACCGTTTCGGACACCATCTGTGCGCTTGCCATTGAAACTCCGCTTGAAGCCCAGCCGATCGACCCACCCACGATCAGCGTGACGTTCGGCATCAACGACAGCCCGCTGGCCGGTCGGGATGGCAAGAAGGTGCAAAGCCGGGTCATTCGCGAACGCCTGATGAAAGAGGCCGAGGGAAACGTGGCGATCCGGATTGCCGAAACCCCGGGCGGCGAGGCTTTTGTGGTCTCGGGCCGCGGCGAATTGCAGATGGGTGTGTTGATCGAAAACATGCGCCGCGAGGGGTTCGAGCTGAGCATTTCGCGCCCGCAGGTTCTGATGCGCGAAGACGACAACGGCAATCGACTCGAGCCGATCGAAGAAGCCACGATCGATGTGGATGACGAATATTCCGGCGCCGTGATCGAAAAGCTCACCGGCTCGCGCAAAGGCGAACTGGTCGAGATGAAACCGGCGGGCGCAGGCAAGACCCGGATCATCGCTCATGTCCCATCGCGCGGGCTGATCGGCTATCACGGCGAATTCCTGACCGATACGCGCGGCACGGGTGTGCTGAACCGGGTATTCCATGCATGGGAACCCTTCAAGGGGGCAATTCCCGGACGCCGTGCCGGTGTGCTGATTTCGAT
>JABDJO010000067.1 GCA_013002465.1 Silicimonas sp. | reverse complement strand
GTCTGTCGGCCGGAGCGGGCTTCGTGGTGGTGGTCTGCGGCGACATCATGACCATGCCCGGCCTGCCGCGCACCCCAGCCGCGGAATCAATCCACCTCAACGACGCCGGCGAAATCGAAGGGTTGTTTTAGAGGGAGATGGCCAAGTGATCCACACAATCATGGTTCCGGTCCGTGGCGACGGCAAGGGCGACAACGCTTTCGCCCATGCCGCGGTCGTCGCAAAGGCCTTCAACGCGCATGTCCGCGTCGTTCATTGTCGCCCGAAACCTGAAGACCTGATGCCCTATGGCGTGGTCATCCCGACCTTCATGCGCAAGCAGATCGAAGAAGTCACGGCAAAGAACGCGCAAGGCGAAGAAGACCAGTTGCGCAAGGAATTTCAAGACCTTGCGGTTGATATGGGCCTTCCTGAAATACCGCCGACACCCGGCCAGGCGACAGCAAGCTTTGCCGAATACGCCGGCAAGCAGGTCGATGCGGTCCGCCATTTCGGTCGTCTGTCCGATCTGGTTTGCGTCCCGCGCCCCGACCGGCAACAAAACCTTGGAGCCAACACCCTTAAGTCGGCGATCTATTCCTCGGGCCGCCCGGTTCTGATGTGCCCGCCAAAGGAACAGGCGCCGGCCAGCATCGGTTCACACGTTGCCATCGGTTGGAACGGATCGCTTGAGGCCACCCGCGCGCTTGCCGCCGCGATGCCCTTCATCAAGGGCGCGGATCGGGTCACCATCCTGACGACGGGGCAGTTGGACCATGCGGCCTCGGCCGAGGATCTGGTCGATTATCTCGGCCACCGCGACGTCACCGCAACCATCGTTCGCTTCGAACGCAAGGGCAACATTGGGCGCAACCTCTTGCAGGAATGCGAAACGGCGGGGGCCGACCTTCTGGTGATGGGCGCCTATCACGACAGTTACGAGCGCGAGACGATTTTTGGCGGAAACACGCAAGTAGTGGTGGATGAGGCCACCCTGCCGGTCATCCTGGTACATTGAAGAAAGGAACCCGATGCACGCGATAGGCAAGGTACCGAACCGAGCGAACAATTCCAGGCAGACAAAGATCTGCGACATTGCCGAAACGGCTAATCAGACTGCATGGCAGTCGACCAAAGTGGAGGAAACTATGAACGTATTCAAAACATTAGCTGCCAGTGCTGCCGCACTGGCCGTGATGGCTCCGGCGGCCTATGCCGAATGGCAGCCACGCAAACCAGTCGAGTTCATCATCATGGCGGGAACCGGCGGCGGCGCTGATCAGATTGCCCGCCTGCTTCAGGGACTGATCGAAAAGAAAGACCTCAGCCCGCGTCCGTTCATTCCGATCAACAAGCCGGGCGGATCCGGTGCCGAGGCCCTGCGCTATATGCAGGACAAGGCCGGCGACGACCATACGGTGATGATGACGTTGAACAGCTTTTACACCACGCCGATCATCCAGGAAGATCTGGGCGTCGATGTCACGGCCTTTACACCTATCGGCCTGATGGCGATGGACACCTTCCTTTTGTGGGTCAATACCGACCGTGACGACATCAACGACCTCGACAGCTATGTCGCGGCCGTGAAAGACGCCGGTCTTGACTGGAAAGTCGGCGGGACGGGCTCGGGTCAGGAAGACTCGGTTCTGACGGCGATGATGGAAGCGGCCTTCGATTATGAAGTGACCTATATTCCGTTCCCGGGCGGTGGCACCGTGGCCAAGAACCTTGTTGGTAACCAGATCGATTCGACCGTGAACAACCCGGCCGAACAGATGGAGTTCTTCCGGGCGGGCAACTCCAAGCCCCTGGTCCAGTTCACCGGCGAGCGCATGGCGGCCTTCCCGGATACGCCAACCGCAAGAGAGCTGGGCGTTGACATCGAGTACTACATGCAGCGTTCGGTCAACGGTCCTCCGGGCATGGATCCCGAAGCGGTCGAATGGTACACGAACCTCTTTAACGAACTGTTCGCCAGCCAGGAGTGGCAGGACTTCTGCACATCGGACGGTCTCACTTGCGACAACTTCATGAACGGCGCCGATCTGGCCCAGTTCCACGCTGACAATGTCGTGGCGCACAAGGCGCTGATCGAACAGGTCGGCGCGTCGGCCATCACGGGCGAATAAGAAGAACCCTGGCGGAGCCCTTCGCGGGCTCCGCCAACAATATCTTCGAGGACATTAGGCAAATCTGTACCCAATCAGGTTTCGCCAGCGGGGAGGGCGCCCATGACCGTGCGGACGGCAGAGCTTTTGATGGCAATCGCGACACTTGTCTTGTCGCTTGGCCTGATGATCAACATCTACACATCGAACCTGGTCATTGGCTGGATCGAAGGCAGGGGTCCCGGGGCTGGCATGTGGCCGTTCTGGTTGTCCTTGGGCATGGCACTTGCCTCGGCCTGGACATTGCTCAGGTGGTTTCGCGGCACCACGCCGGAATCACGGTCAACCGACGAATACCTGCCGCGCGACACGACCTTCATCGTCACGGTGACGGCACTCGCGCTTCTGGTGTTCCTCATCCTCATTCACATCATCGGCACTTACCTCGCGCTGATGATCTATATGTTCGGCTCGGTCCGATTTCTCGGCGGCCATGGAATGCGCACGTCAATCGCAATGACCGTTGCCAGCCCGATCTTCATCTACCTTCTGTTCGAGGTGGCGCTGACCAAATACCTGCCGAAAGGCCTGCCGATCTTCGAGGAAGGCTTCCTCGTCATCGACAACCTTCGCTACGAATGGTTTTACTGAAAGGAGTCCTTTGACCCATGGAAACCATCATCGTTTCCCTCGGCGCAGGGCTCTTGCAAGCCTTTGAACCGCTGAACTTATTCATGATCTTCGCCGGGTGTCTTGCGGGACTTTTCGTCGGCTGCATGCCGGGGCTTGGCTCGGTCAACGGCGTCGCCATCCTTCTGCCGATCACCTTCCTCGTGCCACCGACTGCCGCCATCATCTTCCTTGCGGCCCTCTATTATGGCGCGATGTACGGCGGCGCGATCAGTTCGATCACCCTGGGTATTCCGGGTGCCTCAACGGCTGTTGCCACGGTTTTTGACGGACGACCCATGGCGCAGCAAGGCAATGCGGACAAGGCGCTGATGGCGGCGGCCATCGCATCTTTCATCGGCGGCACGGTGTCGGTCGTGCTGTTCACCTTCTTCGCGCCGCCGCTTGCGACCTTTGCTTTGAAATTCGGCCCCCAGGAAGAATTCGCCCTGATGCTTCTGGCCTTTGCCACATTCGTCGGTCTTGGCGGCGATGACATCCCCAAAACCATCTTTTCGATCCTGATCGGTCTGGTGATCGCGGCTGTCGGTTTTGACATCATCTCGGGCAAACCCCGCCTTATCTTTTTCGATATGGTCGAGTTTCAGCGCGGCATCGGTTTCCTGGTCGTCGCGATCGGTATCTATGGCATCGGCGAGATGCTTTGGACCATTGAAAGCACCAAGGGTCAGGTCACCATGCACCGGGTCAAGATCACCTGGACGCGGATGAAAGAGAACTTCGGCGACATCAAGTCGTACATCAATTCGACCTGGATCGGCTCGTTCCTTGGCTTCTTCGTCGGCACCTTGCCCGCTGCCGGGGCAACACCGGCGGCGCTCATGTCCTATGGTCTGACCAAGACGTTCTCCAAGGACCCCGACAGCTTCGGCAAGGGCAATGTTGCCGGCGTTGCCGCCCCCGAAGCGGCCAACAACGCGGCCTCGACGGGTTCCATGCTGCCGATGCTGACCCTTGGCATCCCCGGATCGCCCACAACCGCGATCCTTCTGGGCGGCATGATCATCTGGGGCCTGCGCCCGGGGCCGCTTTTATTCGCGGAAAGCCCGGACTTTGTCTGGGGCCTGATCGGATCGCTCTATGTGGCCAATGCGGTAACGCTGATCCTGAACCTCGCCTTGATCCCGGTCTTCATCCGCGTGCTGGCCATGCCGTTCACCATCCTTACCCCGATCATCTTCGTGCTTTGCGTTTTGGGTGTCTTTGCAACGACCGATCGGATGTTCGATACCTGGATCATGCTGATTATCGGCATCGTCGGCTATCTGATGCGCAAGTTGAACTATCCTGTCGCCCCTGCCGTTCTGGCCATCGTTCTGGGGCCATTGGCCGAACGATCCCTGCGCCAGTCGCTGATCTCCAGCCGGGGCGATGCAATGACGTTCCTTGAACGTCCCATTTCATTGACTTGCATCCTGATCGCGCTGGCGCTGATCAGCTATCCCCTGATCAGCAAGTACCTGCAACGCCGCAAGGCCGCCGAGACTGGGGGCTAGACGATCTCGGAGAGCGAAACAGAAACCACGGAATTCGGCCCCTGGTCGCCGGGCTTGCAATCGACGATCCCGGCACGCCTGATGCCGAAAGCCACGCTGTTTTCACCCGCCAACGCCAGCGTCACCTGGGACGAAGCCGAACAACTGTCACGTCTGACCGGCCTTCGCCCCGAGGTGCTGGCAACGTTCAAGCCGCACCGCTTGGCCCTGCACCGTTGCCTTATCCGAGTCACGGCCCAGCTTCATGTCCCCGATGGCCCCAGGTACGCCGATCTGGGCCTGAACCTTCGGGCCATGGCTTCGACAATCTTCGAACGCGGGGTGTCCCCCAAGCTGCCCGAAATCGAAGCCGCCTTCACAGGCCTGCGAAAGGACGCTGCGGTAATTGTCGAGGATGCCTTGCAGTCGCTGTTCCGGGCCGAAGAAAAGGCGATCGAAAAACAGGGGATCATCGCACGCCTCTTCGGTCAGAAGGCCGCGCCGCCCAAACCCTTCGATGCCGATGCCACGGTCACGAAAAGACTGGCCAAGCTTGAGGCCGACGCGGCAGAAACCGACAGCCTGCACGCCGCCTGCCTGAAGTCCGTCGTGCGCGTCTGCAACGGTGTCCTGTCGCAACGCGGCGGCCTGCGCCCGGCAGATATTCCCTGGGTATCGACTGTCGCGGTCAACCTTGTCAGCAATTCGAAAGGGGATGCCTGCGTCGCGGCCCTGGTCGATCCTCTGCTCGACGAAACGGTGAAACGCCAGGGCTATAATCCCCTGCCACCCCAGTCGCACCCGGTTGTATTGAATGCCAAGGGCGCGTCGGCTTCGGGCAAAAGCACGATCCGCGGCGCGCAACGTCAGATCGCCGACCGCCTCGGGCTGGAATGGTCCAGCTTTGCGATCATCAGCCCGGATTATTGGCGCAAATCCCTGATCGACTACAACGGGCTTGGCGACGATTTCAAGTATGCCGCCATGCTGACCGGGCAAGAGCTTGAGATCATCGACAGGAAACTCGATGCCTTCATGGCCGACCTTGGCGCAAAAGCGGCAATCCCCAACCTTCTGATCGACCGGTTTCGGTTCGACAGCTTTCATCTGGCCGAAAAACGGGCATCGGATTCCCGTCTGCTGACCCGTTTCGGCGCCAAGATTTACATGTTCTTCCTGATCACCCCGCCCGAAGCGACAGTCGAAAGGGCCTGGCTGCGCGGGCTGGAAACCGGGCGATACAAGGCAGTCGATGACCTGCTTTACCACAATATCGAGGCCTATTCGGGCATGCCCGATCTGTTCTTTTCCTGGGCCAATGCCAAGGATCGGTGGGTCCACTACGAATTCCTCGACAATTCGATCCCACAGGGCAGCCCTTTGCGGACTGTGGCGGCAGGGAGAAATGGACATCTGGTCGTGACCGACATCGACCGATTTTGCGACATCGAGCGTTTCCGCCATGTGAATGTCGACGCGAAGTCCCCGGGCGAAGTTCTGGAAAAAAGCCTTGGAACAAAAGACGCCATGGCCATCGCCAGACGCGCCTGCCGTGAACTGAACGGCGTCGACTTTCTGGTGCCGGGAACCGAGATCGTGTTCGCCCGATCCCGGGACGGTGCGATCACCGTCGATGTCGACAACCTGCCCGACCACATACCATTGGACGCTTTTGGCAAGGACGCGGAAACCGGCGCGCGTCTCAGGGCAATCGACCCTGAACACTTGGGCGAAATCATCGGCACGCTCGAGTCCAAACCGGTTTGATCGCGCCATGATCGCCTAAACACCCCCCTCAACACTTGCGAAAACTCGACCTGGCCCGTTCTAGGTAAGGAAAAAATTAACACAAATTTGCAAGCTATTGATCAAGTTTAAATTTTCCGGGCCAAGCACAGCCCTGGCCGTTCCGTCCCACCTGCCAGCCCAGCGGTGGATAGCTGGGCTCGCTGGATTTTCTGCAAAGTGAAAGCCGATGCCAAAGACCACGACGACGCTTTCCGAGGCCGCCCGCGATTCGCGGTATTTCATCCTTTTTGCGTTGTTCTTCAGTGTCTTCGTCAACCTTTTGATGCTGACCGGGCCCTTGTTCATGCTGCAGGTTTATGACCGTGTTCTGGGGTCCCGATCGGAAGAAACCCTGGTGGCGTTGCTGGTGCTTGTCCTGGCGCTTTACGGGTTGATGTGGCTTCTTGATTTCGCACGCACGCGGCTCTTGGCTCGTTATGGTGCACGGTTGCAGTCGAAACTTGACCGGCAGGTTTTCCAGATCCAGTTCGCCAACTCGGACACCACGCCCGAGAAATTGTCGGCCAGCCGTGATCTGGAAGCGGTGCAGGGGGCCTTCGGTTCGCCCGCCCTGATCGCCCTGATGGACGCCCCATTCACCCCCATCTTCATCGCGGTGATTTTCGTGTTCCACCCCTGGCTTGGATGGTTTGCCTTGTCGGGTGGCATTGTTCTGATCCTGGTCACCATCCTCAACCAGATGCTGACCTCCAGGCGCGTGAAGGATGCACAACTTGCGGCGGACGCCGCGCACCGGTTTGCCGACAACACCCGGCGTGCGGCCGAACTGGTTCGCTCGCAAGGAATGCTGGAACCGGTCACCGAACGTTGGCTGGATCACCGCTTCGAAGCCCTGGGCAAGAACATGACGGCGGTGGATTGGACCGGGGCATTTTCAACTTTTACCAAGTCGTTCCGTCTGTCTTTGCAATCCCTTGTTCTGGCGCTCGGGGCCTGGCTGGTTCTGAAGGGTGAACTGACGGCGGGTGCGATGATTGCCGGGTCGATCCTGTTGGGCCGTGCTCTTGCCCCGATTGAACAGATCATCGGACGCTGGCCGCAGATCGCACGGGCCCGGCAGGGCTGGACATCGCTGACCAAAACGCTTGCCCAATCCCCCGAGCGACCCGCGCGAACAAGGCTCCCGCGCCCTGAAGGACGCCTTGAGGTTACCGGCGTCACCGTGACCTCGAAACCCGGAACGCCGCCGATCCTTTATAATATCTCGTTCTCGCTGGCATCGGGTGAGGTTCTTGGCGTCATCGGGCGAAGCGGGTCCGGCAAGACCACCATCGCCAAAACCATACTGGGCCTCGTGACACCGAACGTTGGCGAGGTGCGCCTGGACGGTGCCCTGGTCGATCACTATGCCCCGAATGATCTTGGCGCCCACATCGGATATCTGCCCCAGGACCCGATGCTGATTTCGGGCACCATCGCGGAAAACATTGCCCGCATGTCGTTGTCGCCCGATAGTGAAATGGTCGTCGAAGCCGCCAAAAAGGCCAAGGCCCACGACCTGATCCTGTCGCTTCCCGACGCCTACGAAACGCGGATCGAGGACAATCAGATCGGCCTTTCCGGGGGGCAGCGGCAACGGATCGCGCTTTCCCGTGCGCTTTACGGGGAACCGGTCCTTCTGGTGCTGGACGAACCGAATTCGGCGCTCGATCAAGAAGGAAGCGAAGCACTGAACGCCGCCATTCGAACCATGAAATCCGAAGGCCGTTCGGTCGTGATCATGACGCACCGGCCCGTGGCCATATCCGAATGCGACCGGCTTCTGGTGGTCGATGGCGGGCGGATCAAGGCCCAGGGGCCGCGCGACGAAATCATCAAGTCGATGATGCGAAACGCCGACGATGTGCGGCGCGTGGTCGAGGTGTCATGAAATGACTGAACGCCCGACCTACAGCGCGCGCCTTCCCCTGATCGTCGGAATAACGGCCCTTGTTCTTTTGGTCGGCGGCATCGGGGTCTGGAGCGTGCGAACGCAAATCGCCGGGGCGATCATCGCAACCGGCATGATCGTGGTCGAAAACAACCGGCAGGTCGTGCAGCACGCCGAAGGCGGTGTTGTCGGCGAAATCAACGCGCGTGATGGCGATCTGGTGAAAGCCGGTGATCTTCTGCTGCGTCTCGACGATACGCTTTTGAAATCCGAGCTGGCCATCGCCGAACATCAACTGACCGAACTGCGCGCCCGCCGCGCCCGACTTGAAGCCGAACGGGACGGGGCCGACAAGGTCAGCTTCCCCAATGATCCCATTGGCGGTGATGCCGGGCTTGAGCAGATCGAAGGGCAGCGCAAACTGTTTCACGCCCGCCGCGAAACCCACGCCCGCGAGATCAGCCAGATCAACGAACGCATCGCACAGACGGGCAATCAGACCGAAGGCACAAAAGCCCAGTTGAACGCCCTTCGGATCCAGGAAGACCTGGTGCTGGAGGAACTGAAAGACCAGGAATCCCTGTTGCAAAAAGGGCTGGTGCAGGCTTCGCGGGTGTCAACGCTGCGGCGCGAAGCGGCCCGTATCGCGGGCGAGATTGGCAAACTCCGGTCGGACGTTGCCCAGTTCCGTGGCCAAATCGCAGCCTTCGAGATTGAAAAACTGAAACTTGCGAATGCCCGTCAGGAAACGGCAATCTCCGAACTTCGGGATATCCAGTATCGCGAGCTTGAACTCTCGGAACGGCGCCTCAGCCTTGTCGAACGCCTGTCGCGCCTTGATTTGCGCGCGCCGGTATCCGGCATCGTCTATGGATCGGCCATCTTTGCGGAAAAGGCCGTCGTCCAGCCCGCCGAACCCTTGATGTACCTGGTGCCGCAGGATCAGCCTTTGATCGTCGCGGCCCGCATCGAAGCCATCCATGTCGATCAGGTCCATGTCGGCCAGGCCGCAACCTTGCGTTTTACGGCGTTCAACCAGCGTTTGACGCCCGAGGTGACGGGGCAGGTCACGGCCATATCGGCCGATGTATTTCAGGACGATGTCACGGGTCTGAATTACTATCGCGTCGAACTGATCCCGCTGAAAGGGGAACTTCCGAAAATCGAAACGCAGAAACTCTTGCCGGGCATGCCGGTCGAAGCATACCTCAGAACCCGCGACCGCACGCCGATGTCGTATCTGACCAAACCCCTGACGGACTATTTCGGGCGTTCATTCCGCGAAAGTTGAACGCGCCGACCTGCTTATTCGCCGCGCGGGAACCTCTGGTTTTCTTCCAGGTCGTTCAAATCCATGTGGTTGCGCATGAACCGTTCCGACGCTCGTCGCAAGGGTTGGTAATCCCACGGGTAATAGGCCCCGTTCCGCAAGGCGTCATAGACGATCCATCGCCGGGCCTGAGAACGTCGAACATCATCGTCGAACCGCACAAGATCCCATCGGGCTTCGGCCATGGACCTCAGACGGCCAAGCGCATCGGCATGGGCCGGATCGTCGGCAAGGTTGGTCAGTTCCTGCGGGTCGGCGGAAAGGTCGAACAGCATATCGGGGTCAAGGGCGCAGCGGACGTACTTGTATCGGCCATCGCGCAGACAAACGACCGGCGCATAGGACGCCTCGGCGGCGTATTCGATGGCGACAGGCCCGCGGGCGGCCCCTTCGCCGGCCACCCCAAGCAGGCTTTGACCCTCGGTCCACGGGGCGACCTCGTCCATACTGACCCCTGCCATGTCGGCCAGGGTCGGACAGACGTCGATGGTCGATACAGGTGTGTCGATGCGCCCCGGCGCCATTCCGGGCGCCGAGATCATCAAGGGCACGCGCGCCGACCCTTCGAACATGCTCATCTTGAACCAAAGCCCGCGCTCGCCCAGCATGTCGCCGTGGTCCGACACGAACAGGATCGCCGCCTCTTGCCGGGTCTGTTCCAACACATCAAGGATCTCGCCAACCTTGTCGTCCAGATAGCTGATGTTGGCAAAGTATGCGCGCCGCGACCGGCGAATGTCATCGTCGGTGATGTGGAAACTCCGCCAGTCGTTGGCATCGAATATCCGTTTCGAGTGTGGATCGTGCGCCTCGTATTCCATGGCGGGAACTTGCGGTAAAAGGTGCTGACAGTCCTCGTAAAGATCCCAGTACTTGCGCCGCGCTACATAAGGATCGTGCGGATGCGTAAAGCTGACCGTCAGACACCAGGGCCGGGTCTCGCCGCCCCGCGCCAGATCGAAAAGCTTCGCGCAGGCATTGAAGGTAACCTCGTCGTCGTACTCCAACTGGTTCGTGATTTCGGCAATCCCGGCACCGGTGACCGATCCAAGGTTGTGATACCACCATTCGATCCGCTCGCCCGGCTTGCGATAATCCGGCGTCCACCCGAAATCCGCAGGATAGATATCAGTCGTCAGCCGGTCTTCGAAGCCGTGCATCTGGTCGGGGCCGACGAAGTGCATCTTGCCCGACAGACAGGTATAGTACCCCGCGCGCCGCAGATGATGCGCATAGGTCGGAAGGTCCGACGGAAACTCGGCGGCATTGTCATAGACACCGGTGAGAGACGGCAGTTGCCCCGACATGAAACTCGCCCGCCCCGGGGCGCACAGCGGCGAGGCGGTATAGCAATTCTGAAACCGTGCCGAGCTTTCGGCAAGTCGTTTCAGGTTCGGCGCATGAAGCCAATCGGCAGGACCGTCGGGAAACAGCGTTCCGTTCAACTGGTCAACCATCAAGATCAGGATGTTCATGCTGAAGTCTCCCAAGACATGGCTGCTCATTCGCTCATTGCGGTGTCGGAAATGCAAGGTGTATCCCGACTTTTTTAACCCGTGCCTGTGGCAGCCCCAAAGGTCGGCAGGGGATCAGATCGGCATGAAAAAACCGTTGACCTTTGATGCAACGCCTTCAACATTGCGCGATGCTGCCAACGAGCGCTGAATCAAAACGACCTCACCCCCCATTGCCAACCACATGACACATCATCCCCTGGTCACCCGATCCGATATCGAAACCTTCCAGCGCGACGGGGTTGTGCTGATCAAGGGTCTGTTCGCAGACCATGTCGACACCCTGCGTGCCGGTATCGAACGCAACATGTCCAATCCCGGCCCCTATGCCGCCGAAAACCTGAAAGAAGGCGACACGGGGCGGTTTTTCGACGACTACTGCAACTGGACCCGCATTCCCGAGTTTGCCGACGTCGTTCATCAATCACCCGCCGCCGAAGTCGCCGCCGACCTCATGCGTTCCGAAACGGTCCAGATGTTCCATGACCATGTGCTGGTGAAAGAGCCAGGAACCTCAAAGGCGACGCCCTGGCATCAGGACGGCCCCTATTATTTCGTCGATGGCACCCAGACCGTCAGCTTCTGGTCCCCGGTCGATCCGGTGACCGACGCGACCCTTCGCTGCGTCGCCGGAAGCCACCTTTGGGACAAGCCCGTTCTGCCGACCCGCTGGCTGGCCGAAACCAGCTTCTATCCCAACGAAGACGACTATCGGCCCGTCCCCGATCCCGATGCCGAAGGTATGGATATCCGGGAATGGTCGATGGAACCGGGTGACGCGGTGGCCTTCAACTATGGCATCCTTCACGGGGCACGCGGCAACACATCGACCGCGCGTCGCCGCGCCTTTTCCATCCGTTTTGTCGGTGACGACGCACGCTATGTCGAACGCCCCGGACCCACGTCGCCACCCTTTCCCGATCACGGCATGACGCCCGGACAGCGGCTGCGCGAAGACTGGTTCCCGGTGGTCTTCCAGCGTTAAGGCCCAAGGCATTTGCGCAAACAAAAGCTGTTCAACGCGAAAAGTTCCGGGCAACATGCACAGGTCCAACAATAAAAAACTAGTGGGAGATGATTCATGAGAAAGTTCACACTGACCCTGGCTGGATCGCTGATCGCCATGTCGGCCAGCATTGGCGCGGCGCAAGCCGATAAGCTGACACTCTATTGTTCGGCCCAGGAAGACTGGTGCCAGCTGATGGCGCGCAGTTTCGAGGATGCGACCGGTATCGACGTCAACATGACCCGCAAATCCTCGGGCGAAACGTTCGCGCAAGTGCGCGCCGAAAGTTCGAACCCGAAGGGCGACGTTTGGTGGGGCGGCACGGGCGACCCGCACCTGCAAGCCGCCGAAGAAGGCCTGACGATGGAATACATGTCGCCGATGCGCGACCAGTTGCATGACTGGGCCATCAGCCAGGCCGAAAGCGCCGGCAACAAGACCATCGGCATCTATTCGGGCGCTCTTGGTTACGGCTACAACGCAGATCTCGTGGCGGCCAACAGCCTGCCCGAACCCGCCTGCTGGAAGGACCTTCTGAAGCCGGAATACAAGGGTCACGTTCAGATGGCGAACCCGAATTCGTCCGGCACGGCCTATACCACGCTGGCGTCCATGGTGCAGATTTTCGGCGAGGACGAAGGCTTTGAATTCATGAAAGGCCTTCATGCCAACGTGAACCAGTACACCAAATCCGGGTCGGCCCCGATCAAGGCCGCAGGGCGTGGCGAAAACACCATCGGCATCGTCTTCATGCATGATGCGGTCAAACAAGCCGTTTCGGGCTTCCCGATCAAGGTCGTGGCACCTTGCGAGGGCACAGGCTATGAGATCGGCTCGATGTCGATCATCGACGGCGCACGCAATCTGGACGAGGCCAAAAAGTTCTATGACTGGGCGCTTTCGGCCGAGGCACAGAACCTCGCCCTTGAAGTCAACGCCTTCCAGGTGCCGTCCAACAAGGGCGCCAACACCTCGGAAAGCGCTCCGGACATGAGCACGATCAAGCTGATCGACTATGACTTCAAGAAGTACGGTTCGTCCGACGAAAGGAAGCGTTTGCTGCAGAAGTGGGACGAAGAGGTTTCGGTCCTGCCGCAGTAAGTGGCCGTCGATACGACGAAAACGACCCATCCGGTCCTGATCTTCTGGATCATCGCCGGGTGGGTCGGCTTTTGCCTTCTGCCCTGGTACGGGGTCGAAGACGGGCTTTGGTCGTTTCAATGGCTGGTCGACGGCTATCCTTTTGACGAAGACTATGCCCCCGCCGCTTTCCTGATTGCACAGGGCGAGAAGACCTGGCTTGCGCCTCTGATCATCCCCTTGATCCTGACGCTTTTCGCCCTTGGCAAACCCAAAAGCCACCCGGCTTATTCGACCATGCTGATCCTTGCCGGAACCCTTGGGTTCGGCTGGCTGATCATCCAGGGTTTTTCCATCGGCATCCGAGGGTTCAACTATGAATGGATGAAGACAGCCTTCGGAGAACTTGGCGACCGCCAGTTCGGCATGGGTTACGGGGCGATGATCTGCGCCTCGTCATTCCTGTTTCTATTCACCCAGGGCATCGCGGCCCGAGGCGCCATCAACGGCGACGTCTTCGTCGTTTCCGCCATCGGCGGCATCATCACCATTGTCACCGCCTTCGTGTTCTTCCCGATCGCCAAGATGCTGTTCGCCGCCTTCGTGACCGAGGACGGGGCCTATTCCGTCTCGGTTTTCTTTTCGAAATTTTTCGACGACCGGCTTTGGGGCCTTGGCTGTTTCTGGGGTGCCAAATGCGGCGCGGCCTGGAACTCGCTTTTCCTTGCCATCATGGTCGGTTTCATCACCACGGCACTTGGCCTTGCCTTCGCCCTCGTCGTCACCCGCTCGGGCTTTCGGTTCAAACGCGCCATGCGGGCGCTGACCGTCCTGCCGATCATCACGCCGCCATTCGTGATCGGCCTTGCCCTGATCCTTCTTTTCGGCCTTTCAGGATCCGTCACCGTCTTTTTCGCCGATCTCTTCGGCATCCAACCGACCCGGTGGCTTTACGGGATGCCGGGGGTGCTGATCGCCCAGACCCTCGCCTTTACACCCATAGCGTTCCTTGTCCTGATCGGCGTCGTCGAAGGCGTCTCACCGTCGATGGAGGAAGCGGCACAAACCCTGCGCGCCAACAAATGGCAGACCTTCCGCACGGTCTCGCTGCCCCTGATGCGCCCCGGCCTTGCCAATGCCTTCCTGCTCGGCTTCATCGAATCCATGGCCGATTTCGGCAATCCTCTGGTTCTGGGCGGCAACTTCGATGTTCTTTCAACCGAAATCTTTTTCGCCATCGTCGGTGCCCAATACGATCAGGGCAGGGCGGCGGTGCTGGCCATGGTCTTGTTGTTCTTCACGCTCTCGGCCTTTTATGCACAACGGGCCTGGCTCGGTAAAAAAAGCTATACCACCGTGTCCGGCAAGGGCGATGCGGGTGTCCATCCTTTGATGCCGAACGGTCTTGCCATCCCGGTCCTGGTCATCGCCATCACCTGGGCACTTTTCACGGCAGTGGTCTATGGCATGATCATCTATGGCAGCGTGGTCGAGCTTTGGGGCGTCAACAATTCGCTCACCTTGAAGCATTACGTCACAGCCTTCTCGGTTCGCTTCGAAGAAGAAGGCATCCGCTGGACGGGTGCTGCATGGGACAGCTTCTGGACCACGATCATGATCGCTGCCATCGCGGCCCCCCTGACCGCCGCCGTCGGCCTTGTGACCGCCTATCTTCTGACGCGCCAAAATTTCGCCGGCAAGAATTCCTTCGAATTTGGCACCATGCTGTCCTTCGCCATCCCCGGTACCGTCATCGGTGTCAGCTATATCCTCGCATTCAATGTCCCCCCGATCGAGATCACCGGCACCGGCGTCATCCTTGTGGTCAGCTTCATCTTCCGCAACATGCCCGTCGGCGTACGTGCGGGCATCGCCTCGATGAGCCAGCTTGACAAATCCCTCGACGAAAGCTCGCTCACGCTTGGCGCAAACTCCTGGCAGACCTTTCGCCGCGTGATCCTGCCGCTATTGCGCCCTGCGATCCTTGCCGCGCTCGTCTATAGCTTCGTGCGCGCCATGACCGCGATCTCGGCGGTGATCTTTTTGGTCTCGGCACAATACGACATGGCAACCAGCTATATTATCGGGCGCGTTGAAAATAACGACTACGGTCTCGCCATCGCCTATTCCACAACACTGATCATCGTGATGCTGGCCGCCGTGGGCTTGCTGCAACTTCTGGTCGGCCGGGTTCAGATCGGCCGCCGCACCCAACTCGGGACGGAGAAATCCTCATGAGCGACGCGAAAATCGGCTCCAAGGCCGCCCCGGTGAAATTCGAGGATGTGTCGAAGGTCTTCGGCAAGGACGTTGTCGCGGTCGACAACATCAACCTGCACGTCGAAGCGGGGAAACTTGTGACGTTGCTTGGCCCATCGGGCTGCGGCAAGACCACCACCCTGCGCATGATCGCCGGTCTGGAAATGGCCACCACGGGGCGCATCCTGATCGGCGAACGCGATGTGACCCGTCTGCCCGCTACCGACCGTGACGTGTCGATGGTGTTCCAGTCCTACGCGCTGTTTCCGCACATGAGTGTTCTGGAAAACGTCATGTACGGCCTGACGTTCTCGGGTTTTGACAAGGCCGAAGCGCGCGCCCGCGCCCTTGCGGGATTGGATCTTGTTGGTCTCAAGGGCTTTGACGCCCGCCTGCCGTCGGAGCTTTCCGGCGGCCAGCAGCAGCGCGTCGCCGTCGCCCGTGCGCTGGTGCTGGAACCCCAGGTTCTTCTCTTTGACGAACCCCTGTCGAACCTCGATGCCAAGCTGCGCCGCCAGGTCCGCGAAGACATCCGTGCCATCCAGCAGGATCTTGGCCTGACCGTCGTCTATGTGACCCACGATCAGGAAGAAGCGCTTGCCGTTTCCGACGAAATCGTTGTCATGCGCAACGCCGCCATCGCCCAGATCGGCACGCCACGTCAGCTTTACGACGCTCCGAACGACCGCTTCGTTGCCGACTTCATCGGCGAAGCCAACCTGGTGCCTGTGCAGATCACAGCCCTGGATGGCGACACGGCGACCATCGAAGTCGACGGCTACCAGCACCGCCTCGCGTCCCGGGGTCTCGGCGTCGGTGCGGCAACCCTCGCGGTGAGGCCCTCGCGCCTGATCATCGGCGGTGCCACCGGCATGGCGGCCAAGGTCGCCAAGGCGACCTATGTGGGCGTACGCATGGAATACACGCTGGAAACCCCGTTCGGCCAGATCTTTGCGGTGCAGGAAGACGTCGATGCCCCGCTTGAAGCAGGCCAAGAGGTCAAGGTGTCCTTCGCCGAAAAAGGGCCGGTGTTGCTGCCCGAAAGTTGAACTTTCCTAACCCCAGGCCCGATCCGCAATTGCCTGAAGTTCGTCGAATACGACTGTCGATCCGGCCACGACTCGCCCGCCATTGGCGATCATCGCATCCGCGTCCTGATCCTCGACCCGGCCCCCGGCTTCTTCGATCAATAACTGACCCGCCAGGCAATCCCAGGCGTTCATGTGCTCTTCCACATATCCCAAAAGCCGCCCTGCCGAGACATAGGCCAATGACAAGGCCCCTGACGCATTCCGGTGAAACATCGCACCCTGACTTATAACCGCCTCGATCACCGGAACGATGCTTTCGGCACGCACCCGGTTCGAATAGCCAACCGACACGGTGCCGTTTTCCATGGCCGCGTCCGACACCCGCATGGGCGCACCGTTCAAGGTCGCGCCGCCGCCCCGCGTCGCCAGATAGGTTTCGCCCGCGTTCGGATCGTAGATCACGCCAATCACGCATTTCCCATCCTGCACGCCCGCCAGAACGATGGTCCAGGCCGGGATGTTGTTGACAAAATTCGTCGTCCCATCAATCGGGTCGATGACCCATGTAAACCCCGAGCGGCTTTCTTTCGGCGCGTGTTCCTCGCCCACGATACCATCCTCGGGCCAGGCGGCGTCCAGCAGTTCGCGGATCAGGACCTCGACATTGCGATCCGCCTCGCTCACCCAATCCTGATGCCCCTTGCGGTCAATCACCAAGCCAGTGCTCTGACGAAAATACTCCAGGGCCATCTCGCCCGCCTTGTGGCAGATCTCTTCGGCCATTGCTGCTTTTTCAGCCAGGTTCATCGTCGCGCTCCTCTTGGTTTGCCACTGCATGACACATGCGAAGACGGCGCAAAAGAGGCGGGGTCTTCTGATCGGACATCACGTATCGGGTTCGCCCAAAGCACATCACGCTCGATTGGCATTGCCCCAGATCACTGCGATCTGGGAATTCACGCTTCCGCAAGCGCTTGCGTCAATCCCCGGTCCAGTTTGTCGGTCAATTCCTCGATCTGGGCGTCGCTGATGATAAAGGACGGAGCCAACAGCACATGGTCGCCGCGCTTGCCGTCGATAGTCCCACCCATGGGATAACAGATCAGCCCCGCGTCGAAAGTGGCCTTTTTCACCCGCGCATGAAGTTTCAGCGCGGGATCGAACGGAGTTTTGGTTTCGCGGTCCTGCACCAGCTCAAGCCCAAGAAACAAGCCCCTGCCGCGAATGTCACCAACGTGGGGATGCTGTCCGAACCTGTCTTGCAAGCTGTCGCGCAACGCGGCCCCGACTGGCGCGACCCGATCGACCAGCCCGTCGTTCAACAGCCGGTCCAGAACCGCCCCGGCGGCAGCCGAGGCCGTGGGATGTGCCAGATAGGTGTGCCCATGCTGGAAAAACCCGCTGCCTTCCGCAATCGCCCGATGAATGGCGCCCGTACACATCATCGCGCCGATCGGCTGATACCCGGCCCCCAGCCCCTTGGCGATGGCGCAGATGTCAGGCGCTATGCCTTCCTGTTCACAGGCAAACAGCGTGCCCGTCCGCCCCATGCCGCACATGACTTCGTCCAGGATCATCAGGATACCGTGGCGGTCGCAAAGCTTGCGAATGGCCCGGAAATACCCCTCGACCGCCGGCACCGCGCCCATGGTCGCCCCGACCACCGGTTCGGCCACGAAGGCCATGATGGTCTCGGCCCCGTGCTTGTCGATCTCGGCCTCGATCTCTCTGACAAGCCGGGCGGCGTAATCCGCTTCGCTCTCGCCGTCCTCCATGCCGCGATAGGCATAGGCGGGGGAAACATGACTCACCTCGATCAACAAGGGCTCGAACTGAGCGCGCCGGAACTGGTTGCCTCCCGTGGCAAGTGCGCCAAGAGTGTTGCCGTGATAGCTTTGACGCCGCGCGATGATCCGCGACCGCTTTGGCTGGCCGATCTCTAGAAAATACTGCCGCGCCAGTTTCAGCGCCGCCTCCATCGCCTCGGACCCCCCCGACACCAGATAAACCCGGTCAAGATCCCCCGGCGCTTCGGCCACCAACCGCGACGCCAGGGTTTCTGCCGGAGCCGAAGTGAGAAACCCGGTGTGCGCAAAGGCCACCCGATCAAGCTGCGCCTTGATGGCGGCCGTCACATGAGGGTCGCCGTGCCCCAGGCACGACACCGCAGCCCCGCCTGAACCGTCAAGGTAAGCCTTGCCGGTGGTGTCATAAAGATACGCCCCGCTGCCATGGGAAACCTCCGGTGGCGTCGCTTGCGAGTTGCGGTGAAAAACGTGGGACATCAAAGAAGGCCCTCCTGATAAAGCGCGGTCACGAACCGTGCCACGTTGTCGGCGGTGCTGGTGGCCACGGTACCGTCTGGCAGGTGGATGTTGTTCTCGAACCCGATCCGGGGCTGTCCGCCACGTCGGACGACCTCGATCAGGGTGGCCTGTTCGGTCGGCCCGAAGGCGCAGGCGCCCCAAGTCTGAAAATCCCCGTTCAAGGCCTGGACAGCATCACCAACGGCTGCCGGATCGGCATTTCGCGGCGGTGCATAGGCACCAAAAGCCAGGAACACATCTGGGTTCGTTTCGCGAATTGTTCCATCCGACCGAAAGCGCCGCAAGATGTCCAAATCACTCCGGTCGTACAGGATGTGCTGCAGGACGATACCCTGTGCCTCGGCCATGGAATACAGCCGTGCCGCAAGTTCGACGTCCCGTGCTGCTTCCCGAACCGCCAGACTCGCCCATGCCGGGGCAAGGTCAAAAAGTGTATCATATTGATCTTGAACAAAAAATACGTTCGCAGCTTCCGTCGTCACCTGGATATCCATGCCCGGGGCCGCAGCCCGGACGGCCGCAATCGCTTCCCTGTAAAGCCCCGGATCAATCGAATGCCGCCCGGCAGCGTCGCGCACGTGCAGATGCAGGGCTGCGGCGCCTGCTTCCTGGCAGGCCCGCGCTTCGGCGGCGATTTCCTCGATGTTGATCGGCAGGTGAGGGTGGTCCGCCTTGGACCGCCGCGCGCCCGTGGGCGACACCATGATCTTGCGCCCGTTCTGCATCCCTGCGACCCTAGCAAGACAACACACTCAGTGTTGCAGGCCCCAAATGAAACATACGTTTCGAACATTGACAACCGTTGAAACATATGAAACGTCATGAAACACGTGGCCAGGGGGGATCATGTCGGACGGCTCGAAAGCCAGACTGGAAGCGCGTATCGCCAATCGCTACGGCGACCTCAGCGGCAAGCTTAGATCGGCCGCCGACTATGTGGTGGCGCATCCGGTCGAGATTGCGACGCGCTCGCTTAGGTCGGTGTCCGCCGCCAGCCGTGTGTCACCGGCCACCCTGTCACGCCTTGCCCGCGCACTTGACTTTGAAAGCTACGAGGAAATGCGCGAACTGTCCCGCTCGGACGTCGGGTCGCGCGTTGTGTCGTTTTCCGAGAAAGCCGCCGAACTGCGCGCCAAATCCGACGCGGGTGACACCATGCTGGATGCCCAGGCCGGGGCCTGCATGTCGAATATTGCGGCGCTGACGCAATCCACCGACCACGCCACGTTGAACCGCGCCGTCGCGACGCTTGGAAACGCCCGGCAGGTGCTGTTATTCGGCGCATTCGGATCGAATGGCATCGTTGAATACCTCGCCTACCTCGCCCATTTCTTTTCGCCCGACTGGAGCATGGCGGCCCGCATGGGATCGTCGCTCTCGGCCTCGCTGGAAACCATTGGCGAAGGCGACGCCTTCCTTGTCGTCACCAAAACCCCCTATGCCCGCCGCGCGGTACTGGCGACCCAGATTGCCCGCGAAAACGGGGCAAGAACTATCGTTCTGTCCGACCGCCACACCTGCCCGGCACTGGCGCATGCCGACATCGGCTTTTGTGTGCCCTCGGACAGCCCACAATTTTTCTCGTCATACGTTGCCACACTTGTCTTGATCGAAACGCTGATAGCGATGATCGTGGCGCAATCAAAAGACGACATAAGCACACGCATAAAAAGCGTGGAAGAACGAAACCAACGCCTGGGAGAATTCTGGGCGGACTGAAGACAGTAACTGCAACTGGGAGTGAAAATATGTTTGCAAAACTGAAACTTGGCGCGACAATCGCTGTGGGCCTTGCCATGGCCGGCACCACCGCCGTGGCGCAGGAATTCATCTCGATCGGCACCGGCGGTGTCACCGGCGTCTACTATCCGACGGGTGGTGCGATCTGTCGTCTGGTGAACAAGTCGCGCAAAGAGCACGGCATCCGCTGCGCCGTGGAATCCACGGGCGGCTCGGTCTACAACATCAACACCATCAAGGCAGGCGAGCTTGAGTTCGGCGTCGCCCAGTCCGACTGGCAGTACCACGCCTATAACGGCACCTCGAAGTTTGCCGACAACCCGTTCCCGGACGTGCGTGCGGTTTTCTCGGTTCATCCTGAACCCTTCACACTTCTGGTGCGCGCCGACAGCGGTATCGACAGCTTCGAAGCCATCAAAGGCAAGCGCGTGAACGTCGGCAACCCAGGTTCCGGGCAGCGCGCCACGATGGAGGTTGTCATGGACGCCTTCGGTATCGGCATGGGCGATCTGGCCTTGGCGACCGAGTACAAAGGGTCCGAGATGGCCAAGCAGATCTGCGACGGTAACATCGACGCCATGATCTATACCATCGGCCACCCGGCCGCGGCCATCAAGGAAGCGACCACCACCTGCGACGTGAAACTCGTCAACGTGGATGGCGCGCCGATTGAAAAGCTTGTCACCGACAACCCTTACTACCGCGTCGCAACCATTCCGGGCGGCATGTATGCCGGTAACGATCAAGACACGACGACTTTCGGTGTTGGCGCGACCTTCGTGACCTCGGCAGATGTGTCGGATGATGTTGTCTATATCGTCGCCAAGTCGGTGATGGAAAACATCGACGACTTCCGTCAACTTCACCCGGCCTTCGCCAACCTGAACCCGGAAGAAATGGTGAAAGACGGCTTGTCCGCCCCGATCCATCCGGGCGCTGAAAAGGCATACAAAGAACTGGGCCTGATGAACTGATCACGCCAAAACGCGCCCGGGGAATCCTCGGGCGCGTCATCTTCCAGGGGTCGGGAAGTTTCCAAAGAAGACACGCACGGGGCGTTACGAAAACGCCTTGTCGCCAGACACAAAAGAAAACGCGACGGGAGGGGACAGAATGAGTTCAGAGGTGGATCGTTCCGCAGACGACATGGTGGCCGAAGCCGATACCGGCGCACGCAACCCGTCGATCGAATGGCAGGCCAAATTGATCATCGGGACCTGCATCGCCTGGTCGTTGTTCCAGCTTTACATTGCCTCGAAACTGCCCGGAATCGTTGCCCAGGCAACCGGCGTCGGCATCTTCGCCAACATCGTCGCCCAGGCTCGTTTCGTCCACCTCGCCTTTGCCATCATGTTGGCAACACTTGCCTTTCCGCTGTTCAAGACCTCACCCAGGGACCGCATTCCGGCCTATGATTGGGCCTTGCTGATCCTCGGGGTGGGGGCCTGCCTCTATTTGGTGGTCTTCCGCTTCCAGATCGCCGACCGCCCGGGTCTCTGGAGCACGACCGACGTCACCGTTTCGGCCATTGGCATGGGCGTCTTGATGGTCTCGGTTTATCGCTCGCTTGGGCTACCCTTGGTGATCATTGCCAGTTGCTTCGTGCTTTTCGCCTTTTTCGGCGGTTACTCGGAATGGGCGCGCAACATCACGAACTATGGCGGCGCGTCGCTGTCAAAGGCCCTTGGCCACTACTGGATGCAGACCGAGGGCGTCTTTGGCGTCGCCCTGGGTGTCTCGACGACGATGATCTTCCTCTTCGTCCTGTTCGGAGCGCTTTTGGACAGGGCAGGGGGCGGCAACTGGTTCATCAAGGTCGCCATCGCGCTTTTGGGTGCCCTGCGCGGCGGCCCGGCCAAGGCCAGCGTATTGTCCTCGATGATGACCGGAATGATCTCGGGTTCGTCCATCGCGAACACCGTCACCACCGGCACCTTCACGATCCCCTTGATGAAGCGTATCGGATTTCCTGCCGAGAAAGCCGGCGCGGTCGAAGTCGCCTCGTCCACCAACGGTCAGCTGACGCCTCCCGTCATGGGGGCCGCGGCGTTCCTGATGGTCGAATACGTCAACATTCCCTACATCGACGTCGTCAAACACGCCTTCCTGCCTGCGGTCATTTCCTACATCGCGCTTTTGTACATCGTGCATCTGGAAAGCCTGAAAATGGGACTGGAAGGTCTCAAAAAACCGGGCCGCAAGATCGGCGTCCTGATGATCCTGATCCTGTTCCTGTCAGGTTTCATCCTGATCGGCGTGCTCAGCTTCCTGATGATCGGGTTGCGCGCGATCCTTGATCCGGTCATGGGCAACTCGGTCTATGCCGCTGTCGCGATCATCGCGCTGGCCTATGTCGTGCTTTTGGGGATCGCCGCGCGTTACCCCGATCTGGAAATGGACACCGACACCGACGGCGCCCCGGTCGCGCCGCGTCTGACCCCGACCCTGATCTCGGGTCTCTACTTTGCAATCCCGATCCTGATCCTGATCTGGAACCTGATGGTGCGCACGGAATCGCTTGACCGCCTGTCGCCGGCGCTTTCGGCATTCTGGGCCACGATCTTCATGATCATCATCGCGTTGACGCACCGACCGATCAAGGCGGTCTTCCGTGGCGAAGGGCTTAACACCGAATTCTTCAACGGCTGGGGCGATTTCGTCCAGGGCCTGATCCTTGGTGCGCGCAACATGATCGGGATCGGCGTCGCAACTGGTGCAGCCGGTGTTATCGTCGGCACCATCAGCCTCACCGGCGCCCACCAGGTCATTGGCCAGGTGATCGAGGTCATATCGGGCGGCAACCTGATCATCCTTCTGGTGCTGGTGGCGGTCCTGTCACTGATCCTTGGTATGGGGCTGCCGACCACGGCGAACTACATCGTCGTGTCTTCGCTGATGGCCCCGGTCATCGTTACGGTCGGTGCCCAGTCCGGCCTGATCGTGCCCCTGATCGCGGTTCACATGTTTGTCTTCTATTTCGGTATCCTGGCGGACGACACGCCACCCGTTGGCCTTGCCGCCTATGCGGCGGCGGCCATTTCACGCGGCGATCCGATCAAGACCGGTATCCAGGGCTTTGGCTATGACATCCGAACCGCACTTCTGCCGTTCCTGTTCATCTTCAACACGGACTTGTTGCTGATCGACGTTGGCCTGGCAAAGGCGGTGCTTGTGTTCTTCATCTCGCTGACCGCCATGCTCTTGTTCGCCGCAGCGACCCAAGGGTACTTCATCGCCAAGTCGAAATGGTACGAAACCGTGGCGCTTTTGTTCATCGCCTTCATGCTGTTCCGCCCGGATTTCTTCCTTGATCAGGTCAGTGACAAATACACCGAAGCCGAAGGCCCCGCGGCCCTGGCACTTCTGAGCGAGGCGCCGGATGGGGAAGAGGTGCGCTTGACCATCATGGGCCCCGATTTTGACACGGCAGAGCTTAGACCGACCACCATAACCCTGCCCGCCATTGCCGGTGACGCGATGGCGGCCTTGCAGGAACAGGGCCTCACGGTTCTGGAAGAAGGCGACAGGCTGGTGATGGAAGAACCCTTCCCCGGCACGCCGCACTTTGAAACGCTAGGGGTCGAATACGACTACTACGGCGACGAACAGGTCACGATCTCGAAGGTGCAGGTCGAAAACGAGCGGATGCCAAAAGAGCTGTTCTTTATCCCCGCACTTCTGCTGCTTGCCGGTGTGGTGATGATCCAGCGGCCCCGCGCCACGCAGCCCGCATTCTGAGGAGCGAAAAAGATGTTCGATACAATAGTCCTGGGCGTCGACCTGAACGATACGACGGGTCTCGACCGCCTGGCAAAGGCCGTGAACGCGCTCCATGCTTCGTCCATCCATGTGGTCAACGTGGTGCCCGACCTGGGCATGCCAATGGTGGGAATGGCACTTCAGCCCGATCATTCGAAATCCATGCTGGACGAAGTGAAGGTCAAGCTGACCGAATGGACGGACGCGAATGTTCCCGGTGCAACGCCCCATGTAAGACAGGGGTCTGTCTATGATTGCATTCTGAAGGTGGCCGACCACGTTGGCGCCGACGCCATCGTTGTCGGTGCGCAGCGACCGGAACTGAAAGATTACCTTTTCGGACCGAACGCCGCCCGTATTGCGCGCCACGCCAGTCAAAGCGTGCTGGTCGTCCGCTAGACGCTATCCACAGATCACCGTCGTCAGCTTTTCCGAGGCCTCGCTCAGCATCGGTGCAAGATCAATCGCCTGGTCCAGGGTCATGCGCTGCACCGGTCCATGCACGGCCAGGGATGCAAAATACCGCCCGCTGAGATCACGCACCGGAACCGCGACCGCGACCATGCCCTCGACGAACTCTTCGTTGTCCAGCGCATATCCCTGCCGCGCAATAAGCTTCAACTCGTTCAGCAAATCCTCGGGCCGGGTGACCGTAGACGGCGTGTTGGCGGTCAGCGACATGACATTGACCAACCGCCGTCGTTCGGCATTGGGCAGGGTGGACAGGAAGGTCTTGCCGCTGGCGGTACAGTGAAAAGGTACATGGCTGCCGACCGGCAACTGAATGCGAAACGCCCAGTTTGTTTCGACCCTGTCCTGATAGCTCATGCCCTGATCCTCGGGGACGACGAAGTTCACCGTTTCCCCCACTTCGTCAGCAACGGATTTCAGGATCTGGTGGCGCGCAATATGCGACGACGACACATGCAGGATCCCCGAGGCCATGTCGCGCCCCCGCCGCCCCGGCCGCAGGTGCCCCCGGCTTTCGTCGCGGGCCAGGTAACCTTCTTTGACCAGCGTGTTGCACAGGCGATGGATGGTCTGCTTGGGCAGGCCCACCAAGCGCCCGATGTCGGCTGCCGAAAGGGGCTCTTTCTGATGCCCCATGACCTCAAGAATGCGCATGGCGCGCAGATTGGTCGGAATGCGCTCGCCTTTGCTGCCCGCCATAGTGTCCCCCCGCGAGTCATTTTACTTGCACCAATAGCATTTTCATGGTGCTGTGTTTTAATGAGACAATAAGTCTCAGTTTTTGACATAAATGTCAAACAGGGGGGAAATGAGTGGAATTTGACTTCGTCATTGTTGGCGCCGGCTCTGCTGGATGCGCTTTGGCGAATCGACTTTCCGCAAATGGCAGGCACTCGGTCGCGATTCTAGAGGCAGGAGGTCGCGACACCTACCCTTGGATTCACATCCCCGTCGGCTACTTCAAGACCATGGGAAACCCCAACACCGACTGGTGCTATGAAACCGAACCCGACCCCGGGTTGAATGGACGTTCCTTGAAATGGCCGCGCGGCAAGGTGCTGGGCGGGTCCAGTTCGATCAACGGACTTCTCTATGTGCGCGGGCAACCGCAGGACTATGACCATTGGCGCCAGCTTGGGAACACCGGATGGGGCTGGGACGATATTCTGCCGCTGTTCAAGCGCTCGGAAAGCTATGCAGGCGGGGACCCGGATATCCGGGGCACCGACGGCCCGCTGACGGTGTCGGATTCGGCCGTCCGCCGCGAAGTCGTCGACCGCTGGATCGAAGCAGCGGTGAACGCAGGCTATCCCGCCAACCCGGATTACAACGGAGCCGACCAGGAAGGTGTCGGCCATTTTCAACTGACGCTCAGAAATGGGCGTCGCTGTTCGTCAGCCGTGGCATATCTGAAGCCCGCAAAAAAGCGGGACAACCTGACCATACTGACGAAATGCCCCGCCGAGAAACTGATCCTCGACGGGCGCCAAGTGACGGGCGTGCAGGTGCGGTTCGAGGGACGATCGCAGACCATTCACGCCCGTCACGAGGTCATTCTGTCGGCGGGCGCGCTTGCTTCGCCGCAACTTCTGATGGTCTCGGGGATCGGAGCGGCGGACGACTTGCAATCCCACGGGATCGACGTCGTTGCCGACCTTCCGGGCGTGGGCAAGAACCTTCAGGATCACCTGCAAGCCCGGCCGATCTATAAAACCACGCTGTCGACCATCAACACCGAAATCAACAATCTTTTCAAACAGGGGCTTATCGCGCTGCATTACGCGGCCACCCGCACCGGTCCGATGACCATGGCCGCCTCGCTTGGCACCGCATTCCTGAAAACCCGACCCGATCTGGAAACCCCGGATATCCAGTTTCATGTGCAACCGTTCTCGGCTTCGACCAAGATCAACAAACCGCATGATTTCAACGCTTTCACGGCAAGTGTCCTGCAACTTCGCCCTGAAAGCACGGGACACTTGGAACTGAAATCGCCCCACATGCACGACCATCCGGCGATCCACCCGAATTATCTGGCAACCAAAACGGATCAGGACACGATCGTCGCCGGCATCCGGGTGGCCCGTAAAATCGCCCGCCAAAGCCCGGTGGCCGAAGTCATCACCGAAGAATACACGCCCGGCACGTCGGTGGCTGACGACGATGATGCCGCCATCCTGGATTGGGCGCGCAGCAACGCAACGACGATCTATCACCCGACCGGCACCTGCAAAATGGGCAACGACCCGATGGCCGTCGTCGACGAGCGCCTGCGCGTGCGCGGGCTTCGGGGCCTTCGGGTTGCAGACGCCTCGATCATGCCGCGAATTGTTTCGGGCAACACGAATGCACCTGCGATCATGATTGGCGAAAAGGCCTCGGATATGATCCTGGAAGACGCGCGCGTCGCATCCACCAAACAACAAGAACCCTTAGAAACGGCGGCGCAGTAAATGGAACTTCTCTTCGATGCAGGCGCGATCATCATTGCCGACCTGATCCTGTCGGGCGACAATGCCCTGATCATCGGCATGGCGGCCGCCGGTCTCTCGCCAGAACTTCGCGCCCGCGCCATCATGTACGGTATGGTGATCGCGGCGCTTTTGCGCATTGCCTTTGCCGTCATCGCGACCAAGCTGCTGGCGGTGCCCGGCCTTCTTTTTATTGGAGGTCTGCTTCTTTGCTGGGTCTGCTGGCGGCTTTACCACGAAATACGCGAAGGCATCGATGAGGAAGCCGAGCTTGCCCTGGAAGCCGCCGAAAACCCCGAAGCCGGCTATACCGGCCCGCCGCGCCGCACCCTGCGTCAGGCGCTCTGGACGATCACCATCGCCGATGTCTCGATGTCGCTGGACAATGTTCTTGCGGTCGCCGCCATCGCCGACGGAGACACCAAACTTCTGGTCTTCGGCCTTGGCCTGGCGATCCTGCTGATGGCCTTCGCGGCCACGATGATCATGAAGATCCTCACCCGTTACCCATGGATTTCCTGGTTGGGTCTTGTGGTGCTGATCTATGTCGCGGGCGAAATGCTGTTCAGGGGCATCTTCGATGCCTCCTACGGCGTGGGCCCCATGCTCGGTCTGATCGAAGGCTGGGAATTAGGAAAAGGACACTAACGAAATACCGGGGCATATGCCTTCACTGCCCGGACTATTTCTCGACTAAGGAAGAAGGCAATCAACTGGGAGGAAACAGATGTTTTCTAAACTAACAAAAGTGGCCACAGCGACCGCCCTGGGCGTTGCGATGATGGCCGGAACGGCCTGGGCCGAAAAGGTCCTGCGCATTCAGTCGGTGCTGCCGAACACGGCGGACGAGGTCGTCATGCTGAACGAGTTCGGCAAGGACGTCGCAGCCTTGACAGGTGGGTCGCTGACCATCGAAGTTCTGCCTGCGGGCGCCGTTGTCGGCCCGCGCGACATCATGGACGCGGTGGATGCCGGTCTTGTCGAAGGCGGATTTGCCTGGACCCACTATTGGGGCGGCAAGCACGTTGCAGCCAACCTCTTTGGTGCGCCCGTTGCCGGTGCCGGTGTCGGCCTTGACAACATCGCGTTCCTCAGCTGGTTCCAATTTGGCGGCGGCAAGGAACTTTACGACCGTCTCTGGGACGAAATGGGCGTAAACGTCAAAGGCTTCATGCTGCAGCCGGTTGGCCCGGAAGCTTTGGGCTGGTTCCCGAAGCCGATTGAATCGATGGACGACTTCCGTCAGATGCGCTTCCGCGCCCCTCCGGGCATGGTTGGCGCGGCCTATGCTGACATCGGTGTTCCGGCAGTTGCCATGGGCGGCGGTGACATCCTGCCGGCTTTGGAAAAGGGCACCATCGACGCAGCCGAATGGTGCTGCCCGAAACCTGACAGCGTATTTGGCTTTCAGAAGGTTCTGAAGCACTACTATCTGCAAGGCCTGCACCAGGTCACCGTGAACGCGGACATGTACGTGAACCGTGACTTCTATGACAGCCTGACCGAGACCGAGCAGAAAGCGCTTGAAGTGGCGGCCAACGCCTCGCTTTCGAAGTCGCTTTCCTACCGCATCTATGAAAACGGTAAAGCGCTGAAGGACCTCACCGAAAACCACGGTGTTATCCTTGAGGACACTCCAGCTGACTACTTCACCGAGTATTCGGCGGCAGCCAACAAGGCGCTTCAGGCTGCAGCAGACGAGAACGCGTTCTTTGCAGAGGTTTGGCAGTCGCAGAAGGACTTTGCGGAAATCGCAGTTCCGTTCTGGGCCGGTGCCCAAACATCGAACGCGAACCTTGGGCGTGCGTTCGCTGATACGCTGAAGTGATCTGAGATCAGAACGGGCCCTTGCCAAGGGCCCGTTCGTTCTTCTTTTCCAAGCGCCATTGCCCGGCGTTTCGAAAATAAGAACGTGGATACCTAATCCACGTCGACGGGAGGGATCACCGCATGGCAGACGAACCGAATCCAGACGACCTGGAAATCGCCGACGAGCTTATCGCGGAACGACGCGCCGAAGCCCCCGGTGAAACGCCCGAGGACATGACGGCCTGGCAGCGTCCGATCACGGCGGTCATCGACGTGATAAACTATCGCGCGGGTCAGGCGATCGCTCTTTTGATGGTGCCGCTGATCGTGGTGGTGGTGTTCGAGGTTTTCTCGCGCAACTCGTTCGCGCTTTTCCAGAACGCCGGGTTGGAGGACCTTGCGCGCTCCCTTGGGCTTGGGCCCACGCTTTGGGTTTATGACACCAGCCGAATGATTGCAGGCGTGCTGTTCATGGCCGCCGCCGGTTACGGTCTGATGCGCGGCGTGCATATCCGGGCGGATTTCCTTTATCGGTTCTGGTCGAACAAGACGCAGGCAACGGTCGATGCCACGCTGTACCTGTTGTTCTTCATGCCTTCGATGATCTTCTTTACGATCGTTGCGGCACAGTTCTGGTGGCTGGCCTATTCAACCGGCGAAACCATGGCGGTCGATAGCGCCTGGGGCCCGCTGCTGTGGCCTGCGCGCACGGCCATGCCCGTCGGTGGTTTCCTGTTGATGCTGCAGGGCATTCCGGAGGTTTTCCGCGCTTTCCACAAGATGGGCAAAGAGCGCGAGCGCTGGTTTGTACGGTTCCTGCCGATCTATCTGATCGGGCTGATCTGGCTGGTCCTGGCGATCTTTGCACCGGACATTGTCCCGGGTGGCGCGTGGTTTACCGAGGCGATGAGCGCCCGTCCGAACCTGGATAAACCGACCATCGGATTGATCATGCTGGGTGCGATGCTGTTCGTGATCTTCATCGGTTTTCCGATCTCGTTCACGCTGATCTTCCTGGCCTTCGTGTTCGGTATCTGGGGCGCGAATTTCAAACTCACGACGCTTCTGATGACGTTGAACACCAACTCGACCATGCTGAACGATCAGCTTATGGCGGTGCCTTTGTTCGTCCTGATGGGCATCGTGATGGAAGCGGCCGGATTGATGGAGCGCTTGTTCGCGTCCATTCAAATGATCATGGCGCGTGTGCGCGGAGCGCTTTTCATCGCCGTTCTGATCGTGTCGACCATCTTTGCGGCGGCAACCGGCATCGTTGGTGCATCGGTCACGCTTCTTGGCATCATGGCGGGCGCGACGATGAGCCGATCAGGATATGACGTGAAGCTGGCGGCAGGAACCATCACGGCCGGCGGTACTTTGGGCATCCTGATCCCGCCGTCGATCATGTTGATTGTCATGGGGCCTGTGTTGGAAGTGTCCACTCTGGATCTGTTCCGCGGAGCATTCATCCCCGGGGCCCTTCTGGCCTCGCTTTACCTGATCTACACGCTGGGTCGATGCTGGCTGAACCCAAGCCTGGGGCCCATTCTTGCTGAAGAAGATCAACCTGAGACCTCTAAATTCTATGGGGCCGAAGTTGCATTGATCTGCCTTGGCGTCCTGACGGTGTGCCGTGTCTTTGGTCTTGGCATGGGGGGTGCTTTCGGCGGGTTGGTGCCGTTCGGTGGCCTGATCGTCTTGGTGATAACCTTGGCGGTGGCCTATGCCGCCTATCGCAAGCTGAGCGTTCTGCGGATCGTTCTGCCGATCGCCGTCCTGTTCCACGTCTATATGATCTTTGCGAACCTGGGTGACGATGGCGGCTTGCCCATCTGGTCGATCATCCTTGCCGCGTTCATGATCCTGTTGGCTGTGCTCGCCCGGCCAATCTATGGCACGGACGCTGACGAAAGCTTCTATTTCTCGGATCTTTGGGATGAGTTCTTTGCCGGGCTCATGCCGCCCACGATCCTGATTTCCTTCGCCTTGGGTTCGATCCTCTTTGGATTTGCAACACCTGCCGAGGCGGCCGCCATGGGGGCGTTTGGTGCAATCCTGCTATCTGTCGGGTACCGCAAGTTCTCTATTCCAAGCTTCTTTGACAGCTTGATCAAGGCGCTGGAAATCACGGTGCTGATCATGTTCCTGGTGGCCGCGTCGAACTTCTTTGGAGCAGAGTTCAGCGCGCTTGGAACACCGAAGATGATGACCGAGCTATTGCTTGGGCTTGATATATCGCCGTTCATGGTCTTGCTCATGATCATGGCGCTGATCTTTCTCTTGGGATGGCCATTGGAGTGGGTGCCGATCGTTCTGATCGTTGTTCCAATCCTTTTGCCCACCATCGAGGTGCTCTCGCTGCATGGGCTTGAGCGGTATGACATGATGGTCTGGTTCGGAATCCTTGTGGCGGTGAACCTGCAAACAGCATGGCTCAGTCCGCCGGTGGCGCTTTCGGCGTACTTCCTGAAGGGCGTTGTGCCAAATTGGGATCTGAAAGACATCTACCTTGGCATGATGCAATTCATGCTGGTCCAGCTTTTCGGGCTGATCCTGCTTTTGATGTTCCCCCAGCTTGTTCTTTGGCTGCCAAGGGTCATGGGAGGCTAAAGCACGGCGAACATACCGCGTTCGGTCTTTTAGTTGACGGGCCCGTCATCGGGGCTCTGGTATCTCTTGCTTCTGCCTCTCGGCAGGGCCTTCGCGAAACGAGGTCCCCTCAACCGTGGTAAGCGGTGATCTTAGGGGCCGGAGCCTTGCGGATGCGGATCTAGGAACAACCCGCGTGAACGTTCGAAGCGGGTTTTGCCAGTCGGGGGTTGAGATGTCGTAACCCCAGCGTGCGGTGCTCTGGCTTGACTTGGGCGCGGCGAGAGACCATTCTGCCATTCTGAACGAAGTGTTCAAAAATGAACAGATGCCGAATGCTGGTGTTTTTCGGTGCCGAGACGGAATGGATGACCGGTGAAACGCAACTCGGGAAAACCTGCGGTGTTCAAGTCGCCTGAGAAGTCTGGCGGGGTGTCTTTCATCGCGCGAAAGGGAAATGGCCCGGACGTTGTGTTTTTGCATGGGATCGGATCGAACGCTGTGTCATTTCAGCCGTTGTTCGAAAGCTTGCCGGAAAACCTGAACCTGGTGGCATGGAATGCACCGGGATACCTCGGGTCCGAGCCGCTGGAAGAGCCATGGCCATTGGCCGAGGATTATGCCTACGCGCTGGCCCGCATGTTGGATGGGCTGGACCTGAGTTCTGTGCATCTGGTCGGCCATTCCCTGGGCACCTTGATTGCCGCGTCGTTTGCGCGGCTGTTTCCTGATCGGGTGCGTGGCCTTGTTCTGGCGTCCGCCGCCTGCGGTCATGGTGTACCGCGAGGAGGCGAGATGCCGCAAAAGGTGCGCGCCCGGATTGACGATCTGCACCGGCTGGGCCCAGAGGCCTTTGCCCGCGCACGCGCCGCCAATCTTGTCCACCGGCCCGAGGCGAACGAAGCAATCGTCACCCGCGTCGAAGCGGCGATGGCGACGGTGAATCCCGGTGGATATGAGCAGGCCGTGCGGCTTTTGGCATCGGGCGATCTTTGCGGGGATTTGAAACACGTGCCGGTCCGCCCAGGTTTCATCATTGGGGCCGAAGACAGGGTTACGCCGTTGGACCAGACCAATGCCGCCGCCGCAGCCTGGGAGGCGGCGTATGGACGTCGCCCGACCGTGAAGAGGATCGAAGGCGCAGGTCATGCGGTTTATCTGCAGAAACCGGGCGAATTCTGTGCGGCACTGAGCGAGCTTCTGGAATTCGAAGGTGCCGCCGCGTTGGAAATGTCCCAAAGCCATGGGGGAAAGTGAAATGTCCGATGACCTGAGAGTTGACCATCTGCGCGGCATCGTGATGCGTGCGCCGGGCATTTCGTCCACGACTGCCTTTTATACCGATCAATGGGGTCTTCATGTCGCGCACCAAGGCGACGGCATCACTTACCTGCGTGGAACAGGCAACGAGCCGTTCATCTATGGGCTGAAAGACGACAGCACCTATGGGATCGAGTACGTCCACTTTGGCATGCCGGATCGGGCCGCGATTGACGCCTTGCATGATCAGGTAGTGGACAAAGGCGCCGAAGTTCCAAGCGCTCCGACCGCGCTTGACGGTCCTTTTGGCGGTTACGGGTTTGAAATCCTTGACCCCGACGCCCGGCGGCTTCGGATAACCGCCGATCTGGAGATGCGCACGACGGACGAAGTCCATGCCTATCCGCGCAAGGTCAGCCATGTGGTCCTGAACTCGCCCGATATGGAGGGTGCGCAGGCCTGGTATGAATCCATGCTGGGATTTCGCACCAGCGATTATTCCGCCGACCAGATGGTGTTCTTGCGATGCGGTAGCGATCACCACTCGATTGCATTGGTTCGGGCGCAATACCCATCGGTTAATCACGTGGCCTTCGAGATGGCTGGTATCGACAGCTTCATGCGCGGTATTGGCCGGATGAAACAGAAGGGTCAGATTCCAAGCTGGGGACCGGGCCGGCATGGGCCGGGGAACAACCCCTTTGCCTATTTCGTATCCCCCTCGGGCTTTGTGATCGAGTTCACGGCTGAAGTGCAGCAAATCGACGAAGCGACCCACGAACCCAAGGTCTGGTCGCGGACCGACCCGGAAGCGATGGATCAGTGGATGACCGCCGGGCCGCCGACACCTGCCATGCGCGCGGTGATGGCCGGGCGGCCCGATCCCGGATTTCCGAAGGGCGACTGATCGCATGGACCTTGGGCTGCGGAACAAGACAATCGTTGTGACGGGTGGGTCTTCCGGGATCGGGCTTGCCTCGGTGCGGGTCTTTTTGAGCGAGGGTGCGCGGGTTGCCTTTTGTGCGCGCGGCGCGGAACGGTTGGCGAAGGTCGAAGGCGGGCTTGCCCGGGAATATGGCGCCGACCGCATTCTGGCACGCCCTTTTTCCGTGCTCGATCAAGACGCGGTCGAGGCGTTCGCCAACGACGTCGCAGCGCATTTTGGCGGCTGCGATGCCCTCGTGACCAATGCCGGGCAGGGCCGGGTGTCGACTTATGCCGAGACAAGCGATGACGATTGGCGCGAGGAGTTGGACCTGAAATTCTTCAGTCAGCTTCGCCCGATCCGCGCCTTTGAAGCCATGCTGAAAAGCAGCGACCATGGGGCAATCGTCGGGGTCAATTCGCTTCTTGCCTATCAGCCGGAGCCTCACATGGTCTGCACCTCTGCGGCGCGGGCCGGAGTGCAGAACCTGTTGAAATCGCTTGCCAATGAGTTCGCGCCCGACATCCGTGTCAACTCGATCCTATTGGGCCTTGTCGACAGTCAGCAATGGCAGCGCAGGTTCGAGGCGCGCGCCGACGAAAGCCAGACACGCGAAGATTGGTTTGCCGCACGGGCCGCCGAAAAGAAGATCCCGCTTGGGCGACTTGGGGAACCCCAGGAAGTTGCCCGCGCCATCGCCTTCCTCGCCGCACCCGTCGCCAGTTACATCACAGGCGCAAGGCTTGAAATCTCGGGCGGCGTATCGCGCTTTGCCTGACCATTGACGAAAGACCAGACCCGCATGTCAGACACCGTTGGACACCAGATTGCCAAAGCCCTTGCGGATGCAGGCGTCACCACGATGTTCGGGGTGATTTCGATTCACAATATGCCGATCCTCGATGCGCTGGCCGAACAGGGGCGGATCCGGTTCATCCCGGCGCGTGGCGAGGCCGGGGCGATGAACATGGCCGATGCGTTTTCGCGGGTTTCGGGCGAATTGGGGGTTGTGCTGACGTCGACGGGGACGGCGGCAGGCAATGCAGCGGGTGCGCAGGCCGAGGCTTTGACGGCCGGCAGCAGGGTCCTGCACATCACAACGCAGATCGACAGGCCCTATATGGACCGCGACCGCGCGGCGATTCATGATGTGCCGAAACAGCCCCAGATGTTGCAGGGCGTGTCGAAGGCTGTGTTTCGCATCTGGGATGAAATGGGCGTCTTGGGCACTCTTGCCGCCGCGATCCGGGTTGCGACGACGCCGCCATCGGGTCCGGTCAGTCTTGAGATTCCGGTGGATGTGCAGCGGCTTCCGGCGATCCCGGGCGAGGCGCCTGGTGCGCCACGACCGGCATTGCCGCCTGTCGACGAGGCCGCGCTTGACGCCTTGGCCAAGCAGGTGAAAACCGCGAAACGCCCGATGCTTTGGTTGGGCGGGGGAGCGCGAGGGGCTGCGGTCGAAGCCACTGCCCTGGTCGAACGTGGATTTGGTGCGGTCAGTTCCACCCAGGGCCGTGCTGTTGTGCCGGAAAGCCACCCGGGCACTTTGGGCGCTTTCAACATGACGCCCGAGGCCGAAGCGATCTATGAGCGTGCGGACCTGATGATCGTCGTGGGTTCGCGGCTTCGCGGCAACGAAACGCGCAACAACCGGATGCCATTGCCACGCCCGTTGTTTCAGATTGATGTCGATCCGACGCAATGCGGGCGCAACTATCCCTTGGATGGTTTCCTTTGCGGCGATGCGGCCCAAGTTCTGGCGGGCCTGCTGGACCGGCTGCCAGACGCGCTTTCAACCGATCCGCAATTTCACTACGACATCGCGGTTTCGCGTTCGAAGGCCGAAGGCGCGCTTCGGTCCCGTCTGGGGCCATATCAGATCGTAGCGGATCATCTGCTGGCTGTGGTGCCGACCGGTCGCCACCCTTGGGTGCGCGACGTGACCATTTCAAATTCGACCTTCGGCAATCGGTACGTCCATGTCGCGGCCCCCAACCTGGGCGTTCATGCACTTGGCGGCGGCATCGGGCAGGGTATCGCCATGGCCATCGGTGCCGCGGCGGCCAGCCCTGAAGCGCGTGTGATCGCGCTTGTTGGTGATGGCGGGGCACAGCTTGGGTTGGCCGAATTGATCACGGCGGTGGACGAGAGCCTGCCGATCACTTTCGTTCTGATGAACGACGCAGCTTATGGGGTGATCGAGAACATCCAGGATGCGCAGTATGGCGGGCGGCGGCATTTTTCCAAGCTGAAGACGCCGGACTTCGGCCTGATTTGCCAAGCCATCGACATGCCACACTGGCGGGTCGACCGGATCGAGGATTTCCCCGATACCTTCGATGCCGCGACAAAGATCAATGGTCCGAGCCTTGTGGAGGTTGATATGACGGCTATCGGTCCCTTTGCCGAACCCTTTGCCGGACCGCCTGCCGGGGCCGCGGGAGGCAAGCCATGATCCCGAGGTTTTTGATCTGCCGTGCCGCCATCGCCATCTGAGGACCCTATGGAAGAAACATTTCGCGAAGACCTGATTTTCGTCGGTGGCGCATGGCAACAGGGGCGCGGCGCGCCGATCGCGTCGGTTTTTGCAGCCGAGGGCGTGGAAAACACCACGATTTCGGGCGCATCGGCGGAAGATGTCGAAGCGGCCATCACCCGCGCAGAAGCCGCCCAACCCGCCTGGGGGGCGCTGAAACCCCATGAGCGCGCCACGGTGCTGTACCGGATATCCGAACGCATTGCCGCCAATGTCGAGCGCATCGCCTGGGTGCAAAGCCGAGACACCTCGAAAACCATAAGCGAAACCCGCGCCCTTGCGGCTTCGGCGGCGGGCACGTTTCGCTATTTCGCCGCCGTGGCCGAAACCTTGGACGACGTTCTGACCGTGCCACGGGGCGACTATGCGACGGCCTCGGTCCACGAACCCCTGGGGCTTGTCGCCGCGATCACGCCCTGGAATTCGCCCATTGCGTCGGATGCTCAAAAGGTCGCGCCTGCATTGGCGGCGGGCAATGCGGTATTGTTGAAACCGTCAAGCTGGTCGCCGCTGGTCGGTCTTGAACTGGCGCGGATCGTCGAAGAGGCCGGGCTTCCGGCGGGGCTTTTGTCGGTTCTGCCGGGGTCGGGGCGCGTTGTGGGGAACGTGCTGGTGGATCATCCCGCCATCGCCAAGGTGTCCTTTACTGGTGGGACTGAGACCGGGCGCAGGCTGGCCCACGGAGCGGCGGCAAAGCTGATGCCGGTCTCTCTGGAACTGGGAGGCAAATCCCCGACCATCGTTTTCGCCGATTGCGACATGGACCTTGCCGTTGCAGGGGTGTTGTTCGGCATCTTTTCATCGTCGGGGCAAAGCTGCATTGCCGGGTCGCGATTGTTCGTAGAGCGCGGGATATACGACGCCTTTGTTGCGCGCCTGGTGCAGGCGACCGAGGCTTTGGTCGTTGGCCATCCTTTCGATGCAAAGACACAGGTGTCGTCACTGGTCCATCCCGAGCATCGCGAAAGCGTCGAGGGGTATGTTGCGCTTGCCCGTGACGAAGGCGGTGAGGTCCTGACCGGTGGCGCGCGACCGGACGGCGAGAGGTTTGCGCAGGGTGCCTATTACCTGCCCACGATCATTGCCGGGCTGGACAACAGCGCACGCACCTGCCGCGAGGAGATCTTTGGCCCGGTCCTTGTCGTTATGCCGTTCGACGACGAGGCCGACGTCATCGCCATGGCCAACGACAACGATTATGGTCTGGCCTGCGGGATTTGGTCGCGCGATCACCTGCGCTGCAATCGGGTGGCGCGCGCGATCCGTGCGGGGACTGTCTGGATCAATACCTATAAGCAATTTTCGATCTCGACGCCGTTTGGTGGTGACGGCGAAAGCGGTATGGGGCGTGAAAAGGGGCGCGCGGGTCTGCGGGCCTATCAGCGTCAGAAGTCGATCTATGAAGACCTGTCCGGCGAACCGCACCCGTGGGCCAGGTGGCCTGTCAACGATTAGCGCGGCAGGTGGCCAAGTTCGCCCGAGGCTTTGCGCGCCGCATTCACCACGGCATCTCGGATGGCCGCGCTGCCGTCCGGGTCGCTGTCGGAAAACCGGCTTTCGGGCCCCGAGACATTGATGCCGCCGACCGGCTGGCCTGTGTGATCGAACAGCACAGCCGCGCAGGATCCGATGCCGGATTCGAAATTCCCCTGGCTCCAGGCGTAACCCGCGGCCTTGTCGGCATGGGCCTGCTTGATAATCGCCTCGACCGTCGCGGGCGTCTTTTCGGTCGGGCGTTCCGGTGCCTCGCCCGCGAAAATCTGGCGCAGGTGTTCGTCTTCCATCTGAGCCAGGATGGCCCGCCCGATGGACGAGGCATGGGCCGGAAGGCGGGACCCGGTGCGCAGGTTGCTGACAAGATGCGAATTGGGAGTTTCGCGGCTGAGATAGATGATGTCGCGCCCGTCCAGCACGCCAAGATGCGCCGACATTCCGGTGCTTTGGCAGAGATCGGACAAAACGGGCTGGCACACCCGCACGATGTCGCGCCCCTGGATGGCCTGCGCCCCAAGGCTGACCAGCCCCGCGCCAAGCCGATAGCCGCCGTCTTCGCCGATTTCCTCGATCATGCGGTGATCCAGAAGCGTGTGAATAAGCCGAATAAGCGTCGTGCGGTTGATGTCGAGATCGCGCGCGACGGTCGACAGGTTCCGCGCCCGTTTTCCATCGCCGATATAACGCAGAAGTTTCAGCGCCCGTTCAACGGGTGGTACCGAATAGCTGCCTTTGGCCTGGGCGTCGCTCACCTTGTTTTCCTGTCTTCAAACGCATTGGTTATGCCCCGAATTGCCCGAAGGCAGGGGCGGAAAACGGTTGACCGAGGGGTCTCCCGTGGCTACTCTTTGAACATATAGTTCAAAATAGAACACCTCGCAACGGCGAAAAGGAAGACCGTGACACTTTCCATAGGGATATGCGGTGGAGGCATTGGCGGATTGTCCGCCGCCATCGCCCTGGAAAAGGCTGGTCAAAAGGTGCGGGTGTTTGAAAAGGCCGCGGCGATCAACCGGGTCGGAGCCGACATCAATCTTACTCCCAATGCGGTCTTTGCGCTGGATCAGCTTGGCGTCGGACCCTACCTGAGAGAATGCGCCGCCCGACCTGCGTTTCGCATTTCGCGGGACGGCGAGACTGGCGAGGAAACTTCGCGCCTGCCGATGAGTGCGGCTGCGGAAGAGAAATACGGTGCCCCGCAACTGACGATCCATCGCGCCGATCTTCTGGATGCGCTGCGGGCCCAACTGCCGGAGGGTGCGTTGCAGTTGGGTCGGGATGCGACCGGACTGACTTTGCACGACGGCGGCAGCACGCTGCAGTTTGCCGATGGTCGCGCGGAACGCTTCGATCTTGTTGTTGGGGCTGACGGTATTCACTCGGTCGTGCGCGCGGCGCTTTGGGGCGAGGACCAGCCAAGGTACACAGGCATGGTGTCCTATCGCGGCACATTTCCAAGCGATAGGGCGCGGGGGCTGCCGGACACCGATGCATTCACCAAGTGGTGGGGCGAGATCCCTGAAAAACAGATCGTGACCTTTCCCTTGACCCAAGGACGCGAGATTTTCGTCTTTGCCACCTTGCCGCAGGACGATTGGTCGGAAGAAGGCTGGACACTACCGGGTGACGTTGAGGATCTGCGCCGCGCCTATGGCAACTTCCACGCCGATGCCCGCGCGCTTTTGGATGCCGTCGAAGACGTCACACGCTCGGCGCTGCATGTACGCGATCCGATGCCGAAGTGGGCCAAGGGACGTGCCACGCTTCTGGGCGATGCGGCGCATCCGATGGTGCCTTTCATGGCGCAGGGTGCCTGTATGGCCATTGAAGACGCGGTCGTTCTGGCCCGTGCGCTGGAGGGCGCTGAGGCCCGGGATGTCGAAGGCGCGTTGGCCTGCTATGAAAGTGAACGCAAGCCCCGCACCGCGCGGGTCCAGGAAAGCTCGCTTGCCAATGACTGGCTGAAGAAAGCCGGCAACGCCGATTGGGTCTATGGCTATGATGCCTGGACCACACCACTGAACGAAAGAACAAAGACAGGGAGAACTCATGAAACATCTGCTTAAATGCGCGCTTGTCGCGGCAACGCTGGCCGCCGCACCCGCCCTGGCCGACGCGGTCAAGATCAACGCCGTCACGCTTGCCCCGAAGCCGGTTTATATCAACAAGCCGTTTGCGCAATTTGTCGAAGAGGTGAACGAGAAATTCGCCGGCGAAATCGAGATCACCTGGCGTGGCGGACCCGAGGTCATGCCGCCCTTCAAGCAGGCCGAAGGCGTGCGCAACGGTGCCATGGGCATGACTTACACCAGCCCCAGCTATTACCAGGGTTTGGTGCCGACTTCGGGCACGATGAACCTGTCGTTCAAGAACTACGACGAGATTTCAGCCACCGATTATCACGAGCGGATGACCGAGTTGCATGCCGAAAAGGATCTGATCCTTGTGGGCGAAATTCCGGCCACGCAGCTGAACTTCCAGATCTACATGAAGGATGAGGTTTCGGGCCTTGAGGACCTGAAAGGCAAGCGCATCCGGGTCTTTCCCACGCTGTTGCCGCTGGTTCAGGCGCTTGGGGCCGAACCGATCGTGCTGCCTATGGGCGAGATTTTCACGGCGCTCGAAAGGGGTGCCATCGACGGCTATATGCAGGGGCCGTTGGGTCAGGCCGAACAATTCGGCGGGTTGGTCAAAACGGTCATCCAGCCAGGTGTTTACCGTGCGGGTTTCCCCGTGCTGGTCAACAAGGACATCTGGGCCGAGATGTCGCCTGACCTGCAACAGCGCCTGACCACCTTCCTGCGCGATGATTTCGCGCCACGGATGGACAGCATCTGGGCCGAGGATATCGCCGCCAGCCGCAAGGCGATGGAAGAGGCCGGGTTCAAATTCCTGGAACTGCCCGCCGACGAAGCGGCGCGCTATGAGAAAATCGCGATGGATGCGGCCTGGGACGTTACGGCGGCCAATGCCGGTGCGGATATCGCGGCCGAACTGCGTGGCATGCTGGACAAGTGACGCCTTAGCCAACGAAACACGGGGGCGGGGCCGAGCCAATCGGCTCTGCCTTGTCGCGAGGGGACAAGCCGGTTGGATCAAAGCCTGGATAAGCTGCGGCACATATTCAGCCGCCTGAACCTTTTGTGTGCGATCCTTGGTGCAGCCCTTTTGTTCTTTATCGCCACCATCATCTGTTTCGAAGTGACGGTCCGCGCCTTCGGCGGATCGTCGCGGCTGTGGGTGATCGAGGTCAGCGAATACGCGCTTCTGTTCATCACCTTTCTTGGCGCGCCCTACCTCTTGGAAAAGAACGCCCATGTGGTGCTTGATCTTCTGTACGCCAGCCTTTCACGCAAGCCGCGCCTGATCGTTCAGACCCTGAATGCCGGGATCGGGTTCGCCGTCTGCGGCGTGCTGACCGTGGTTGGTATTCAGGTCGTCCTGGATCAATTCAGCACAGGCACGCGCGAGGTCACCGTCATGCGCCCCTTAAGCTGGTGGATCACCGCGTCGCTGCCGCTTGGCATGGGATTGATGAGCGTTCAGTTCCTTGACCAATTGGTGCGCAGCTTTCGGGGCGAGGTGCTCTGAGCGATGGCGTGGTATGTCACCATCGCCGTGATCCTTGGGCCGCTTTTCGTTCTGATGGGGCTGGGTCTGCCGGTGGCGTTCGCGTTTCTGGCGGTCAATCTGGTCGGTTCCTACATCCTGATGGGTGGTCTTTCGGGGGTCGAGCAACTGGTGCTGAACACCATCGATTCCGTCTCCAGCTTTACGCTGATCCCCATTGCGCTGTTCATGATCATGGGCGAAGCGATGTTCCGCTCTGGCATTGCCATCGACCTGATGGACACGCTGGACAAGTGGTTCGGAAAATTGCGCGGACGCCTGGCCCTGATGGCCGTGGGCGGCGGCGTCTTGTTCTCGACGCTCACCGGAAACTCAATGGGGTCCATCGCGCTGCTTGGCTCATCGCTGACGCCCGAGATGGAAAAGCGCGGCTATGCCAAACCGATGTCACTGGGTCCGATCCTGGGGTCCTCGGGGCTGGCGATCATGATCCCGCCGTCGTCGCTGGCCGTGGTGCTGGGCGTCATTGCCGAGATCTCGATCGGCAAGGTCCTGATCGGGATCATCGTGCCGGGATTGTTGATGGCGCTTTTGTACATCATTTACATCCTTGGCCGTTGCCACCTGCAGCCCGAGCTTGCCCCACCGTTCGATGTGCCGAAGGTCCCGTTTGGGGAAAAGGTCTCGGCGACGGTCATCAACATCCTGCCCTTGGCCTTTGTCGTTTTTTCAGTGGTCGGTGTCATTTTCCTGGGGCTCGCCACCCCAAGCGAGGCAGCGGCCACGGGCGCCTTCGCAACGCTGATCCTGGCCGCCGCACGTCGACGCCTGACGCCGAAGGTTTTTGGCGACACGATGTTTTCCAGCGCCAATATATCGGTCATGGTTCTGTTGATCGTGTCGGGCGCGGTGACGTTTTCGCAGCTTCTGGCCTTTACCGGTGCCACCTACGGCATGGTCGACGCGGTGCTGGCGCTTGAGATTTCGGACAGCGCCATCGTCTTTGCGATGATCATGCTGGTTGCCTTCATGGGCATGTTCATGGGGCCTTTGCCGATCATGCTGATCACCCTGCCGATCTTCGTGCCGATCGTGCTGCAGTTCGGTTTCGACCCGATCTGGTTTGCCGCCATGTACCTTGTCGCCATCGAAACAGGCGCAACTTCGCCCCCTTTCGGAGCCGCGTTGTTCGTGATGAAGGCGGTGGCCCCGATCGGCACCACGATGGCTGATATCTATCGCGCGGCGGTGCCCTTTATCATCTGCGATTTGCTGGCGATCCTTTTGCTGTTCTTCTTCCCGGCACTTGTGACCTATCCCGTCGATCTGATGTTCCGATGACGAACCGTCCGAACTTCCTTGTCATCATGACCGACCAGCAACGGGCGGACCATCTGGGGTGCTATGGCAATGACATCGTGCAAACGCCGAACATCGACGGGTTGGCCGCACACGGAACCCGCTTCGACAACTTCTATGTCTCCAACCCGATTTGTCAGCCGAACCGCGCGGCCCTGGCCACGGGGCAGTTGACGTCGGTCAACGGGTGTCGCCAGAACGGCATTCCGCTGGGCTTGGATTGCACGACCTATGCCGACGTCCTGCGGTCGGCGGGATATCGGACCGGGCTGGTGGGCAAGTCGCATTTTCAGAACGTTTCACCCATTGCCGCGCCTTTGCCCTTGCTTGCCGGTGCGGGTGATGCGCCACCCGAGCCGTTTCATTTGGCGTTGAGGTCGCAACGGCGCGGCCCGGCCTATGAACAGGAAATCCGCAATTTTTGGATCAACGATCCTGACCGCGAGGTGCCCCTGCCGTACTATGGCTTTGATCACTTGCGGCTTTGCATCGGCCATGGCGATCAGGTCGAAGGCCATTATTCGGCCTGGTTGCGCGATCGGCTGGATGGTGCGCCCGATCCCAGGGGAAGGGGGCAGGCTATCGCTGACGGTGAGGGCGAGGCGCCGCAGATTTGGCGCACGGCGGTGCCGGAGGAGTTTTATCCGACGGCCTATGTCGGCCAGGAAGCTTGTGAGTTTCTGCGGCAGGCTGACGACGCTCCGTTCCTGCTTGTCGCCTCGTTTCCCGATCCGCACCATCCTTTCACGCCGCCCGGGCGTTATTTCGACATGTACGATCCTGGCGACATCCCGTTGCCGGCAAGCTTTCACCACCCGACGCGGGCGCGCAACGATCTGCCGGCCCATATCCAGCGTGTTTACGAAGTGGGTGCAGAGAAGCCCAACGCCTATTGGCCGTTCCACGCGGACGAAGCCAGCGTTCGCCGGATGATTGCCCTGAACTATGGCGCCATCACCATGATCGACGATTGGGTCGGCAAGGTGCTGGGCGCGCTGGAGGCGAGTGGCAAGGCCAAGAACACAGTCATCGTCTTCATGTCCGATCACGGCGATTACATGGGGGACCACGGAACTGTCCTGAAGCACGGGTTGCACAGCCACGGGCTGATCCGCGTTCCCTTGATCTGGCGGGATCCGGGGCGGTTGGACGGAACGGTCGCCAGAGTGCAAGGCAGCGCCATCGACTTCGCGCCGACCTTGCTGCAAAGGGCGGGTCTGCAATGTCCCGTTGGTATGCAAGGCCGTGATCTTCTTGCCGGGGATGCTGCCAACCTTCCCGTTCTGATCGAGGACTCGGGCATAGCTTTTGCCAGTGACGACAGTCGGACCGCCAGCCGGACTTTGGTACATAAGGGTTGGCGGATGAGCGTTTTCGAAGGGTCGGACCTGGGTGAACTGTATGATTTGCAAGACGACCCGCACGAGCTTTGCAACCTTTGGGCTGATTCTTCTGCGGCAGGGCAAAAGTCGGCCATGATGCATCTGCTTGTGGATCGACAGATCGCGCTCAGAGACATGTCGCTGGTGCCGACACATCAGGCATGAACCGCGGGCGCCTTGATATCCTGATCGTCGGCGGTGGTATTGCCGGGTGCTGTGCGGCCATTGCCCTGACGCAGAACGGTCACCGGGTGCGCATTGTTGAAAAAGAGAACGCCTGGCGGTTTCAAAGCTCGGGTATCTTCGTTTACGCCAATGGACTGGTCAGCCTCGACAAGCTGGGGCTTTTGGATGACATCCTAGCCGCCGGTTTCCCGGTGCCGGGCGGGCGCAACGCTTACTTTGATCATACCGGCGCCGCCATTGTCGAAACGATCTATCCCACTGCTGACGGTGGCCGCATCCCCGCAATCCTTGGCATCAGGCGGGCCGAGATGCACCGCGTGATGACGGCTCGCATAGCGGCGCTTGGGGTGCCGGTTCAGTTGGGGACGAATGTTCGGGGTCTGGAAGACGTGGCAGGGGGTGTCCTGGTCGATCTTTCCGACGGAACCCAGGTGCGAACCAATCTGGTCATCGGCGCGGACGGGGTGCGGTCTGCCACACGGGCGATGATCGGGATTGACGTCGCGCCGCGCTATACCGGGTTTGGCGTCTGGCGCGCCGTCCACCGGCGACCGGCGGACCTGACCGACAAGATCATGGTCATGGGCCCGGCCAAGCGGTTCGGCATCATGCCGATCAGCGACGATCTTTTGTACACGTTTGGCACACTCGCCGAACCGAAGGATCACCACTATGAACCGGCCACCTGGCCCGAGACCATGGCCGCGAAGTTCGCCGAATTCCAAGGCCCCGCCGCCCGGTTCCTGGCCGATCTGCACGCCGGGGCCGAAGTGCTGTATACGGCCGTCGAAGAAGTGGTGCTGCCCTTGCCCTGGCATCGGGGGCGGGTGCTGTTGATTGGGGACGCGGCCCATGCCTCGACGCCGTTCATGGGGCAGGGCGGGGCCATGGCCATGCAGGACGCGGTGGTGCTGGCCCAGGCAATCGAGGCGCGGGAGACCCTGGGGGAGGCCCTGGACGTCTTTGGCGCGGCACGCCTGCCGGTTTGCCAGTTCGTGCAGGACGTTTCGCGTTCGGTGGGCGAGGCAGGTGCCCGCGAGGTCGAGGGCGACATTGAGGCGCGCAACGCCGAGATGCGTGATGGGGCGCAGGCCAAGGTTGATGGGTTTTATGGCAGGCTGGCCGAACTTGACGCCGAAGCAGAGGCAAAACTGGCGGTCTAGCCGGGCAGGCGTACCCGGCCCGAGATGTCGGCGTCGGCGTCGATGAGTGCCCCGAGCTTAGCTTGGGCTGTCCAGAGCCCACCCAGGATTTCAGCCCCCGAGAGATTGACCGTTCCGTCGATCCGGGCGTTTTCCAGCGTCAGGTTTGCCATGATCAGGGCGTTTTGGAGGGACAGGGACGACAGTTTCGCCCCGGCCAGCGACAGCACGCCCTGAAGGTTACAAGCGTCCAGCATGACGTCACCCGAAGCCATCCGATCGGCACGAAAATCGGTGCGGAAGCTTGCACCGGTCAGATCGCAATCGCCTTGTACCGTGGTGCCGCGCATCCACGCCAGCCCGCGAAATCGAGTGCCGCGCGCGCTGAGACCGGCACCCAACACTGCGTCTGACAAGTCGAATCCCCGAACCTCCAAACCGTCCAGCACCAGCGGTTCATCCAATACCAGCCCCCGCGCGTCGACGTGTTCGCCATGGCGCCAGGGACGTTTCAGATCGTCCAGAAGCGCTTCCGCATCTGTCATGTGAAAACGAATCCCCGGTTCACCGGTAGAACCTGGCCCGTCAGCGTCAATGCCGCTTCGCTTAGAAGAAAGGCCACTGTGCCTGCGACATCCTCGGGCGGTTGTGGCCCGGGAACGGCACGTCCCCGTTCGTATTGATCGTGGCGCGCCTGTGGAACGTACTCGGTGCTTTCGGTTGTCAGTATTCCCGGCGCAATCGCTGTCACGCCGATGCCATCGGGGCCAAGTTCACGCGCCAGGGCGCGGGTCATCGAGATGACGGCGCCTTTCGAGGCGACATAGCTCATAAGATTGGGGGCGCCCCAAAGGGCGGTGTCCGAGGCCACGTTGACGATCCGCCCCGAGCCCGAGGCCCGAAGTGCGGGAGCCATCGCGCGGGTCATCAGCCAGGTGCCGCGCACGTTGACTTCCATCACACGGTCCCAGGTGTCGATTTCGACATCTTCAAAGGGGACGCCGCCGATGCCGGTGGCGATTGCTCCGTTGTTGAGCAGACCATGCAAAGGGCCGTCCAGCGACGTAGCCAGCGTCTGGATACTGTCGGGGTCGCGCAGGTCGACCGGGTGGAAGGTGGCGGAAAGCGTTTTGGCCACTTCGCGGCCTTCGTCTTCTGCAATGTCGGCCAGCGTCAGGCGCGCGCCCTGTTCGGAAAGGTGTCGCGCGACGACGGCCCCCAGACCACGGGCGGCACCGGTGATCAGAACGTGCCTGTTTTCCAATGTCATTCCGCGGCCACGTTCCCGGCGGCATCCTCGGCCTCTAGCTGATCGCGGGCGGCGCGGTTCAGGGCGCGGCGCAGATGGGCAAGGCCGATGTCGTGCTGATACAGCATTTCACGGCGGCGCGCGTCATCGGGCATGCCTTCCAGCATCACGCGGTCCTGTTCCAGAACGTTCCAATGGCGTGCTTCCAGCCGGGTGCGATAGAGAAACCGCCAACTGTCCCGTTCAAATTCTTGTACCTTGCGCATCCGCCAGAAGAAGACCTTGCACTTTCTTGGCGCCATCGGAAGGACATAGCCGACTATTCGCATGTGCCCGCCGGGTCCGGCGGACGGGGGATAGGGAATGTCCAGATGGCAGTACATGCCGCCCTCGGGCGTTTCGAATTCAACCCAGTCGAAATTCTCGCCCACCTGACCGACGCGGCTGACGCGGAACCCGTCTTCGTGGTTGTCCAGTTGCAGAAGGTCCTGTTTCGATCCGAAGGCCAGTGTGAAGCTGTCGGCATGGAGGTAACAGCCGTGCATGGGATCGGCGAGGTTGTCGAGGGCGTAGCGATAGTTCACGTCCCAGATCGCGGTGCAAAGGAACCCTGTCCAATCCGGGTCAAGAAGTTCGGCGGAAAGCGGCAGGTCGGGCGGTTCGGTTGCCTCGCTTGCGGACATGAAGACGAAGACCGCATCGCCGTGTTCCTGCACGTGATAGGATCTGAGCGCCTTGCGTCCTTCCATCGGGCAATCGGGCATGGCGGGAACCTGCTGTACGGTGCCCGTGCCATCGACGACGACGCCGTGATAGCGGCAGCCGATGTGTCCGCCGTGGATTTCCCCGTAACTCAGCGGAGCGCCACGGTGCGGGCAAAAGTCGTCGATGCAGTTTATCTGACCATCCGCACCGCGCCAGAGCACCAGTTTTTCCCCCAGTGCGACCACGCCATAGGGGCGGTCTGCGCGGATCTCGACCGATTTGGCAACCGGATACCAGTAGTCGCGCACGCCCTCGTTCACGCGGTCTTCGATCCGGGATTTCATTTCTGGTGACAAAGCCATTGTGCGTCTCTCTCCTGTTTCAGGCCCCGAAGCCGTGATCCTGGTACGCCTGATCCAGGTCGGTATTCAGCGCCTTCAGTTCTTCGCCCAGGTTCTTGGCTGTCCAGTCAGCCGTACCCGACGAGGGCCGGGCCACGCCCTTGGCCGTCAGCGCTTTGGCGAGGGCGCCCTGGCTTTCGGCACCTTCGGAATAGGCCTCCATCAGTGCGTCGGCCAAGGCGTGCTCGTCTTCGCTCAGAGCGCGACCCAGGCTTTGGTGTGCAAGCTCCGGGCGGCCTGCGGCCTGGGCTTCGGCCATGCGAGCCTTGAAGGCGTCCGGCTTGGCGGCGGCGGTATTCTGATCGCTCATCTTCCCTTACCCCTTCCTGTATATCGCGCCATCGTCGTCCGCGGTGCCAATCACTGTCCAGACCGAGGCGGCACCGGCACCGGGGTTGCGCAGATAGTGCGCCTGACCGGCAGGCGTTTTGACCAGATCGCGCGGCCCCAGTTCGACCGAGACTTCGTGACCATCTTCGTCTACCCAAACAACCTCGACACTGCCGTCAAGGCAAAGATAGGCGTCCTCGACCGAGCGTGTAAACGGTGCAAGACGCGCGCCGACCGGCAGGCCCCACATTTCCTTGCGGCAGGTGTCGTGCTGGATCGCGCCGGGTGCGTCGCCCACATAGACTTTGCGCGTAAAACCGGCGTCTTCCCAGATTGTCGGCAGTTCGGCGTGGCGGACAACATAGTCACCCATCAGCTTTTGGATCGGATGATCCCCTGAGGGATCGTAAGGCATCGTCTTGCCCGGCTCGGCCCCGAAGGTGCGGGCCAGTTCGGGGGGATGGTCCTTGGGATGATAGTGATAGACCGGCGGCAGAGGTTTGCCCACATCGACGGAAATCGACATGACAACGGGTTCCACACCGTCCACCCGGAACCCGTGGCCAATCTCACGCGCGTTCAGGATCATGTCTTTCGGACCAAGGTTCACCTCGACCACGTCGCCGTCCTTTTCCCAGCCGACGATCAGGGCACCCGAAATGATCAGGAAGCTTTCTTCGATCTCGTGGCTGTGGCAGGCGGCATAGCGGCCCGGTTCCTTGTAGATCAGGCTTAGGGTGAAATTGTCGGCCTTCAGCGTCGCGGGATCCCCCACCTTGGGCGAACCGCCCGCCCCGATATAGCGCATCTGGGCGCGGGCCAGTTCATCGAACCCTGCGTTGGAAGGAAAGGCGTTCCAATCAAAGGCCTTGTCGGTGAAGCGGCCTGTGTGGGCGCGGATCTGGTCTGCAAGGCTCGCTTCGGTCTTCGAGACGACATTCATCACGGGATCCTCCTGAAATTGCTTGACCCGATGCTAGTTTTTTCCGTTTTGTTGGGAAGGAAGCGTTTTACAGGTGAAACACTTGGCAGAGAAAGATCCCTATACGGTGCCCGGCCTGCTGCGCGGATTGACCCTGTTGCAGTGCTTTACGCCGCAGAAGCCCGAGCAGACCCTAAGCCAGTTGGCCGCCGCGCTTGGCATCACCCGTTCGGCAGTGTTTCGCAGCGTTCATACCCTTGTGCAGGAAGGTTTTCTTCTACCCGTGCGCGATGGTCATCATTACCGGCTTGGTCCGGCGGTTCTGCGGCTTAGCTATGGGTATCTGGCCAGTCGCGAGCTTCTGGAGGTTGCGCAGTCGCCGCTGGAAAGCTTGCGCGATGCGCAGGATTGGTCGTGTCATCTTGGCGTGCTGGACGGACGGCACGTCTTGTACCTGATCCGGCTGCCGGCATCCGACGGGCTGTCATCGCTGGTTCACGTGGGTAGCCGTCTTCCCGCAACCCGCACCGCCATGGGGCGCGTGTTACTGGTGCAGAAAAGCGAACCCGAGATCCGGCGGCTATTGGTCGACCAGCCCCAGGGCGTGCTCAATTCGGCGCTGAAGTCATGGGAGGACGACCGCAATGCGTCTTGCGTCATCCACATCGGCAGCTTTGAAAGTGGTCTTTGCAGTGTGGCTGCGCCCATTTTCGATATGTCCGGCGCAATCGTCGCGGCCATCAGCGCAACGAAGGTGGCCGACAGGGTGCCTGCGAAAGTAAAGCGGCAGGTTCTTGATACGGCGGCCGTCATCAGCCGGGGATTGGGATGGAAAGCGCCCTGACGGCAGATTTTGCCGCGCGCGGGAGCCCTGGGGCGCCCGCGAGAGGTGTTTTGGGTTAGGCCTGAACCGCCTTCATGAAGCGGTCGCGGATCACGACCGGGTCCATGGTGATCACCGGCATCTTGGCGTTGCCGCTTTCGCATTTACAGACGATGACGGTGGCTTCCTGGGCGTCCAGCGCTTCTTGCAGGACGGCGCCGGTGTCTTCGGCCTGGCATTCCACCACCCGATCGCAACCTGCGGCCTTGGCCATACCCGTCAGCGAAGTTTTGCGCCCCGTATAGGTCGGCTGGTCGCCGGTCGAGCCGTAGGAGCCGTTGTCGATGATCAGAAGGATGTAGTTCGAAGGCGCGTTGTTGCCGATGGTCGGCAATGTGCCGAGGTTCGTCAGAACCGAACCGTCGCCGTCGATCACGATGACGGGCTTTGGTTGCACCATGGCGAGGCCAAGACCGATCGAGGAGGCCAGCCCCATGGTGCCCAGCATGTAAAAGTTCGTTGACTGGTCGTCGATGGCATGGAGTTCCTGGCTGGGAATGCCGATGTTGCAGATCACAAGCTGGTCACGCAGGATCGGGGCGATGTCTTTCAGGATTTCAGAACGGATCATTGGTCGCCATAGCCTCCCCAGAAGTTTGCATCGGTCAGGATGGCGACCGGCTTGTTGGACATGAACGCATGGTCAAGGATCATCGGCAGTTCCTCGACGTCCGCTTGTTTGTGGAAGTGATAGGTCGGGATCAGCATCTGGGCCAGCAAGGCTTTGGTATGCAAGGCCATTTCCACCTGGCAGGCGACCGGTTCGCGCAGTTCGCCGCGATAGGAAATCAGCATCGGCAGGGGCATGCGATAGAACTGGGTGAGCGTTGCCAGCGTGTTGAGTGTGACGCCAAGCGCCGTGTTCTGCATGATGATCGCGGGCCGCATTCCGCCCATCCAGGCCCCGGCGCAGAGGCCCATGCCTTCGTCTTCCTTGTTCGAGGGCACGTGCTTGATCTCGGGGTGCCGGTCGATTTCGTCGATGACACCGGCAAGCTGTTTGCAGGGCACAGTGGTCACGAAGCCGATCCCTTTCGATACCAGGTCTTCGGTTATCCTTTTGTCGATGCTCACACGGGCACTCCTTCGGGGTAGAGGATGATCTTGGGCGCGTTGACGCGACCCTCGCGGATGTCCTTGAACGCGCGCGCACCATCGGCCAGGGCGCGGGGTTCGGTCCAGTCAAGGGCGCCGAGGCGCCCGTCGAAGATGGCTGCGGCGGTGTCGCGGAAATCCTGGGCGGTATAGGTATAGGTGCCGATGAAGGTGATCTCTTGCAGCGTCATGCGGCGGATATCGAGACCTCCGGTGGCTTCGCCAAGGCCGATGTGGGTGATCACGCCGCCGGGTTTGGCGTGTTTGGTCGCCGTTGCGCGGGTGGCCGCAAATCCGACGCCGTCGATCACCATGTCAAAAAGGTCGGCTTCATCAAGGTCACTTGGCGGAAGGGCGTTTTGGCCGGACCCGAGCAGAACGGCGCGACGCCCGTCATGGGGTTCGATGATCGTGACGTCACTGATCCCCTGGGCCTTGGCCGACAGCGCGGCTCCGAGGCCGATTGCGCCGCCGCCAATGACAAGAGTGCGGGCTTCAGAGGTGCCAAGCGCACGTAGGCCAAGGCGCACGGCATGCCAGCCGCAAGCAATGGGTTCGGCAAGGGCGGCTTTTTCGGGAGCGATGCCGTCGGGGACCGCAACAAGGTTGGCCTTGGGCATGGCGACCCGTTCGGCAAAGGCGCCTTCGCGGGGCGGCAGAGAAATGATCTGGCGCTTGGGGCAAATGTTGCCGCGCCCTTCGCGGCAGGCGGGGCAGGTGCCGCAGGCGACCAGCGGGTTGATGGTAACACGGGTGCCGTCGCGTTCGCCGCCTTCGATTATCCCGCAGGCTTCGTGACCAAGGATCAGTGGAGCGGGGCGGCGTTCGTCGTGCCCGAGATAGGCGTGCATGTCGCTGCCGCAGATACCGACGCTTTCGATGCGGACCAGGGCATCGTCACTGCCGGGCGCGGGGTCGGCCACGTCGCGGTAGTCAAGGCGTTCGGGGCCGGTGTAGACAAGGGCTTTCATCATGCTGTGCCTTGCATTGAGGGTCGGGCGCTGCCCTTGATGTCAGTTTCCGACAAGGCGCTAACCATCTGCCGACAAATCGAAATTCACGCCGGGGAAATATTTGGCCAGCCGAATGTCGGCGGTGCGCGCGTGGCCTTCCATGCCCTCTAGCCGTGAAATCCGCGCTGTCGCCTCGGCCACGGGCCGCGAGCCTTCGCGGGTGGCCCGCTGCCAGGTCACGATCTTCATGAACTTGTGGACCGAAAGCCCGCCTGTATAGGACGCCGCCCCCGATGTCGGCAGCACGTGGTTGGTGCCTGTTGCCTTGTCGCCGAACGCAACGGTGGTTTCTTCGCCAAGGAACAGCGAGCCATAGCAGGTCAGGCGATCACGCCACCAGTCCAGGTCCTCGGCCTGCACGGTCAGGTGTTCGGGTGCATATTCGTCCGAAGTCGCGGCCATTTCTTCGCGGTCGGCGCAAAGGATCACCTCGGCATAATCGCGCCAGGCGGCTTCGGCGTTCTGTCGGTTGACCTCGGGCAGATCGGCGATGAGTTCGGGAACCATGCGCATCACGTCATCGGCAAGCGGGCGATCGTCGGTGACCAGCCAGACCGGGGAGTTGTAACCATGCTCGGCCTGACCCACGAGATCGGCGGCGACGATTTCGGCATCGGCGGATTTGTCGGCAAGGATAAGCGAGTCGGTGGGGCCAGCGAACATGTCGATACCGACCCGGCCAAAGAGAATACGCTTGGCCTCGGCCACGAACTGGTTGCCGGGGCCGACAAGGATGTTGGCCTTGGGCAGGTCGAAAAGCCCGAAGGTCATGGCAGCAACGCCTTGAACCCCGCCCAAGGCAAGGATCGTGTCAGCGCCGCAGATATGGGCGGCGTAAACGATGGCGGGCGCAATTCCGACCTTGGGACGGGGCGGCGAGGCAACAACGATGCTGCCACAACCAGCGACCCTGGCCGTTGTCACTGTCATGATGGCGCTGGCGATATGGCTATAGCGGCCGCCGGGCACATAGCAGCCAGCGGCGTTGATTGGGATTGCCTTTTGACCGGCGACGAGGCCGGGCACGACTTCAAGTTCGATGTCCTGCAGCGTGCTTTTCTGCGCTTCGGCAAAACGGCGCACATTGTCATGGGCGAATTGGATGTCTTCTTTCAAGCGGTCGGGAACAAGGGCGCCGGCAGCTTTGATTTCTTCCGCCGTCAGAACGACGTTGCCGTCGTAGCGGTCGAACTTGGCGGCATACTCCATCGCTGCCTTGTCGCCGCCCTTTTCGATGTCGTCGAGGATGGATTGCACCGTGTCGCGCACATCCGCCGCGTCCGACGTCGAGGTCAGTGTGGCTTTTTTCAAATATTCGCGTGCCATCGGCGACTCCCCTTGATTCTTTGCTGTGTAAGCGCTTACATTTGGATTTGCAAGTGATTCATGGAAGGTGATTGCAGTGGTTTCGGCACCGACATTGGAAGACGTGGCAAAGCGGGCGGGCGTGTCGACGGCGACCGTGTCCCGTTGCCTGAACTCACCCGACAAAGTGGTGGCCAAAACGCGCGAGAAGGTGATGAAGACGGTGCGAGAACTGGGATATGCACCGAACTTTTCTGCCCGAGCGTTGGCGGCCAGGCGAACCCAGACCATCGGCGCGGTGATCCCCACGATGGAGAACGCGATCTTTGCCCAGGGCCTGCAGGCCTTTCAGGAACGGTTGGGCGAAGACGGGTTCATGTTGCTGGTCGCCAGTTCATCCTATGACCGTGATATCGAAGAGGCCCAGATCCGGGCTCTGGTCGCGCGCGGGGCCGACGGGATTTTGCTGATCGGCCACGATCGGGATCCGGCAGTCTATCAGTTCCTTCGAACGCAGAACGTGCCGGTGCTGATCGCCTGGGCCTATAGTCCGGAGCGTCTGTCGATCGGCTTTGACAACCGTGCCGCGATGGAAGCACTGGCCTCGCACGCGATTGAACTGGGGCACAGCCGGATCGGGGTAATCACCGCGCCCACCGAAGGCAACGACAGGGCAAGAGGACGGATCGAGGGTATCCGCGCGGCTGTCTCTGCGGCCGGGATGAACCCCGAGGATCTGGCCATCGAGGAAACCGAATACAGCGTCCTGAACGGGGCCGATGCCTTTGATCGTCTGATGGTGGTTGCGCGCCCGTCGCTTGTGATCTGCGGCAACGATGTTCTGGCCGCCGGGGCATTGCGCCGCGCAGGCGAACGGGGGCTGAGTGTGCCGGGTGAGGTATCGATCACCGGGTTTGATGACATTGAACTGGCGCGCCTGGTGACCCCGAAACTGACGACCGTGCGGGTACCTCACCGGCAAATGGGCGAGGCTGCCGCCGAAATGCTGATTGGCATGACGCGCGGAGAAACGCCGCAAGAAGGGCGGTGCCTGCCGACTTGGACACGCTTTGGCGGCACACTGGCCGCGCCGATGGTGCCACGCCGAAAAGGCCGGTGACCCAAACCAGAGGGATCGAGACCTTGCGGCCATTGGGTGTGGTTCAGGTGAAAGGGTCGATCATTATTCTGCCGTCCAGCCGCCGTCGATCAGCATAGAGGTGCCTGTAACCAGGGCCGAAGCGTCGGAAGCGAGATAAACTGCCGCGCCCATGATGTCTTCGACCTCGCCCGGGCGGCCAAGCTTGATCATGCCCTCGATCCACGCGCGGCGATCCGGATCCTCGAAGGCCTTCCGGGTGAAATCGGTCAGGATGAAGGTCGGGCAAATGGTGTTGATGCGGATCTTGTGGCTGCCCCATTCGATGGCCATCGCCTTGCACATACCCTCCATCCCGTGCTTGGCGGCGCAATAGACGGCGCGTTCCGGTCCACCCACATGGGCCATCTGTGACGAGATGTGGATGATACTGCCACCCTTGCCCTGCGCGATCATCGCTTTCGCAGCCCCAAGGGATAGAAAATAGGCGCTGCGCAGGTTGACGTTCATCACAGCGTCATAATCCTCGGGCTGGGTGTCAAGCGAAGGCCCGTGCCGCGCCAGGCCAGCCGAGTTCAGCACGACATCAAAAGGCCCCCTGTCGCGAAAGGTGTCGGCCATGGTGGAAAGGTTGGTTTGATCGAAGGCATGCGCTTCGGCACTACCGCCGCGGGTTTCGATCTCGGCCACGGTTTCGGCAAGCTTGTCGGCGCGCCGCGCTGCAGCCACCACATGGGCGCCCGCATCGCCCAGGGCAATCGCGCAGGCCTGGCCAATGCCGGAGGATGCGCCGGTCACAAGCGCGCGCCGACCGTCAAGCCGGAAGGAAGGTGTTGTGGGCATGGCCATGGAGATCCCCTGTCATTGCGGCATGAGACTCAAGGGGTTTGGTAGCGGAGGAGGGACTTGAACCCCCGACACATGGATTATGATTCCACTGCTCTAACCAACTGAGCTACTCCGCCAAAAGCGAAGGCTCTGGTAGTGGGTGGAACGCATCGCGTCAAGTCTGAAACACCGGGAAATCGAGCCTCGCCCAAAGTGGATTTTGACCTAGCTTTGGGAAAACGGGGATCGGGAGGAGCGACATGCGGGCCTTGGTGATTGGTGCGTCAGGGGGGATCGGTCGGGCCGTGTCGGCCGAGTTGCAGGCGCGGGGCTGGGAGGTCGTGGGCCTGTCGCGGTCCCGGGACGGGCTGGATGTGACGGATGAAACCTTGGTTCGCGACAAACTGGGCAGCATCGACGGTCAGTTCGAGCTTGTTTTCGTGGCAACCGGGGCCTTGGAGATCAATGGACAGGGGCCGGAAAAGACGATCCGTGCGGTGACGCCGGATGCCTTGGTTGACCAGTTTCGCCTGAACGCTGTCGGGCCGTTGTTGGTGTTGAAGCACGCGCTTTCCCTGATGCCAAAAGACAGGCGCGCCGTGTTCGCGGCCTTGTCGGCGCGGGTCGGGTCCATTGGGGACAACCGATTGGGTGGCTGGCATTCCTATCGGGCATCGAAGGCGGCACTGAACCAGTTGATCCGGGGTGCGAGCGTGGAGTTGCAACGCACCCACCCAAAAGCGATCGCAGTGGCGTTCCATCCGGGCACCGTGGCCACGGATTTCACCGAAGCCTATGCCAGAAGCCACGATCGCGTGCCTCCGACAAAGGCCGCCGCCGATCTGGTGTCGGTCATCGAGGGGCTAGGTCCTGAGCATTCGGGCGGATTTTTTGACTACGCGGGCCACCCGATTCCGTGGTGAGTTGCGCCGCCTTCGGCGTCGCGAGGGCCTGGATGGCCTAGGGCTGTTGGGATTGATCGGGCGTTTTCTTCCATGGCCGGCTGTGGAATGGTTGAGCGATGTCTGAGCCTGAGCTTCTTCCCCTTGGACCCGACGGGGTGCTTGTCCGGTTTTCGGGTCGGTTGAGCGAGCCTGCCAACCGGGCCGCCCTGGCTTTTCGGGCCGCACTGGAGCGGGCCGCACCGGAGGGTGTGGTCGAAACTGCAACCTCGCTGACATCGGTGTACCTGAGGTTTCGCCCCGATATCCTGCGCCGGGCCACGCTGGAAGACGAGATGCAAGGCCTTTTGGGTGACCGGGACTGGTTAGAGTCTGATCTGCCCGAGGGGCGTCGTCTGTGGCGGGTGCCGGCAAGTTTCGGTGGCGCTTTCGGTCCGGACCTTGAAGCGAGTGCCGAGGCTGCCGGGGTCAGTGCGGAAGTTGCGGTTGACGAGATCTGCGGTGCGCGCTTGCGGGTTCTGGCGCTTGGGTTCGCGCCGGGCCAACCCTACCTTGGATTTCTTCCCCCCCATTGGGACATTCCACGCCAAAGCGACGTCACGCCGGAAGTGCCGCGTGGGGCTGTCGTGGTGGCCGTGCGCCAGGTCATCCCCTTTGCAAACGCCGCCCCCACGGGATGGCGGCAGGTCGGACGGACGGCGTTTCGCTGCCATGACCCTGCCGCCGAGGTGCCGCTGCCGCTGCGCGCGGGCGACGAGATGCAATTCGAAGCGGTGTCGGCAAGCGACCTTCAGAACCTTCTGAACGAGGGGACGGCACTTGGCGGCGCGCGCTCGGAACCCTTGCCATGAGCGTGATCGTCGAGCGCGCGGGCCCCTTGGTGGCGGTTCAGGATGCCGGGCGTGCAGGTGGACTTGGCGTGGGCTTGTCGCGCGGCGGTGCGGTAGATCGGCTGGCCTATATCGAGGGCGTTGCGCTTTTGGATCAGCCCTTGGGGGCGGCAGCACTTGAGATGGCGGGCGTTGGCGGGCGATTTCGCTTAGAGGCAGGCATGTGGTTCGCGCTGACCGGCGCGCGGATGAAGGCAACCTTGGATGGTGCGCCGATTGAGGGCCGAGCGAGTTATCTGGCCGCGCCGGGGTCCGTGCTGGACATCGGAAGCGCCGATGTTGGGGTCTATGGATATCTGCATCTGGGCGGTGGCATCGAGACCCCGTTCGAACTTGGCGGGCGCGGGTTTCACCGGATCGCGGGACTGGGCCGGGCGGTGGTTGCCGGGGACCGATTGCCGGTCGCCGCGTCGCAGAAAAAAGGGCAGGGGCCAATGCGCCTTCCGCAGATGGCCGCAACAACAGCGCCTCTTCGGGTGATGCCCGGGCCTCAGACCGAGATGTTTCCTGCCGAAACCCGGCAGACGTTCGAGGCAACGGTTTTTCACCGCAGCACCCGGGCGAACCGGCAGGGTGTGCGGCTGGACCACGACGGGGCGCCGTTTTCCGTGGGCGCGCAGTTGCACCAGGTGTCGGATTTCATCTCGGAGGGCGATATCCAGATGACCGGAGACGGCACGCCCTATGTTCTCTTGGCTGAGTGTCAGACCATGGGGGGCTATCCCCGGATCGGGACGGTTTTGCCCGCCGATCTGCCGCGGATCGCCCAGGCTGTCGCAGGCGATGAGATCCGCTTCCGGTTTGTGAGCGTTGAAGAGGCCGAGGCCGCCTGGAAGAGCGACGAAGCACTGCTTGCCCGCCTGGTGCGGCGCAGGGAACCCCGAGTCCGCGATCCCCGCGATATGGCCGATCTGTTGCGTTACGAGATGATCGACCGCCCGCACCGCGATGTGGTGGACGAGTGAGCCCTTATTCGGCCAAGGGGCGCGTGGGCATTAGTCGGGACGTGCATATTTTTGGCAAGATGAAGGTTCAGAGGACGCGCGACAGGAAGGCCCTCGTGCGGTCTTCGCGGGGGGTCGAGAAAAGCTGTTCGGGCGGGCCTTCTTCAAGGATTACGCCGCCATCGAGAAAGCAGACCTTGTCGGCCAGTTCGCGGGCAAAGCCCATTTCGTGGGTGGCCAGAACCATGGTCATGCCCTCGCCGCGCAGTTGGCGCAGGACGTCGAGGACCTCGCCCACGAGTTCAGGGTCAAGGGCGGAGGTGATTTCATCAAAGAGCATGATCTGGGGCTTCATCGCGAGTGCGCGCACGATAGCCACCCGTTGCTGTTGGCCGCCGGAGAGTTGTTCGGGATAATGTTCCATCCGGTCGCCAAGGCCGAAGCGCTGGAACAAAGCGGTGACCTCGCCCGTAAGTTCCTCGCGACTTCGGTTGTGGACCCGGCGGGGGGCGAGCATGACGTTTTCGACGGCAGACATATGGGGAAACAGGTTGAAGCTTTGGAAGACCATGCCAATCCGCTGGCGCACGGGTTGCGGATCGAGCCCGGGAACCGAGATGTCGTCGCCATCCAGAAGGATCACACCGTCGTCAATGGGCTCAAGCAGGTTCAGGCACCTAAGCAACGTTGACTTGCCGGACCCCGAAGCGCCGATCAGGCAGACCATCTGGCCGGTTTCGATTCTAAGGTCGATGCCGCGGCAAACCGCGTTTTCGCCGAAGCTTTTCCTTAAGTTTCTGGTTTCGAGAAGCGCCATCAGGACTTGGCCCGCCGTTCCCGGGCCATCAGGTGGTCGGCATAGCGTGTGGCGGGGATCGTGATAGCGAGAAAGATCAGCGCTGCGCCGACATAGGGAGTGAAATTGGCCATCAGCGACTTGTAGACTCCGGCTTGGCGGAAGATTTCGACCGGGCCGATGAAAGACAGAAGGGCCACGTCTTTTTGCAGGGCGATGAAGAGGTTCATGTTGGCCGGGACCACACGGCGCACGGCCTGGGGCAGAACCACATAGCGCATGGTGTCGGCATTGGAGAGACCAAGCGAGGCCGCAGCCGATCTTTGGCTTTGGTGAACGCTTTCGATGCCGGTGCGAAAGACTTCGGCGACATAGGCGGAATAGGTCAGGACAAGCGCCACGGTGCCCCAGATATAGGGTGAGTTCCAGGGGCGGGGCAGGCCCAGGCCAGGCACGCCGAAGCCGACGAGATAGATCACCAGGATCACCGGCACGCCACGAAACACATCGGTGAACACGATGCCGAAAAGCCGGACGGGATAGAGCGCGGGCGAGTGCGCGTCGCGGGCAAGCGCGATCAGAAGCCCCAGAAAGAAGATCAAGGGCGCCGACCAGGCGAAGATGGCGACGTCCAGAAGAAAGGCGTCCAATAGGCCGGGAAAGGTCTTTGCGAAAACGGCGCCATTAAAGAAGCTTTTCTTGACGGCAGGCCATCCGGGCGCAAGCGGAATGAGGATGAAGAGCGCGATCAAGACGGCCAAGGTCGAGCCGCCGGCGACCATCGCTGACCGCCGCCGGACTCGTGATTCGTAGATCTGTCGCCGCGTTGGCACGGCCCGGATTTACTTGATAACCGGGACGCCGGTGGTTTCAGAAAGCCATTGTGCCTCGATGGCGGCAAGTTCTCCGCTGGCTTTCAGGGCGTTGATTGCTGCATCCACACAGGACTTCAGGGGATTGCCCTCTTCCATCAAGAGGCCGAATTCGTCGGGGCTTTCGCTGCGGTCGGCAGGGAATTGGCCAAGGATGACGCCGTCTTCAAGCACAACCGCCGAAAGATAGAGCGCAGTCGGCAGATCGAAGAGGGCGGCGTCGATCTGGTTGGCTTTCATGGCCTCGACGACGTCGATGTTTTCACCGTAAAGCAAGGGTTCCTTGTCGGGCTGCACCACCTCGTTCAGGATTGGCACGGCCGTGGTGTTGGCATCCGCCCCCCAGATCAATCCTTGCAGAGAGGCAACGCTGGCTTCGGCCCCGCCGTCGACCACGGGCTGGCGTGTCAGTACGGCCATGGCGGCGGAGTAATAGGGTTCCGAGAAGTCCACGATTTCGTCGCGTTCTTCGGTGATCGAGTATTGCTGGAGGTTGAAGTCGAAATCCTTGGCACCGGGTTGGATGGCCTGGTCGAAAGACGAGCGTACCCAGACCACCTGATCGTCAGAAAACCCCATTTCGTTGGCCACAGCGTAGGCGACGGCGGCCTCGAAGCCTTGTTTTGATTCGGGCGCATCGTCCATGACCCAGGGGTAATAGGCGGGGTTTCCGGTCGCGATGGTCAGTTTGCCGTCTTCCAGGGTTTTCCCGGTGACGCAATCGTTCTGGGCGATGGCGCCCGTGGCAATGAGCATGAGGGCGGCGGTTGTTGTCATCAGTTTCATGGCAGTTCTCCCTGATCGTTTGTGCGATGCTTGGACGTCAGGGCCGGATTGTCCAGCCCTTGACCCCGATGCATTGGGAAAAAGTGCCGGGAATTCGCCTGGATTTTGCCTGTCGATTACTCGCGCGCGCGCAGAATCCGGGCCGGACGTGCCGCCAGAGGCCTCCAGGCGAACAGGAGCCCCGAAACAAGGGTCGCCAGAACGCCACCCGTCACGATCAGAAGGGCCGACACCGGTTCAAAGCTGTATTCGGTCTCCATAACGAAGCGCATCACGCCCCATCCGGCTAGGCCACCCGCTACGATGGCGACCAATCCCGCCGCCGCGCCGAGAAGCGCGGCGCGCAGAGCAAAGCTGTGCAATACCGTGCGGCGAGAGGCACCGAGCGTTTTCAGGATGGCAGCCTCGTAGGTGCGGGCGTGGACGCCTGCGGCGGCGGCCCCGATCAGGACAACGCCGCCGGTGATCAGCGTGGCAAGGGCGCCATAGGTGATGGCGGCGGCGATGCCGGAGAGGATATCGCTGACACGCGTGATGGCGTCTTTGACACTGATGGCGGTGATGTTGGGGTAGGTCGACGAGATATCGCGCAGGATTGCCGGTTCGGCCTTGGCATCTGCATAGACGGTCGAGATAAAGCTATGGGGTGCGCCAGCCAGGGCGCCGGGGTTCATCGACAGGATGAAGCCGATGCCCGCCGTCGAAAAATCGACCTCGCGAAAGCTGGTGACTTTTGCGGAGATGTCGCGGCCAAGGATGTTGACGGTGATCTCGTCACCCAGTTCAAGGCCAAGTTCCAGGGCTTCCTCGGTGGCAAAACTGACTTGCGCAGGGCCTCCATAGCCTTCGGGCCACCAGTCGCCATGGGTAATTTTGGTGCCTTCGGGCGGACGGTCGGAATAAGTCACGCCACGGTCGCCGCGCAGAACCCAGTGCGGCCCCGCGACCTCGTCGGCGGGCCGACCGTTTATTTCGGTGATGATTCCGCGCAGCATCGGGGCACTTTCGACCTTGCTGACTGTGGGTCTGTCGCCAAGACGGGTCTGGAAATCGTCGATCTGGCCGGGTTGGATATCGACCATGAAGAAGGACGGTGCGCGGATCGGCAGATCGCGGGTGATGGCGTCTTTCAAGTTGGCGTCGATCTGCCCCACGGCCGCCAGAACACTGAGCCCAAGACCAAGGGACAGAACAACCGATGTCGCCTCTCCGCCCGGGCTGGCGACGGCGCCAAGGGCAAGGCGGATCGCGCTTTGACCTTGAAAGCGCGATGCAAGGCGCCGGGCCAGCCACCTGACGCCCCGGGCAGCCAGAACAAGCCCCGCAAATGCGACGATCACGCCCCCGGCGGCCCCAAAGGTAAGCTTCCAGAGACCCGACCAATAGGCGGCAAGAGTGACGAGAAGCAGCACCAACATCGCTGTCAGCACGATCCAGCGCGCGCGCGGCCAGCCCCGGATGTCGCCCGTGCTGTCGCGAAACAACGTGGCCGCCCGCACGTCTTCGACGCGTGCCAGTGGCCAGAGCGTGAAAATCAACGCCGCCAGCATCCCATAGACCGCCGCTTCGGCCAGGGGCCGGGGGTGAAGCGAGAAGACGGCAGGCATCGGCAATCGGGCCTCGATCACCGGAGCCAGGACCAGCGGCAGCGCTCCGCCGAGTGCCAGGCCAAGCGCCAGTCCGATCAGGGTCATGGCCCCGATCTGCAGGAAATAGGTTTGAAAAATCGTCCGGCTGTCGGCGCCGAGGGTTTTCAATGTGGCGATGACTTCGGTCTTTCGGTCGAGATAGGACGTCACCGCGGCCGAAATGCCGACCCCGCCAACCGCCAGGCCAGCAAGGCCGACAAGGACAAGGAACGAGCTTAGACGATCGACAAATACCTGGATGCCGGGCGCGCCATTGCGTCGGTCGCGCCATCTGACGCCGGTAAAGCGCGTTTCGGCCTCGCGCTCCAAGGCATCAAGGTCAGCTTCGGGGGCAAGGCGCAGCTTGTATTCGGTTTCGAACAATGTGCCGGGCTGGATCAGGCCGCTTTCGGCAAGGTCGGCTGTGCGTACGATGGTGCGCGGGCCAAGGCTGAACCCGCCGCCTGCATCGTCGGGTTCTTCGCGCAAGGCGGCCATCAGCACGAAGCTTTGCGCCCCAAGCTGAAACCGGTCGCCAGGCTTCATCCCCATGCGCGCGATCAAAAGGGGCGCCATGACCGCGCCCGGCAGGTCCTCCGTGCCGTCCAGCGCGGTGGTCAACGGCATCTCGGGGTCCAGGATCACCTGGCCAAGGAGCGGATAGGCGCCATCCACGGCCTTGACCTGGGTCAGCCCCCGCTCGGCGGTGTCTCCGGCTCCGAAGACGGCCATCGAACGAAAGTCGACCAGTTCGGCGACCGCGCTTGCCTTATCCTCCATCCAGGCGCGTTCGTCTTCTGTCGCAAACCGATAGGTCAACTCCAACTCGGCATCGCCGCCCAAAAGCGTGGCGCCTTCCTGTTGAAGTCCGGCGCGGATGGCCTCGCGCACACTGCCAACAGCCACGATGGCCGCAACGCCAAGCGTGAGGCACAACAGGAAAATGCGAAAGCCATGAAGCCCGCCGCGCAATTCGCGCCGTGCGATGGTGCGGGCGTTGGCGAAACTCATGCCGGTGCGCCTTCGGGCACGATCTGGCCGTCATGAAGCCGAACTGTCCTGTCGCAGCGGGCCGCGAGTTCGGGGGCGTGCGTGACCAGGATGAGCGTTGCGCCGTGACGTTCGTTCAATCCGAAGAGCAGGTCCATGATCGCGGCACCCGTGGCACCATCGAGGTTGCCGGTTGGTTCATCGGCGAGAAGTATGTCGGGCCGTGGGGCTGCCGCGCGAGCCAGGGCCACCCGTTGTTGCTCACCCCCCGACAGTTGTGCGGGGTAATGGTGCATCCGATCCTCAAGACCCATTGCGGCAAGTTCTTCGCCAGCCCGCGTGAAGGCATCGCTGACGCCTGCAAGTTCCAACGGCGTTGCCACGTTTTCAAGGGCCGTCATTGTGGGAATCAGGTGGAAGGATTGGAATACCACCCCCATATGTTGCCGACGAACCCGGGCCAGTGCATCTTCGCCAAGCCCGGTCAGATCGTGGCCAAGGGCTGTGACCTGCCCATGGGTGGCGCGTTCCAATCCGCCCATCAGCATAAGGAGAGACGACTTGCCTGATCCGGACAGCCCCACCAGCCCCAAGGTTTCTCCGCGCGCAATGTCCAGGGTTATTCCCTTCAGGATATCGACGCGCCCGGCGTTGCCATCCAGCGTGAGACGGGCGTCTTTCAGCGTGAGGATCGTCTCGGCCATGGGGTCTCCGTTCCGGTGGGTCATAGGTGGATATGGGGCAATTCTGTCTTTGCGCAACGCCGCAGTTGCAACAATTCTGAGCCTTTCCCCGGTGTGGGGCGAACCGGTGACGGTGGTGGCCCTGGGTGACAGCCTGACCCAGGGCTATGGATTGGCGCCCGAAAACGGCTTTGTTCCGCAACTTCAAACCTGGTTGGATGCCGAAGGCGCCGAGGTTGTTCTGGTCAACGCCGGTGTTTCGGGCGACACCACCGCCGGGGGGCTGAGCCGGATCGGTTGGACCTTGAACGGCGACGTCGATGCCTTGATCGTGGCTCTGGGCGGTAATGATCTTTTGCGCGGGATTGATCCTTCGCTCAGCCGCGAAAACCTGAAAGGCATCCTGGACGAAGCCGGATCGCGCGAACTGCCCGTTCTGCTGGTCGGCATGGTTGCGCCATCGAACTATGGACAGGAATACAAGGCAGCCTTCGACGCGATTTATCCCGAATTGGCCAAGGCCCATGGTGCTTTGTTGCATGAGAACTTTCTGGGGGCGCTGGCGGCCATGAACGATCGCCAAATGGTGCTGGAAAACCACATGCAAGGTGATGCGATCCACCCAAATCGCGATGGAGTGGCGTTGATCGTTGCCGACATCGGCCCAAGCGTTCTGGACTTGTTGGAGAGGGTGGACTAGGGGGCTGTTTGCCCCCTCGGCGCGGACGGTGTCCGCTCCTCACCCCCAAGGATATTTCCACCAGGAGAACGAGAATTTTAGTCAAGGTGTTTGCAACTTTTTCTGTCTGAATACTTCCACCGGAGCCACCGCGACCCCGAAGGGGGCGCAATAATCAAGACGCCGCAAGCTGCTCAGCTAAGGCTTGGGTCGTCCAGAAGATGACGGCCGTCGCGGTCCTCGATTTCGATCACCCATAGGTCGGGGTCAAAACCCTTCTGTTTGCCGATGCTTGCATCGACTTCGGGTTCCGCACCTTCTTTCAGAACGGCCCATTGGCGTTCGCCGCTTGCCAGATCAAACGAACGGTGAAAACAACAGGCGGCACCGTCGAGCGTATTCAGCTTGACCAGGACCGCCCCTGCGGTCTTGTCGCCCTTTTGCACGATGAATGCGGGGATGGTGGCAAGCCGCAGCCGGGTGAGATAAGCCGCGATCCAGATTTCCGTGGTCAGCCGCGTCATGGATCCGGCCAAATCCAAAGTGGCACCTGGTTTTCCCGTCCGAACACTGTGACGCAGGATTCGGTTGTAACCCCTTGCTTCAAAAGATCGACCAGAAGGGCGCATTGTTCGTCGTCGATGGCCAGTGATACGCCTTCGCCGGAGGCGGGTGTCATCCCGATGACAAACGTAACGTCCTTCTTGATGTCGCGCGACGATCCCAGAGGGTCCGGGACAAGCTCGCCAAAGTGGAATTGCATTGATGCCGCGGGTGCCAGTTCTTCCAGGCGTGTTGCGAGCTTGAAGCGCGCTTCGGGTGTTGCGGCGCGAAGGTGAAAGCCGAAGGTGCTGCGTGTCGGCTGGGTATAGTGCCAGAAGGTGATCTCTCGATGCGCGGACTTCATGGCGATCCGTCCCGGAAATCGAGGCCCATTTCGCTATAACGCTCGGCTTCTTCCAGCCAACCGCTGCGTACTTTCACGGTCAGGAACAGGTGGGCTTTACGGTCGAGGAATTCCGAGATTTCTTCGCGCGCCAGTTTGCCCACGGCCTTGATCGTTTCGCCTTTCTTGCCAAGCAGAATGCCCTTGTGGCCGTCGCGCGCGACATAGATCACCTGGTCGATGCGGACGCTGCCGTCGGGGCGATCTTCCCAGCCTTCGGTTTCGACGGTCAGTTGATAGGGCAATTCCTGGTGAAGTCTGAGCGTCAGCTTTTCGCGCGTGATCTCGGCGGCAATCATCCTCAAGGGCATGTCGGCGATCTGGTCTTCGGGGTAAAGCCAGGGGCCTTCGGGCAATCCCTCGGCCAGCCATGTGCGCAGGTCGTCGACACCATAGCCCTTTTCGGCCGAGATCATGAAGGTTTTGGCGAAAGAAAAGCGGTCGTTCATTGCTTGGGTCAAGGCCAGCAGGTCCGCGCGTTCGACCCGGTCGATCTTGTTGATGGCAAGGGCAACGGGAGCCTTGCCGCCGCGATCTTCGAGTGACGAAAGAATGGCTTCGACGCCCTTGGTCAGCCCTCGGTGCGCTTCGATCATCAGGACCACGATGTCGGCATCCGCAGCCCCGCCCCAGGCGGCCGCGACCATGGCACGGTCCAGACGGCGGCGCGGACGGAAAAGACCCGGGGTGTCGACAAAGACGATCTGGCTTTCGCCCTCCAGAGCCACGCCACGAATGCGCGTGCGTGTTGTTTGCACCTTGTGGGTCACGATCGACACCTTGGCCCCGACCATACGGTTCAAAAGCGTCGACTTCCCGGCATTGGGTTCGCCGATCAGGGCAACAAAGCCTGCGCGTGTGGTCATGGATTGAGCGCCCCTTGGATCATGTGATCCGGGGTGTAGGGGAATTCGCGTCTGTCGGCCAGTGCGCAGCCACGTTATGTCGCCGTTTTTGACCCTCATGGTGAGGTGCGAAAGTGCCAACGTGTCGGGACGGTTGCGGCGAATGTGGCAAGCGACATCAGGTTATTTGCCAAAGCTTCAATTTGGCCATCGACCCTTTGGGCGAGATCGGAAAATATGGCGCAATGGCGCGGACCACGGGCATTTTGGGATTTCTTCTGGCGGTTGCGGCCTTCATGGCGGCGATCTGGGTTTATTCGCTTGGCCAATCGCTGAGCGCGTTGGAGCGCCGGGGCCAGTCGGATTTGTCGCTGGCCACAGACAGTTTGATCAGCGAGTTGGCCAGTTACCGGCAGTTGGCGGTGTCTTTGGCCGGAGAGCCTCGGATACGGTCACGAGAAACCGCGCCCGAGGTGCTTGAGGCAGAGCTTCGTCGTGTTGCCGATCTGTCCGGCGCTTTGGATCTGGTGTTATTGGATCGCGAGGCGGGCTATGTTGGCAGCGCCTCGGGCATAAAACAGCCCGATTGGGCGGATCGACCTTTCGTGGCACGGGCGTTTCAGGGCACGGTTGGCCGCGATCTGATGGTCAGTCCGGCGTTCGGGCGGCGGACATTTCTTTACGCCGTGCCGGTGTTTTCTGTCAGTGGCCCAGTGACGCGGGTTCTGACGATCCTGATTGACCTGGAACGGGTCGAGGCTGATTTCCGGGGATCACGGCCCGCCGTGTTGATGACGGACCACGCCGGAACGATCTTCTTTTCGAACCGCTCGGAACTTGTGCTTGGGTCACGGGCCGCGTTGATCGACGCCTTTGAGGTGGACCAGGGTGCAGGGCGGCTGGTCGAACGTGGATTGGACAATGCGGACCTCTGGTCGGTGTCGGCCGGGCGATATCTGCCGGCCCGTGCGCTTCATATCGAAAAAGACCTGCCGGTGATCGGAATGCGGGCCGAGGCTTTGGTCGATGCGGCGCCAGCATTTTCGGCGGCCGGTTTGCAGGCGGCTGTGGCAGGCATTGCCTGCCTTTTGTTCGGGGCGATCATCACTTTTGTCGCCAGCCAGCGGCGCACACTTGCTGAGGCTAACGAAGTGCTGGAACAGCGGGTGGCGCAGCGCACCGAGGAATTGTCAGAAACCAACGTCGCGCTAAGGGCCGAGGTGGTGGAAAGACGCGAGGCCGAGAAGGCCTTGAAGCAGACTCAGGCAGCGCTGATCCAATCGGGCAAGCTGAGCGCCCTTGGCAAGATGTCAGCCGGTATCAGCCACGAATTGAACCAGCCCTTGATGGCGATAAGGTCATTTTCCGAGAACGCCGAGACCTTTCTTGAACGGGGCGACACAAAGGCCGTGGCGAGCAATCTGTCGCGGGTCGGTGATTTGGCGCACCGGATGGGACGGATCATCAATAACCTGCGTGCCTTTGCCCGCCAGGAACCCGAGGCGGTTGGCAAGGTCGATCTGGTGCAGGCGATCCATGCCGCGATTGATCTTGTGGATGCACGCCTGAGAAAGCACGACGTGACGCTGGATCTGGATGTGCCCGAAACACCGCTTTGGGTTCAGGGGGGCGAAGTGCGATTGCAGCAAGTCGTCTTGAACCTGGTGTCGAATGCGATTGATGCCATGGCCGAAAGTGACACGCGCAAGGTTCATCTGGTCGCACGGCCTGGGCCACCCGTGGTGTTGACGATCCAGGATACCGGTCCCGGCATCGCGGAGCCTGACAAGGTGTTCGAGCCCTTCTATACCACGAAGTCCATCGGTGAAGCCGAGGGCGTGGGGCTTGGACTTTCGATCTCTTATGGTTTGGTGCAAAGCTTTGGGGGCAATATCAGCGGTCGCAATGCCGACGACGGCGGCGCAATCTTCGAGGTCGAGTTGAACCCCTATGAAGAGGTGGTGGAGTGACGGGACCGGTCATTGTGGTGGAAGACGACGCTCTGGTGCGCGAAGCCTTGGGTCAGACCTTGGAGTTGGCGGGATTCACGCCATATCTCGCAGGGTCGTTCGTTGTGGCAAAGGATCTTATCACCAAGGAGTTTGAGGGTGTCATCCTGTCGGATGTGAGGATGCCCGGGCGGGATGGGCTGTATCTTCTGGACTTTGCCCAATCCGTGGACGCGGAATTGCCGGTTATTCTTTTGACCGGCGAGGGTGACATTCCGACCGCTGTGGGTGCGATGAGCAAGGGGGCTTTTGATTTTCTGGAAAAGCCCTGCAGCAACGACATTTTGACCGACACCGTAC
>JABDJO010000039.1 GCA_013002465.1 Silicimonas sp. | reverse complement strand
CCCCCCCGCTACCGGGTGAAGGTGAGTGAGTGCTGGCCGGTGAACTAAAATTCTGTGTTTGGTAAGCTGCAGATCATCAGTTCCTGAAAACACTTAATCGGCGAATGATGTCGAAATTTGGCCCTCTCCATGGCTATACATGGCTATTTTCAAGAAAAATTGCACATTTCTTTCCTGAAATCGGAACGCGGATCGACTTTAACTGTTTAATTTCAAGTCGCTAGAAGAATATCTGAACCTAACTGCCGATATCCACGTAAACCTCACCGTCTTCCACTTTGACCGGATAGGTCTTGAGGTTTTCGCAGACCGGCGCGCGTTTCGCTTCGCCAGTTCGGTAGTCGAATTGCCCATTGTGTTTCGGACACTCGATAAGATGGTCCATGACCAGGCCGTCTTCCAGATGCACGTGTTCATGGGTGCAAAGGCCGTCGGTGCAATAAAACTGATCATCGGGGCTTCGATAGATCGCAAATGTCCGGTCTTCGTGGTCGAAACGGATCAGGTCCTCGGTTTCGATGTCGGACGTTGCACAGGCGCGGGTCCATTGCGGCATGGGTGTCTCCGGTAGTCTTCAAAGGCTGGCGTAGAACAACATATCGCTGTACCGGGCAAAAGCCTTATCGGGAGCCTTCGGTCCACGGTTATGGGTTGGCCTAGTTCAAATCCATGCTGCCGCGGCGAGATTTGGTGTGCGCTGCGGGTCCGTGATTGGAAGGACGAAAAAAGGACACCCCGCGTTCTTTCAATACAGAACCCTGACCAGAAACAGGGTCACGGAAGGTGCCAGGACAAGCACCCCAACCCGCACCAGGTCGGTCGCCACGAAGGGCAGCACGCCGCGATAGGTCTCGGACATGGGAACGCCGCGCGCCATGCCGTTGATTACAAAGAGATTGAGCCCAACCGGCGGCGTGATCAGCCCGACCTCGACGACGATCAGAACAAGAATACCGAACCAGATCGCGGTTTCCTCTGCCGTCATCCCGAAGTCCAGCGCTTCGATGATTGGAAAGAAGACCGGGATGGTCAGAAGGATCATGCTGAGACTGTCCATGACGCAGCCAAATATCAGATAGACCAGCAGGATCACGGCCAGCACGACAATGGGCGCATAACCCAATGAGACGATGTATTGCGAAAGCAGATCGGGCGCGCGCGTGAAAGCCAGAAACGAATTGAACAGGGCTGCACCGAAGACAATCAGAAAGATCATGCCCGTGGTCTTGCCCGCAGCCAGCAAGCAATCCAGAACGTCGCGCCAGCCGCACCGGCCCGGCCCGATCGCATAACCGCCCGTCACCACGGCACCCACGGCGGCCGCTTCGGTCGGGGTGAAGAATCCCAGGTAGATGCCCCCGATCACGACGGCGAAGATCACAAAGACCGGCCAGGTCGCCAGCAATGTGCGAAACCGTTCCGAGTAAGGCTTGCGGGGGGCAGGGCGCGACGTGTCGCGACCAAACCGTGCAACCAGAGCGATGGCCAGCATATAGCCCAGTGCCGCCAGAATGCCGGGGATCAGGGCTGCGGTGAATATCTTGATGATGTTCTGCTCGGTCAGGATCGCATAGATCACCAGGATGATTGACGGCGGGATTAGGATGCCCAATGTGCCGCCTGCGGCCAGCACACCTGTCGCGGTGGCATCCGAGTAGCCATAGCGTTTAAGCTCGGGCAGGGCGACCTGACCCATGGTCGAGGCCGTGGCCAGTGACGATCCGCAGATCGCGCCAAAGCCTGCACATGCGCCGACCGCCGCCATGGCGACTCCGCCCTGACGGTGGCCCAGCCAGCTTTCGGCGCTGAGAAAAAGTGCGCGCGACAGGCCCGACTTGGTCGCGAATTGCCCCATCAGCAGGAACAGGGGGACAATCGACAGGGAGTAGCTGGCGAACGTCTGGTACGAAAGCGTTTTCAGTTGCGCGAGCGGCGCATTCGGTGATCCAAGCACGATCCAGGTGCCGCAGAAACCGGTTACCGCCATGGCGGCGGCCACAGGCACGCGCAGGAAAATCATGATCAGCATGATCGGAAAGGACCACAGCGCCAGGGCAAGATCGCTCATGAAATCCGCGTCTTTGCTGCGATGTGCCTCAGATCGCGCCATATCACGTACACCGCAACCGCCCCCGCCCAGACCGAAGCAACGAAGCACAAGCCGTATCCGTACCAGAGCGGCGCGCCCAGGATCATCGTGGATTCGCCATAGGCGATTTTTTCCTGGAACCCGAACCAAAGCCGCCAGGCGATGACCCAGGTGATCACTGCGATCAACAGATCACCGGTCAGTGTCAGTCCATTGAATGCCCAGTGCGGAAGTCTGCTTACAAAGATGTCGACCGACACGTGGCCGCGATGCAAATGGCAATAGGGGAAAAACCCGAAGACCGCGACTGCGGCGCCGATTTCCACCAGTTCGAAATCACCGGGGATCGGCCCGAGGCCCGCCCAGATCAGGCTCCGACCTGTCACCGAGACGACCGTCATGATCGCCATCAGCAACAGAACAAAACCGGCTATAATCGCCATCAAGGTGGTCATCTGCCGGACCAGGCGATCTATGAGGGTTTCGGTCAGCAAATCACAGGGCCCACTTCGAGGTATGTGAGGGCCATGATCAGATGGGCCGTGCCCGAGATCAATTGGGACCGGCGCTCGTCAGAATCGCTCCCGCCGCGCGTCTGCGCACGCGTCTGATAAATGCGGTCCAGAAGATCGCCCAGCAAGTCCGAGTGTGTCATGGGTCTGGTCCGATATACTGTGTCGGACGGGCCACCCCGTTTGTGGGATGGCCCCCAAGCATGATCAGTCGTATTTCGCGACCAAATCCCTGGCGTCCTGCACCATTTGTTCAGCTGGCCATCCTTTTTCCGTCATGTCCGCAATCCAGGCGTCGATAATCGGCTGCGTCAGCTCTTTCATCTTCGCAACCTCGGCGTCCGACAGCGTATGAATGGCGTTTCCGGTCTTTTTGGTCGCCTCAAGCCCGGGCTTGTCGCCGGTGTCCATGGCGCGCCCTGCCCAGGCCGCTGCCTCAGGCCCGGAATTCGCGTCGATCACCGCTTTCAGATCATCGGGCAGCCGGTCATAGGCCGACTGGTTCATCGCCCAGATGAACACGGTGTTGTAAAGGGCCCGGTCGCCGCCGACAATCGTATGCGACGTTGCCAATTCGTGGATCTTCAGCGGCGGCACGATTTCGAACGGGATCACACCGCCGTCGACCACGCCCTTGGAGATTGCTTCGGGCAATTGCGGCACTGGCATGCCAACAGGTGTTGCCCCCAGTTTTTCCAGGATCTGCGAGGCAAGGCGTGTGGGTGCGCGAAGCTTCAGGCCGGCGAAGTCGTCCACCGAGTCGATCTCGACCCCTTTGGTGTGAATTGCGCCAGGTCCATGCACATGCACCGCCAGAATTTTCACGTCAGAGAATTCGTCGCCCAGGTATTTTTCGTAGAATTCGTACGCTGCCCGCGAAGTGGCTTCGGCGTTGTTCGACCCGATGAAGGGCAATTCGAACACCTCGGTGCCAGGGAAGCGCCCGGGCGTATATCCCGGGATCGTCCAGCCGCCGTCGATCACGTTGTCCCGGATCTGGTCGAAAAGCGCTGGCGGTGCGCCGCCAAGCTGCATCGCCGGATAAAGCTGAACCTCAATCCGCCCGCCGCTGTCGTTCTGAATTTTCTCGGCCCAAGGCGCCATGAAATAGGCCGGAACGGCGCCCTTCGGCGAAATGAAATGCTGAAAACGCAGCGTGACGTCCTGCGCAAATGCGGTCGTCCCAGCCATGACGCCGATGGCCGCGGCGGCTATCAGTGATCCGAATTTCCCCATTTTTCCCTCCCTTTTATGTTGGCCGCACTGGATTTCGCTCAGCAATGGCCGTGGTTGCTTGTCATGAGATTGATACATCTTTTCGATTGTCATGTAAGCGATTTTGCCGGGCAATGCCGGTCTTGGTTTTGTCCACAAGAATTCTCGAAGCGCACGTCGGGGTGCTGCCCCTGGCCTTGTTTCCCGGGAAGATGGGTCGATGACGACATCTAGGGCAGAACGATCAACCATGCCCAGATCGATAGAATGGAAGCCGCCGTTGCGATTAGAACCGACGAGGCGGCCACACGTCGGGCGGCGCCGTACATATTGGCGAAGACGTAAGTATTGACCCCAGGTGCCATTGCGGCCGTCAGAACCGCAGAGCGCAGCGCATCCCGGTCCAATGCCAGTGCCATCCCGGTGGCAAGAACAATGCCGGGATGTACCACAAGCGAAATCGCGCAGATCATCAGGATCGTTCTTGTGTCGCCTTCCGGACGATAGCGCACAAGAACACCACCAAGGCTGAACAAGGCGACCGGCAGCGCGGCCTGAGCCAGGATGTCGATACCGTCGATGAAAGGACCAGGTAACGGAAGTTTCGTGATGTTGACGACAAGGCCCAGTCCAATGCCAATCACGAAAGGATTGCGGAACATGGCACCGAAAACGCGCGAGGACATGCCGAGAAAGCCCAGCGATGTGCTCCGCGCAATCTCCATCGCTGTGACACCCAGCAAATAGCAAAGCGGTGCATGAAAAGCGATAATTGCAAAATTGCCTTCCAACGCGTCAGGTCCGAAAACCTGTTCAGTGATCGGAAGGCCAAGTAGAATCGTATTCGAAAACAGGCAGCAGAATCCGATGGCCACCGCGTCGGCCGGACTGCGGTCAAAAAAACGTCGGGCGCAAATGTAGCCCAGGGCGAAACTCGTGAAGGCACCAAGATAGTAACTGACGAGTATCGGGGTATTTATCGCGGTGCCAATGTCCAGCTCCGAAATTGCCCGGAAAAGCAGGCAGGGAATGGCGAAGTTCTGAGTGAACCTGACCAGCGCATCAACTGCAGTCTCGCCAAATAATCCGCGCCAGGCAGCAAGATAGCCAAAGCCGATGACCGCGAAAACAGGAAGGATGACTTGAAGCTGCGCCTGCATTTTCGGTTATCGTTTCATAGGGAAGTGCAGACGAAAATCGTTGGTCTTGTTGATTGCAGCATTTCTGAGCGCGCGCCTGGCAGAGTTGGGTGATGGGTCTGAGTTAATGGTACAGTTTCCCTTTGGCCGGGGCAGAGTGTCGTAAATCATTCAGACCATTCTCGGCGGATAACGGACCGCAACCGACGGCGCGTCGTGACCAACGAACTGTATTGGCAACGCGACCGTCGTGGAAGGTGCAATCGTCTCGGTTTGGGCTCCTTCAAGGACGACGATGAAGGAAAGACACCCGCCTGGCCAAACCCCCCTCCGTCTAATAGGTCGTGACGGGTTTCAGTGCGGTCGGTTTGTGAGCCCGATATCGTCTGAGGTATTGTCCATCTTATGGGGTGATGCACGGCAAAAACGCCTGGTCTCAATGGATTCAGGCGCTTGAAAGTCAAAAATTGGGTTTGGAAGCGAGTACCTCTTTGTCGGTACCGTCGCAATCTGTCCTTTTCCGTTTCGTTTTCAACAATTTGATGGATTGTCGTCGTTTTGTGTCGACCCATGGTGTAGTACTTAGTCACACCTAATTGGGCGGCTAGGTGTCGGGTTGGATTCTTCAGTTCCCGCCTTGAACACTTTGCGGGAGTCTGCCTTGCCGAAGCGCGCGTGAACTTGGACCATTCGAAGTCAAACGATTGAAAGGCCCGGGAACTTTCGCAGTTGGTGGAGTATCGGGATTGGCTCTCCAAGTTGGCGCAACTGACTCCCGATCCTGGGTTCTTCGATATCGGTTCAATGGGCGCCGTCGTGAGCTGGATTGGGCTCCTATCCGACGGTTCCCTTGGCCAGGGCCCGCGAATATGCGCGCGAGGCCCGCGATCTTCTTTGTCGAGGTATTGACCCCATCGAGCACCGTCACGCTGCCAAGCGGCGCCTTCTGACGTTTCGACAGGCCGTGGAGCTTTGCGCGGCGGAGAAGGCGGCCGAATATCGTAGTGCCGCCCATCGCAATCAGTGGCGCGCGTCGCTTGAACGCCATGTCGTCCCGATGATCGGCGACATGGCCGTCGAGGATATGGCGCTTCAGGATGTCCTTCAAGTTCTTCGCTCGCTCTGGACCACGAAAACCGAAACCGGGTCGAAAGTTAGACAGCGAATTTAATGGGTTCTCGATTACGCGACCGTAAACGGTCACAGAAGCCGCGATAACCTGGCGTGTTGGAGGGGCAATTTGGACATGGTGCTTCCGTCACCCACGCGCTTGACGGGTGGTCGAAATCACCCTGCCTTGCAGGTCGACGATGCTGCCAAGTAGTACGCGGCCTTGCAGACACGGTCTGGGATCAGTGCGAAAGCCCTCGCATTCCTTGCGCTGACAGCGTCTCGCGCCGGCGCCGTGCGCTTCATGACTTGGGATGAGGTTGATTTCCAATAGGGTCCTTGGACAAAACAGCCAGGGCGCGAAGCGTCGAAGATTCCGCCCTCGGGCCAGCCGCATCGGGTCCCGCTCTCGGATGCGGCGCAGCGGCTCCTTTCCGCATTGCCCGCGAGCAGAGCAACGCGTTGGTCTTTTGGGCACCGCGAGGTGGCGCACTCTCAGATGCGACGATGGCAGCAGTGATGAAAAAGCTCCACGCGGCCGACGTGAAAGGCGAAGGGCCCGGCTATGTCGACGCCCAACTCCGAACACCGGCAGTTCCGCACGGACTTCGAACGACGTTTCGGACTTGGATCGGAGTGCGAACGCGTTTCGACGGGGATATGGCGGAAACTGCTCTGGCGCACAAGGTCGGCTCGAAGGTACAGCAGGCCTATGATCGATCCGATCAAGTTGCAAAACGGCGCGGGATGATGGAAGCTTGGGCAGAATTTTTGGCTGGTCGCGCTGCCGAACAATCAAACGTCATTACGATAGGGGGCAAGCGATGAGCCCTCCTTCGCTCAATCAGCCTATCGATGAAGGCATAGTGGCAAAGATAACCAAAATCTTGGTAAAAACATTTCCGAGCGCCTCAGTGGGTCATATCAAGCTACTTGCGCAGCACCTCACCTTCGCACCGCAGAAAGGAACGCCTCTTCACCACAAGGGGAAAGAAGACAGGGACGCCCTCAACAAAGTGGATGCGGCGCTCCGGCGTCTGGATCACGCGCTGAATGAGCTTTCCGACTGGGTTGCGACAGGGCTCAGAACGGATCTCACACGTATCTATGTGAATGACGAGGTGAAGATAAATGACCTGGAAAGCATGCACCCACCGATTACCGTCAAGGAATTGAAAGGTTGCATTTTCATCGCCAGCGGCGGCATTGTCCCGCGCTGAAGACCTCAGGCACTCCCAATGTCGTGCACGTGCGGCGAATGTCTGCAAAAGGATCGGCGCCGACCGTGCGATGGCATGAGTTGCCATTACACTCTATGCTCTACCGTGTCGGCTAAGCGATCCAAAGATATTTGCGGCCCGTTGGCTGCGATCTCAACGGGCCAGATCGGGAGTACCCGAATGACGCATGGAGAAAGACCCGCACCGGAACAAAGGGCCGATCGCCAGATCGCCACTACGCCTGTGCGAAAACACAGATCTCACATATTCGAAAGGCGCGCATTTCTGACGGTTTCCGGTATTGCCGCACTAATAGTCGGTTCAGGTCAATTCACACCAGCACGCGCCAGTCAGAAAGATTTGGAGGCAATTCTCCAGCCGTTACGACCGGTTGCGGCAAACTTCATGGATCGGGCGTTTGAAATGCGTCAAACAGCAGTAGAGCGAGGCGACCAAGCCTATAGTGCCGTGATCGTGCAGAACAACCAGATTGTCGGGCAGTCGTGGAGCCGAGTTGTCATTGACCAAGACCCCACCGGCCATGCAGAGATGTCGGCAATCAGAGACGCCGCACGACGTCTGGATAGTCGGAATTTGACCGGCGCTACCATGTACTCGTCGTCCCGGCCCTGTTCGATGTGCGAAGCGGCGGCCTATTGGGCT
>JABDJO010000034.1 GCA_013002465.1 Silicimonas sp. | reverse complement strand
TGCCAGGAACGCCCCGGAATAGATAGCCGTGCGGACGCCCGCGGTAAGCCAGGTCAAAAGGATAATCAGGCTGGCGATAACGACCCAGGGGGTTTGCACCAGAATGACTTCAAGCGCATCAAGAAGGCTGCGAATTCCGAATGTGAGCGCGTCGAAGAAGGCTTCGCTGTTACGCACGCACCAGGCGATGAAATCCTCGACCCAGGCGATGCCGGTCAGGCGGATATCGGGGTGGGTCGGAAAATCCGACAGGAGAGCAACCTGCCCCGGAAAGCTGTAATGCACCATGGCGGCGATGGTGAGGGCAGCCATGAAAAGGGCGGCGAAGACGATATGAGGCACCGGCATGCCCGAGCGGATCGTGCGGTCGGATATCCATTCCGAGAAGCGGGCTTCCAGCCCCCAGTTCGCGACGACAGCCTGGACCAGTTTTGCGACGATCAGAATGGCGAGACCGGCAAGTGCGATGGAGGTGCCTTGTTGACTTAAAGCCTCTGCCTCGGCACGGATGCCGCCGATACTGGCTGCAAGAGAATCGACCGCCCGCTGATAGGCGTCGGCCTTGTCGGACCCTGTTTCGATCGCGGAAGCGAGTTGCTGTCGGCGCAGTTCCAGCGTGCCCTCGATAGAGGAAATACGGGCCATAGCGTCAGCAGCAAGATCTCCGAACAACCCGCGCGCAATCTGGACGAAGGCCAGCGCCTCGATGATCAGGAACGGCAGCGCCCAGGACCACAGGCCGCGCGCGCCGAACCAGACGGGGCCGAAAAGCCCCGCCATTGCATTGAAAGTGGAGGTGAACCGGCTGGATTCGCCGATTTTGTCGAAATTCCTGATGTAGTAGTCAGGCGACGTGCGCACGAAAGTTCGGATGTTCTCGCGACGCTCTTCGGCATAGGCAAGGGCTGCGTCGCTTTCTGTGTCTTCAAGGGGGTTGATGCCAAGATCGCTCATGAAACTTCGGTTCCCTCGATCACAGTGTTCAGAAGGTCTGCGCGGGTGATGACGCCGACGTCGCGCCCCGCATCCTCGACCAGAATGGCACTGTCGTTGTCGATTGCAAGGTTGATAAGATTGCTCAGCGTCTCGCCTTCGTTAACGCGGGGGGCATCTGCCGACAGGGGCCCGTGTTTTGCCTTATAGGCCTCCATATCCTGCATGACGGCATGGGCGCGCACGACCTTCAGGCGCGAGATGCCAGCGACGAAATCAGCGACGTAGTCGTCTGCAGGGTTCATGACGATCTCTTCCGAGGTTCCGATCTGCACGACCTTGCCGTCGCGCATGATAGCGATCCGGTCGCCGATGCGGACGGCTTCGTCGAGGTCGTGGGTGATAAAGACGGTGGTTTTTTTCAAGATCTGGGACAGACGGATAAACTCGTCCTGCAACTGGCGGCGGATCAGGGGATCAAGCGCTGAGAATGGCTCGTCCATCAGAAGGACGTCGGGGTTGGCAGCAAGGGCGCGAGCGAGGCCGACGCGTTGCTGCATTCCGCCTGAAAGTTCGTGGGCGAATTTTGCACCCCACGCACCCAGTTCCACAATGTCGAGAATGGCAGCGGCCTGGCGCATGCGTTCGTTCTTGCTGACCTGGCGGATTTCTAGCGGCATCGCCACGTTGTCCAGCACTGAGCGGTGCGGCATTAGGGCAAAGTTCTGAAAGACCATGCCGATCTTGCGGTTGCGAAACTCTTGCAGCGCCTTTGGGCCAAGCGCCATGACATCGGTTCCCTCGATCTCGATCTTACCGGCGGTTGGCTCCAGAAGGCGGTTGAAATGCCGCACGAGGGTGGATTTGCCCGACCCTGACAGGCCCATGATGCAGAAGATTTCGCCGCGTTTCACATCCAGCGACACATCGGCCACACCAACCACGGCGTTATATTCGGACAGCACCTCGGCCTTGGTCAGGCCACCTTCGCGAATGGCTTTCAGGGCAACTTCGGCGTTGTTACCGAAAATTTTCCAGACATTCGAAATCTCGATGACGGTCTCTTCGCTCATCCCCACCAACCCGTTCGCTTGTCGATCAAAGGGCGGCACCGAAAGCCGGAGCCGCCCTTGTTTTCAGTCGCTTAGAGACCCAGCATCGCGTCGACGCGATCCGAGTTATTGTTGACCCACTCGGCGGCCACCTCGGCGGCGTCGCGTCCGTTGGCGCTGATCTCGAAGGCCAGTTGGCTAACATCATCGGCGGTGACAGAGAAGTTCTGGAAGAACTCGGCAATCGCGGGTGAGCGATCCACCAGCGAATTCGACCATGCGATCTGCACGTCCTTCAGCGCGTCCTTGGTGGCAACTTTCGACTTGTTGTACCAGTCGGCATCGTCCGAAGGCTGCACCATCACGTAGTTCGCCGGGTCATAGGTTGGTTCCGACAGCATTTCGACGTCGAACATGAACCAAACGGCGTGGGGCTTGTAGCAATAGAATGCGTACCCCTCCCCTTTGGCAATCGAATCCTTGATGCGTGCTGTCTTGACGCTTTCCTCGGCGCGGATTGGTTCGATAAAGTCGAGAAGGCCATAATCGCGGGTCTTCACCTCGTTCACGTTGGCCGAGGCCCAGCCGGGCGCGCCGATCCACATCTCACCTTTGCCGTTGCCGTCGCTGTCCATCAAAGCGGCGACATCGGGGCGGCCAAGATCTGCAATATCGGTGATGTTGTTGGCCTCGCCAAAGTCCTTGGACACGCAGAAGCCCTGGTTGCCCTCGTAAGGGTTGGACGACAAAGTGACGGTGCCCTCCTCGTCAACGTACTTTTTGGTGAAGCTCTCCTGGTTTGGCAGCCAGACATCCGGGTGCACATCAATGTCACCCTTGCCCTGATCCATGGCCTGGAAAATCGTGGCGTTGTTGCCGGGGACATATTCGACCGTGCCGCCGATGCGGGTTTCGACGATGTTGCCAAGAACATGCGCGATGGCCTGCGCACCGGTCCAGGACGGCACGCCGATCTTGACTTCTTCTGCGGCAAATGCGGGCAGCGCCAAGACGCTGACGGCCGTCGCCAGTGCGAGCGATTTCGTGTTGAGTTTCATTGGTATCTCCTCTGTGTCTTTGGCCGTTTCTGGCCTTGCTTTGTTATACTTCTCTATAGCGTGCCCAGGATCTGGTCCTGATAGGCAAATAGCGCCGTGGCCCCGCCGGTGTGGAGGAACAGGACGTTGTCGGTTGGCTTGAAGAAGCCTCGCCGGACCATGCCGATCAGTCCTGCCATCCCCTTGGCCGAATAGACCGGGTCAAGCAGGATGCCTTCTTGTTGCGCGGTCAATCTGATCGCTTCAAGTGTTGTATCGGCTGGAATACCGTAGCCTTCACCGACATAACCGTCATCAACCAGAATCTTACTCAGCGGAACTCCGGTTGCTCCCAATTTCTCAAGTGTCTTCTGGGTCAGGGCATGTACGGCGCTCATCTGATGCTCGCGCGGCTGGCGGACGCTGACGCCCATCACCGGCAAGGCATGCCCGATGGCGTGGAACCCGGCGACCAATCCCGCCTGCGTGCCGGTACTGCCTGTTCCCATGACCAGCCAGTCGAAGTGCTGCCCGCTGGCCTTGGTTTGATCGGCAATTTCCTGGGCGCAATTGGCATAGCCGAGCGCACCTGTGGGGTTCGACCCTCCGCCGGGGATGAAATAGGGGCGATGGCCTTCGGCGCGGAGCTTTTCGGTTACGGCCTCGGCCTCGGCATTCATGTTCAGGCCGGCTTCACGAAATTCGTGGGTTGCGCCGAAGATGTTATCGAGAAGGACGTTGCCGGTTTCTTCGTACGATGGGTCACGACCCGGAACGCGGCGTTCCAGCAGCACGTGACACTTCATGCCGACTTTGCAGGCTGCAGCGGCGGTCTGGCGAACGTGGTTCGATTGAACTGCACCTTGCGTCACCAGCATGTCGGCGTTTTCCTTCAGCGCTTCGCCGACCAGAAACTCCAGCTTGCGGGTTTTGTTGCCGCCGGTTGCAAGGCCGGTGCAGTCATCGCGCTTGATGAAGATGCGCGGCCCACCCAGCAGTTCACTGAGACGGGGCATCGGTTCGATCGGCGTTGGTTGGTGGCACAACGGCACGCGCGCGAATTTGTCAAAATCAATCTGTGCGCATGGGGGGTCAAGTGTTTCAGCAGTTGCCATTGTTGGGTCCGTTCTTTTGTTTGGACAAACTTTGAACCAGATGGCACGGCAAATCCAATGTCATGATTCAATAGCATTATGCGTTTTTTGCATTATGTTGCCGGTATGGATATCTCGCTGTTCAAAGATCTCGAACGCGTCGGAGAAACCGGAAATTTCTCGCAGGCTGCTGAATTGAGCAATATCAGTCAACCGGCGTTTAGTCGGCGGATCAAGGCGCTGGAGGCTTGGGTTGGCGCGGATCTGGTTGACCGGTCACGACAGCCCGTCAAACTGACCGAGGCCGGGGTGCAGATGTTGGAAGCCGGGATGCAGTCCATTGCCCGCATCGAACAAGAACGCTGTCAGATCATCGAGGCACAGTCGTCGCCGGACAAGTACATCGTCACTTTCGGCGCACAGCATTCGATAGGCTGGCGTTTCTATCCGAACTGGCTTCAGGTCTTTGAAGACGCCTACGGACCGATCCTGTCCCGCCTGCGCGCCGATGACCTTCCAAACTGCATGCACGATCTGGAAAACAGGGCGGTCGACTTTGTCATCTCCTATGCGCGCCCGAGCGACGCCAAAGATGACGGACAAACCATTACGATAGGCCAAGACAGGCTTGTGCCAGTCTGCAAACCCAACCCGGACGGCAGCCCAATTTTCCGATTTGATAACAGTAATATGAAGTTGCCATTTTTGCGTTTCGGCGACACGGCTCCGATCTCGCAGCACCTTGACCCGATGCTTGAACGCTTCAATCTGGGGACCCGTCTTCAAGCCATCTACGAAAACTCGATGGCCGGAGCGTTACGCATTCGGGCCCGTGACGGCAGCGGCATTGCGTGGTTGCCGCAAAGCCTGATAGAGCCTGATCTTGCAAGAAATATCCTCGTTCAGACCGGGCATAACGATTGGACCGTTGATCTGGAGATCCGATTGCAGCGCAACAAACGACATCTGAACCAGTTGACGCGATCCATTTGGTCCTTTCTTGAGGTGCGCCAGTCTTTGCCGTTGCTTTCCAAAAATTAATCCGGTGTTCAATGGGTGAGCGTTCCAGTCGGGGACACGCGTATTCCAACTAATCCAAGGTCAGAGGCGCATTTGGTCCCGGCGAATGTCGGTTCACCATTAAGCCGAGAGGTTCAATCGTCGCCGCACCAGCCGCCGGTCTCGACACAGCTAAACCCCAACATACCGCCGAATAAGCGCGTCATTCCCCTTGAGTTCCTCCGGCGTCAGCGTCTCACCCATTCGCCCGTTTTCCAAAAACGCCACACGGTCGGCCAGGCTCATTACCGCATCAAGGCGCTGCTCTACCAAGAGCACACCCACATTCTCGGCCCGCATCTTGCGCACCACCTCGCGGATCGCGTCGATCATTGAGGGCTGCAGCCCCTCGGTCGGCTCATCAAGCAGCAAAACCTTGGGCCGCAGGCAAAGTGCGCGCGCCGTGGCCAGCATCTGCTGCTCGCCACCCGAAAGCGTCTCGGCCCTTTGCCTGAGCCGCTCACGCAAGCGCGGGAAAAGCTCCAGCACCCACTCCTTGGTCTGCGCCCCCTCACCGCGCACCATCAGCCCGATTTCGATATTCTCGGCCACCGACAGATC
>JABDJO010000085.1 GCA_013002465.1 Silicimonas sp. | reverse complement strand
CGCCCATGATGCCGCCGCCCACGATGACGACACGCGCCTGGGTCGGAAAGTCAGTTGCCACGGCACGTCCTTTCGAGTCGGATTTCTCTCGACAGCGTAAGCAAACAAAAATACCATCGTCAATCATGAATGGGACAAATGTATCAAGCGCTGTACTGAAACGGCTGGCTAACGAACTGACCGAACTGACTCCCGAGGCGCGCAAGGCCGCGACATACGTGCTGGAAAATCCACGCGATGTAGGGGTGTCGACGGTGCGCGAGATTGCCGAGGCCGCGAACGTTAAACCCAACACCGTCGTTCGAATGGCGCGGCAAGTTGGGTTCGAAGGTTATGATGACTTCCGCGTGCCCTTCCGCGACGCCATCCGTCGCGGAGCGGCCGACTTCCCGGACCGGGCACGCTGGCTGCAAGATATCCGCAAGTCGGACGATCTGGGCGGTCTTTACGCGGATATGGTGCAGGACGCCTTGCGCAATATCGAAGAGACTTTCGCGGGTATTTCAGCAGACCAGTTGAAAGCAGCAGCGACCGACATCTGGAATTCTCGCAACGTTTTCACCCTTGGTGTCGGCATCCACAATTCGAATGCCCGAAACTTCACCTATCTCGCCTCGACCGGCATGGTGCAGTTCCACGCAATCCCGCGATCCGGCTCGACGCCTGTCGATGATTTGGCTTGGGCCGACAAACGCGACGTCCTGATCGCGATAACCTGCAAACCCTACCGCTCCGAGGTCGTCGAAGCCGTCAGGATCGCTGGCGAACAAGGCATGAAGGTGATCTGCCTGTCCGACAGCCCGGCCAGCCCGATCTTGCGCGATGCCGATCACCGCTTTGTGGTTTCGGTCGACACGCCGCAGTTTTTCCCGTCCTCGGTCAGCATCATTGCCCTTATGGAAACCCTGCTGTCATTCGTGATTGCGGTGGCCAGTAACGAGATCGTCGAGCGAGTTGAAACCTTTCACAAACGACGCCACCAATTGGGGCTCTATCATGCGGACGAACGATGACCGGTCCTGTCCGTTCTCTCGCCGCGCGCTACTATACAGACCCCGAGGTGTTTCGGCTGGAAACCGAAGGGCTTCTGGCCCGCACCTGGCAGTTTGGCTGCCATACGTCGGATCTGCCGGAACCGGGCGCCTATGCGACCTTCGAGATTGCGGGCGAAAGCCTGTTCGCAATCCGTGGACATGACGACAGGATCAGGGTTTTTTACAACGTCTGCCAGCACCGTGCCCACCAACTGGTTAGCGGTCGGGGGTCTACCCGCGTTGTCGTCTGCCCTTACCACGCCTGGACCTATGAGCTTACGGGCGAGTTGCGCGCCGGTCCAAATATCGGCGCGATAAAGGCGTTCGACAAATCCACCGTGTGCCTGAGCGAAGTTCGCGCCGAGGAGTTTCTGGGCTTCCTTTTCGTGAACCTCGACGCCGATGCGGCGCCGATGGACGACTGGTTTCCAAACGCCCGCGCAGAACTCACGGAATGGGTGCCGAACTGGGCCGATCTCAGGCCCCATGAATGGGTGGAGATTCCGGAAAACTGTAACTGGAAGGTTTCGGTCGAAAACTACTCGGAATGCTATCATTGCGCGCTGAATCACCCGACCTTCGCCAGCAGCGTGGTGAAGCCGGAAACCTATGACATCCAACCCCAAGGTAAATGCCTGCGCCACACCACAGAATGCCAAGGCCTGGATGACATGACCTATGATATCCGATCCGGATTTGAGCATTTCGACGAATACTCAAGCTGGTTTCTCTGGCCGATGTTTTCGTTCCAGGTCTATCCCGGCAACATATTGAATACCTATCACTGGCGCGCGGTCGATACCGATCACGTGGTCGTCTGGCGGGGATGGTATTCGCCTGAAGAGGCGGACGACGCTACGATCAGTCAACTTGCAGCTCAGGACCGCGAAACAACGGTTGCGGAAGACATCCACCTGGTGGAATCGGTCCAACGTGGGCTTTCGTCGCGTGGCTACAGGCCCGGGCCCTTGGTGATTGACCCTTGTGGCGGCGTGAATTCGGAACACCCGATAATGCATCTGCAAAAGTGGATGCGCGAGGCCGTCGATCTGGACAGATGACGCTGGCAATGGCCGGACCAACAAAGGACACGACATGAGCGTATTCGACGAAGACCTGTTTTTGAAAGGGCTTGAACGACGCAAGGCGACCTTGGGTGCCGAGTACGTCGAAAAGAACCTCGCAGCCGCGGATGACTTCACTCGCCCGTTCCAAGAGGCGATGACCGCGTGGTGCTGGGGCTTTGGCTGGGGCGACGACGTGATCGACGCCAAAACTCGGTCGATGATGAACCTCGCGATGATCGGAGCCCTTGGCAAAATGCACGAATGGGAAATCCATTGCCGCGGCGCACTCACCAACGGTGTCAGCCACGATGAGATTCAAGCCATCATCCACGTTATCGGCATATACTGCGGCGTGCCCCAGGCGCTGGAGTGTTTCCGGGTTGCCCGAAGAGTTATCGAAAGCACCGATTAGGATTGCAGCAAAACAATCCGACCCGTCCAGAAGACGAATTATAATGTACCAGATTTTTCCATGGGCGGAACGTTTCTGCCGAATGCCAGGATCACCAGCGCGCGCGCGATCCACGCAAGGGCTACAATCTGGATGGCAAGGCCCGGCGTCAGCGACGGGGCGGCGACCGCAAACCCAATTGTGACGACAAGGCACCCGCAGGCGCCACCCAGAATTCCCGGCGCATAACGTTCGCGCAGCACCGTTAGTTGCAGGAATCCAACTGGAAACAACTGGGCCGCCACAATGGCCATGGAGGGTGCGATCAACTGTCCCGCCAAAGCATAGTCCGCGCCCATCACGGTTGTGATTAACCTTTCGCCAAAGACATATAGAAAAATCGCCGCTGCCGCGGATACCACCAGTGCGATCCCGCCTGCAATTGCGCCGTAGTATGCGATTCTTGGATCGTTTTTCTCTTCTGACTGAGCCAGGATGGGTATCGACGCCAACATGAACGACCTGACCGCCAGGACCAGCATCATGACAAGCTGGATACACAGCGCCAGTTGCCCCAGATCTCCAAGGTCAGAAGAGTAATACCTGTACAACAAAATCGGTGCGGCCGTCATCCAGGCCGCCATCGCTCCGATTACTGCACGAGGCGCACCTTTTTGAATGAGCCTGTAAAGCGCCGTTCGTTCAGGTAACCGTAGTTTCAGGTCGAGGTGCCTTGTTGTCAGTACCAGCGACAGAATACACTCCAGGCCCCAAGTTCCGACATGGATAAGTAAGAGGGTCGTCAGCCCCGCGCCGGACCAAAGAGCAATGACACCAAGTGTCGCTTCAAGCAGTCGGAGCGCAACAATATATCTGGCACTTTTCCGCACAACCTGGGTCGCCACGAAGACCGAGCGATTGAGCTGCGCAATCGACCGAAACAGAATAGCCGGCGCAACAAGCAGCAATGCCGGTTGAATTGCAGCATCACCGGACGCGATGGCGAAGGTGCCGAATGCCAAAACTCCAGCAAGCGCCAAAAATACACGTGCAAACAACGCTGCCTGAACATATTTGTTGCTGGATTGCTTTTCCGCACCGAAAGCGTAGTAAAGCACGTTTTCGAACCCGAGCGTGGTGATCCCGATGACCAACGCGTAACTCGCCAGGGCATAGTTCCAGATGGCATAATCCTCGGGCCCCAACATCCGGGTGATCGCAATCAGATATCCGAAACGGATCAGCATTTCGGCCCATTGCGACCCAGCCAGCAAAACGCCGTTGGTCAATATCGAGCGAATGCCACCCCCAAGTTTCAACGGCGCACCTCGCTGCCGGAAAGCGACCGCTCTGCCATGATCACCTTGCCGTACCCAAAAGTCGGCGAATGTCGTCGCGGAGTTGCTCATCGGACAGTTGCGCCATATCTGGATGGGATGGAATGTTCACCAATTCCGAATACAAGGCCAACGTCGACGGCAGTTCGCACAGAGGCTTGTAATACTTACCGCATTTTACGTTCTGCGTGCTTCGAACGACGCTGATATCAACGTCTCTGCCGCAGCGATACGCCCGGCTCATGGTCAATCGTCTTGGGTGAACGGGGTGCAAAGGCCAAAGCCCCATGTCGCGCGCGATTGTATCGACACGTTGCGATTGCGCGACGTACATCGGCGCCCAATGATCGACACGGTTTAACCAGGCAAGATGCATTGCGCACGACAAATCCGACACCTTGCCATTGTTGAACCACAAGGATGCCGGTTCGGGTTGGTCGCCATAGTCAATGAGCGAATAGAATGGTTCGACAAACTCGGTAGGAACAAGTGCCAGCCCGCCTTCGCCGAACCCGTAAGGCTTGGTGTGGTGCAGGCTGAAACTCTGCCAGGGCCAATCCGGTATTCCCGGGCCCACACCCGCCGCATTGTCAATCAAAAGGTGTTTGTCCAAGCGCTTGGCGAGGTCGGTGTACCGCGCAAAATCATCGGCCATGCCAAACGGATTAACTACAATGATCCCATCAAACTCTGCTGGATCAAGCCGTTCGATCTCGGCCAAGTCCAACATACCCTGATCGTCGATATCCACGAACCCGACGTCCGAGAAATACCCCCGCCCGATATTGTGAAAACTGAACGCCGAGGCCACCCACCTCAGTTTTTGACCTTTCTGGTGTTCCAGAAGGCGGGCCTGAATCTCAAGCGCAACGCCACCATTGGCGCACGGGACAATCTGCGAGCCTTCGGGAATGCCCAAGTGGTCGGCGAAAACTTCGGCTGTCTCATAATACACCGGCCCGCGGTTCGCCCAGTGATTGGCTGCGGCGCAAGGGGCAAGAACGGCCTCGATTTCCGCGAAATCCGGCTTCTTGTTTTGAATGAAACTGATCAAGACGTGCTCCGTTCAGGTATACTTCCATTGGTTCCTGTCGCGACCGACGCAAGGTGCGCGGTCCCGTCGGCTGTGCCTGCAACACAATGTGCGAACCCCTCCCAGCTCAGGGTCGCTCCGAATTCGTGCGCGCGCTTGCCAGCAACCTCAGTTTCCGAACGCTTCAATTGCCCAAGAAGCTTGCCAAGCGCGTTTGGATCGGCCACCGGAACCAGCCAGCCGGTCTCGCCATCGCGAACCACGTCTGCCAATCCCGGCAAATCCGAGGCCACGACCGCGCGACCATAGTGATAGGCGGTCGGGATAACACCCGATCCGGTTACGCTTCGGTATGGCAAGACCACGACATCGGCGCGGGCAAAATACTCCGCTGCTTCGGCGTCCGACACAAAACGCGGGATCAACTCGACGCGGTCGGCAATACCAAGCGCGGCGATCTGGCGACGGCAATCGTCCTCACCCTGCCAAAACTCGCCAACCACGGTCAGTCTGGCGTCCTTCCGATCACTCAGGGCAAACCCCTCCAACAGGATATCGAGGCCCTTGTAGGGGCGCACCAGACCGAAAAACAGAAACTCCATCTCTGCCTCGCGCTGCAATGTCCCCTGGGGCATCGGAAAGTCGTCGAACACCGGGTGCGGGAACACCGTCACCGCCCGGTCCGGAAACACGGCGGAAATCTGGTCGGCAAGGTCGCGGTTATGGGTCACAAAACGGCTGGCTTTTGACAACTGCCACAGGCTCAGACGGCTTTTCCAAGCCGCCGCCTCATGGTCGATTGCGTTATGTACGATCATGCAACACTCGATCCCCGAGCGTCGCAAAGATTTGGCAATCCATCCAAGCGCCGGGGCCAGAAAAAACGTCCAGGCTGGCAACACCACAAGATCAGGACCGAATGCGCGGATTTCCTTGACCGTGCGCCGCCAGGTCATTGGGTTGATGCCGTCCAGGACCGGTCGGGCCGACACGGCACCCTCGGCAAAGCCGTCGCTTACTTCAGATTGCCCTGGATATAAGAAAGCGGGGTAAAGTCGGCGAAAACTCCAGACCCGCGTTTCATGGGCCAATGCCAGTTCACGCGCCAGCGCCGCCGTGTGACGGGCGACGCCGCTTTTGGTCGGGGGAACCGGACCCACGATCGCAATTCGACGGCCATGCTGCAACCTGCATTACACCTTTGTGGCTTTTTGCGCAGAGTGCGCGAATTTACTGGTCGTGTTCAACTGTCGTGAGGCGAACCGTACAGAATGTCTGGAGATGGTCGTTTTGAGGTAACAGAACAAAGGATATTTCCCCCAATGATCCGGCGGGGTTGGCCTTTGCCACGACTCGCACCATTGTTATTTCCGAGCAGATATCCAGCGGAGACGTGCCGGTGGCACCCCAGCCAAACCAGCCCAAACAAAACGTCGCCGTCATCGTTCTGAACTGGAATGCGTGGGGCGACTGCATTGAGTGCCTGGAAAGCGTCTATCGCAGTGACCACAGGGAACTGACTGTCTTTCTTTGCGACAACAGATCGACCGACGGCTCCCGCGACCACATCTTCGACTGGGCCGCAGGGCAGCTATGCGCACGCGCTGAAAGCCCCGCCATGACTGAATTCAGTTGCCCTCCCTGCCGCAAGCCGATCACCGTATTCACCTCCGACGACTCTCTGCCACAGCCCGGAACCCGTGACCTGATTTGGGTCCAAACCGGGGCAAATCTTGGCTTCGCAGCCGGGCACAATGCCGGAATCGAACTGGCAATGTCCCAAGCCTATGACTTTCTGTGGATACTGAATGCCGACACGGTCGTGGACTCTCGCGCATTGTCCGCGCTGTTGGCGCGGGCAGCATCGGATCCCGATATTGGGCTTTGCGGATCTGTTTTATGTTACTACGACGCACCGGAAACCATACAAGAAGCTGGTGGTTGCGCTTACTACCCGTATCTGGGAATTGCGCGCCGGTTGGCCCCGGATGCCGAGCTTCGGATGAAGCACGACTGGCGAGCGCTGGAAGGAAAGCTGGGGTATGTCAGCGCGGCATCCTGCTTGGCAAGCCGCGCCTTCGTTAAAGATATTGGTCTACTTTCAGAGGACTATTTTCTTTACTGCGAAGAGATCGACTGGGCCACGCGGGCGCGTGGACGCTTCACATTCGCCTTGGCCGAAGACAGTCTCGTTTACCACAAAAAAGGCCGGTCTACCGGATCGAAATCCGTCGCAGGGAAGCGTAGTCCAATGTCGGCTTATTACCTCTGGCGGGCCCGGCGGCGGTTTACGAAACGCTTCTATCCCCTCGGTCTTCCATCGGTTTTTGCTTTGGCCGTGGGGGCGGCTTTAGTTGCTTTCATCACAGGTCAAAAAGAGACGGCACGCGCAACGCTTCGTGGCGTGATGAACAAAAGCAATGAATGATGCCCGCAAGAAAGACAGGAACGCAGCCCGTGCAAGCAGATGAAACCGATCAGGACACTGGCACCGCAGCGGTCGATGTGGTGGTTTATACGTTCAACCAAAAGGATTATCTGGCCGAGACGCTGGATTCCATTCTTGCGCAGAAAACCACTTTCCCATTCCGAATTGTCGTTCACGACGACGCCTCAACGGACGGTACGCGCGAGATCATCGAGGACTATGCAAACCGGCATCCCGACCTGTTTCACCGCATTTTGCAGACCGAGAACCAACACAGCAAAGGACACCGCATTGTAACGTTCGTGTGGCCACATCTGAGGGCGGAATATGTTGCGCTGATCGACGGTGACGATACCTGGATCAACACTGAAAAGTTGCAAAAACAGTTCGACTTTATGAACGCGAACCCGGATTGCGCTTTGTGTCACACCCAGGTCGACTACTTCGATCACTCTCAGGGAAAAGTTGTGCAAACTTCTCCTCCACGGCGCTTTCGTCGCCCAAAACTCCCTGTTCAGGCGATGGCGAATGGAAACTTCGTTCACACGGTCGCCGTCATGATCCGTCGCTCGACGTTGCCTGAGCTTCCCGCCGATTTTGGGACCATCGGGTTTGGCGATTATGCCTTGTTCTCGCTTGTGGCGCGAGCCGGTTTCATCGGGTTCATACCCGAAACCATGGCGCAATATCGCATTCATGGCACCAACGCTTGGTTCCAGCGAACTCACAAAAACCGAGTCCGGGCCCGCGACAGGGCCGAAGCCTATATCATGACGAAATTGTCCGATGACCAGCGACGTGCCTGGAAGCGGAGTCAATGGCTTTCGCTCAAGGGATTGCTGAGAAAGGCCAGAAGGATAACCGATGCGCTGACCAGTCGCGAAGAATAATTCTAATGCCCCACTACGTCAGCTTGGTCAGTTCAGCGAAATTCGCCGACCAGGCCTCGAACTTCCGACGTTCTTCCAGAGGCAAATCGTCATATGCCGACTTGGTCCAGGGTTCGACCTGTTCCAAATCTGTCTCCAACTGCTGAAATTCCGACGAGTCCTTGTCGATCCGCTTCGAAGTTTCATAGCCGAATTCCGTCATCAGAGGGCCGCAAAGCGTCTCGATATATGTAATCTGATCATCATTAAGAACAGACGCGAACTTATTGGGATCGTTCGCAAAAACAGGTTTTGCAATGTTCTTCCAAACAGAAGATCGCTGCGCATCCATCGCGGCACTTCGGCTTTTGTTGGCAAAGTCCAGCATGGCCGAATCGTAGTCGAGGTCCAGATCTTCACAGGCCTGCGCCAAAGCTGCCGACGGGTCCGCGACCAGGGATTCATACGTCAACCTGGCGATTTTTCGACGGCCTGACATCCAGGAACAGGTCCTTAGAAACCCCATTTGATCGTCAACCCAACGCCGAGCTGCGCGCACGATGCCGCCGCGCAGAACGGCGGCCTCTTGCCAGGACGCTGCCATGTTCCGCGGATCGCGCACCAGGAATATGTACCGCGGATTCTTCGCGGCTGCCTCGGCGAACGGGATGAACTGATAGACAAAATTCTCTTTGACGAAGAACGCTGTTTTACCCTCTCGTGAAAGCTCCGCCTCCATCAAGGCCGCGATCATTTCCGCAGCATGGGGCGCCCCAGCCATCAGTGCCAGAAGTTCCCGGTCGCTTTGATCGTCAATCTGCCAGGATCCGACTTTGTTGCGAAACGCCCGTACAATGTCTTCCTTGAGCGTGCGATCCCCGGCTTCGTACCGCCAGGATATCTGGGAAAACGTCCGAAAGAGATGAGACGTTCCCGGGGCCGCGATGCTCGGATGCGCGTCGAACATCTTGGTGATCAGGTTACTGCCCGACCGTTCCGAACACAGAAGAAAAATCGGGGCATCGAGGCGGCTCATTCAGGTACTTTCCTTGGCAGCGCGACGCGCCGGTTTGATTCAATGGATCAATCGGATAGTAATGACCCAAGTCGATGTGAAACAAGGGAAATCCGATGCGCATTGCTGTGATGCAGCCTTACATTTTCCCTTATCTGCCGTACTTCCAGCTTGTTCATGCCGTCGACTGTTTCGTATTTCTGGACACAGTCCAGTTTTTGAAACGCGGCTGGATGCACCGCAATCGGATCAAGCTGGGGGACAAGGACCACCTGTTCACCCTGCCCGTCCGTGTTGAAAGCCGCAATTCACCAGTTACGGATGTGGTCTTTGCCGAGAATATCAAAGCCGAATGCGAAACGCTGAAACGCAAGTTGGAACACGCCTATCGCAAGGCAAACAGTTGGTCTCAGTTAGAGACCATCATCTGGCCCCTAATGGATGATATGGAACCTGGTGCGAATTTCTCGGACTTTGCCGGCAAGTCGGTGCAGGCGGTATCCGATGCAATGGGTATCACAACCGATTTCAGATCTGCGTCGGCACTGGGTGAACGCACCGCGGATCACTATCAGGATTACATCCTTGATATCTGTCAAGAACTTGGCGCCACGACCTATGTCAATCCAATCGGTGGCATGGACATTTACTCTCCCAAGGCGTTTGCCGAGCGGAACGTTGACTTGCGCTTTCTTAGCGCCCAATCATTCGTCTATCCCCAGCCAGGCGGGGCATTTGTGGAAAATCTGTCGATTGTGGATGTACTGGCGAACGTACCGCTTGGCGAACTCGGCCAACTACTGGACGACTACGAACTCATCCCTTCACCGGCGGAAAACACGGCCTGAGGGCTATCACTGGCCAAAGAATTGATCGAAGCGTATTGGCGGCACTTGATCAGTACCCTATGATCCTTCGGGATAGAAACAGGCCGCCACATGGTCGTCACCGATTGCGGGAGGCACTTCGGCGCGGCACTTTGTTTTGGCTTTCCAGCACCGGGGCGCGAAGGGACAACCATCTGGTATGGCAAGCGGAGACGGCAATTCCCCCGTCAGCTTGATGCGGTCGGTCTTGGCATTGGGTTCTGCGCGCGGCGTCGCGGACAAAAGCGCCTTGGTATAGGGGTGACGCGGTCCAGCAAAGACAGCCGACTTCGGTCCACGTTCAACTGCGCGGCCAAGGTACATGACGATGACATCGTCGGCGACGTGACGCACAACACTCAGATCATGGCTGATGAACAGATAGGCAAGCTGCATCTGCTCTTGCAGTTCCATCAAAAGGTTCAGGATCGCGCTTTGGATCGACAAATCTAGGGCCGAAACCGGTTCGTCCAGCACAAGAACCTTCGGCTCCAGCATCAGCGCACGCGCAATGGCGATCCGCTGGCGCTGCCCGCCTGAAAACATGTGTGGATACCGATCAAAGTGCTCGGGCCTCAGACCCACACGATCCAGCATTCTCCGCGCTTGGTCTTGCCGGTCAGAGGACGACATGTCAGGGCGATTGATGACAAGCGGTTCTTCCAGGATCGTCCCGATCCGTTGGCGCGGATTAAGTGAGCCATAGGGGTCCTGAAAGACGATCTGCACGGT
>JABDJO010000075.1 GCA_013002465.1 Silicimonas sp. | reverse complement strand
GGCCCATGTCACTCGGTGGCAAGGACAAAACGCGCAACGACCCTGAACGTCGTTGCATTGTCTCGGGCGAGGCGCAGCCCAAACGTGGGCTGATCCGCTTTGCGGTGTCACCGGACGGTGTTGTTGTGCCGGATGTGCTGGAAAAGCTGCCAGGGCGTGGCATCTGGGTGGCGGCGGACCGTGCCGCTTTGGAGGCAGCCGTGAAAAAAGGGCTGTTCGCGCGGGCGGCGAAACAGGCCGTAACAGTGCCTGAAACGCTGGTTGCGGACGTCGAAGCCCTGTTGGTGCGCCGCTTGATTGATGGCGTGTCGATGGCACGCAAAGCGGGGCGGGCAATCGCCGGTTACGAGAAGGTGCGTGACTGGCTTGGTAAGGAAGACGCAGAAGGCGAAGAGGGTGACGTTACTGAGGAGGTCGAGGCCTGATCTCAGGCCTCGAAGGAGCGCGCGCCAATGTCTCGTGGCGGCAAACCCAAGCACCTAAGCGACCCCGAGCGTCGCTGCATCGCCACCGGCGAGGCTCAGCCGAAGCGTGGCTTGATCCGGTTTGCCGTGTCGCCCGACAAAAAAATTGTGCCCGATGTCCTTGAAAAACTGCCCGGACGGGGCATTTGGGTAGGATCCGACCGTGCCGCTTTGGAAAAAGCTGTCGCCAAGGGTTTATTCAGTCGTGCCGCCCGCGAAACGGTCGATGTGCCGGACACTCTTGTGTCAGACGTCGAAGCTTTGCTGGCAAAGCGCCTGATTGACGGAATATCAATGGCGCGCAAGGCCGGTAAGGCCGTTGCGGGATATGAGAAGGTCAAAAGCTGGCTGGGGCGCGACGAAGCGCGGATTCTGTTTCAGGCGTCAGACGGGTCGGAACGCGGCAAATCCAAACTGCATGCACCGGGTGGCCGGGGCAGCTTTTTCGAGGTTTTGACTGCGTCAGAATTGGGTTTGTCCTTTGGGCGCGAACGTGTGATACATGCGGCGCTCGGTTTTGGCGGACTCACTGAGAGGATCAGAGAGGACGCCATCCGGCTATCTGGCGTTCGTGATTTGGACGGTGGCTCTGCCACTGAAGAGGTAAATAAGACCATATGAGCGATAGTGACGGCAAAAAGACACTCGGGCTTCGGCGTGGTCCCGGACAGGTGAAGCAAAGCTTCTCTCATGGCCGGACAAAGAACGTTGTGGTCGAGACAAAGCGCAAGCGCGTTGTCGTGCCGAAGCCAGGGGCAGCGGGCAGTCCGGCTGCGCCTGCCAAACCGGCAGCTTCGGCTGCGGGTGGCGATCCCAAAAAGCGCCCTGCTGGCATCTCGGACGCAGAACTTGAACGCCGCATGAAGGCCCTTGCGGCAGCCAAGGCCGCCGAAGTGGAAGAAGCGGAACAGCGCGCAGCAGAAGAAAAGGCCCGCGCCGAAGATCGCGAACGTCGCCGCGCCGAGGCCGAAGCCAAAGAGCGCGAGGAGCAAGAGCGCGAAGAAAAAGCGCGCGCCAAGGCCGAGGAATCGGAACGTGCAGCGCGCGAAGCGGAAGAGGCCAAAGCCAAGGCCGCCGCGGCGCCTCCGCCGCCAAAACCGGAAGAGGCTCCTCAAAGGTCTGCGCCGAACAAATCCGCTCCGCGTGGGCGCGAGCGCGACAACCGCGACGACCGAAAGAACGATAACCGTGGCCGCGCGCCAGGTCGCGACGATGGCAGACGGTCGGGCAAGCTGACGCTGAACCAAGCCCTGTCCGGTGACGGCCGCCGCCAGAAATCCATGGCCGCGATGAAGCGCAAGCAGGAACGTGCGCGGCAGAAAGCCATGGGTGGCCAGGTCGAGCGGGAAAAAGTCACACGTACCGTTCAGCTTCCCGAGGCGATCGTGGTCAGCGAACTGGCCAACCGTATGTCCGAACGCGTCGCCGACGTGGTAAAATCGCTGATGACCAACGGGATCATGGCGACCCAGAACCAAACGATTGACGCGGACACCGCTGAACTGATTATCGAAGAATTCGGTCACACCGTACAACGCGTTTCGGATGCCGACGTCGAAGACGTGATTGACACCATCGACGACGATGATGCTGATCTTCAGGACCGTCCGCCTGTCATCACGATCATGGGTCACGTCGACCACGGAAAAACATCGCTTCTGGACGCGATCCGAAATGCAAATGTCACCAGTGGCGAAGCCGGTGGCATCACCCAGCACATCGGGGCTTACCAGGTGACAACCGATAGCGGCGCTGTCTTGTCTTTCCTTGACACACCGGGCCACGCTGCCTTTACTTCAATGCGCGCGCGCGGTGCGCAAGTCACTGATATTGTTGTACTTGTTGTGGCTGCGGATGATGCGGTCATGCCGCAAACGATCGAAGCGATCAACCACGCCAAAGCGGCTGAAGTTCCGATGATTGTTGCCATCAACAAGATCGATCGGCCCGACGCAAACCCTGACAAGGTGCGCACGGATCTTCTGCAACACGAAGTGATGGTCGAAAAGATGTCCGGCGAAGTACAGGATGTCGAAGTTTCGGCCATCAATGGCACTGGACTGGATCAGCTTCTTGAGGCGATTGCATTGCAGGCCGAGATCCTGGAACTGAAAGCCAACCCGGAACGCGCCGCTCATGGCGCTGTTATCGAAGCTCAGCTTGATGTCGGACGCGGCCCGGTTGCCACCGTGTTGGTGCAGAACGGTACATTGCGCCAAGGCGACATTTTCGTCGTCGGCGAACAATGGGGCAAGGTCCGCGCAATGGAAAACGACCATGGCGAGCGTGTGAAAGAGGCAGGCCCCTCAGTTCCTGTTGAGGTGCTTGGTCTAAACGGAACCCCCGAGGCCGGGGACGTTTTGAACGTGGTCGAGACCGAAGCGCAAGCGCGTGAGATCGCCGAATACCGTGCGAATGCCGCCAAGGAAAAGCGCGCCGCCGCCGGTGCCGCGACAACCTTGGAGCAGTTGATGCAAAAGGCGAAAGACGACGAAAACGTCGCCGAAATGCCGATCGTCGTCAAAGCCGACGTTCAAGGGTCCGCCGAAGCCATCGTTCAGGCGATGGAAAAAATTGGCAATGACGAAGTGCGTGTGCGAGTCCTTCATTCAGGCGTTGGTGCCATCACGGAATCCGACATCGGTCTTGCCGAAGCCTCGGGTGCGCCTGTGTTCGGGTTTAATGTCCGGGCCAACGCGTCTGCTCGGAACACGGCGAACCAGAAGGGTGTCGAGATTCGCTATTACAGCGTGATCTACGACCTTGTGGATGATGTGAAAGCCGCCGCTTCCGGTCTTTTGTCGGCCGAAGTGCGCGAGAAATTCATCGGATACGCCGAGATCAAAGAGGTCTTCAAGGTTTCAGGTGTTGGCAAAGTTGCCGGTTGCCTCGTAACCGAAGGTGTTGCGCGCCGGTCTGCCGGTGTTCGCCTATTGCGTGATGATGTTGTGATCCACGAAGGTACGTTGAAAACACTCAAGCGTTTCAAGGACGAGGTGCCCGAGGTTCAATCTGGCCAGGAATGCGGCATGGCGTTTGAGGCTTATGACGACATTCGTCCTTCAGACGTGATCGAGATCTTCGAACGCGAAGAGGTCGAGCGCACGCTTGCGTAAAGCCGAATTGACAGACTTGAACAAAGAAAAGCGCCGTGTTCTGCGGCGCTTTTCTTTTGTCGTCCGGATAGCGAATTTCAGACGGGAAACCCGCGAAATATCCGAGAACCGACGCGGACAGCGATGCGCCCGTCGGCTAAAGTTTGGACAAACACGCCCTGCACTGACACGCAACTTCCAACAATGATTGTCCGCAGCATGTTTGATTCCCCCGAAATCGAATAGTTAATATCGCAAAAATCGACATAATGCATCAAGAATCTAAATATTGTTTCCAAATTGACCGAATTACAGCCAATCCCTGAGCATTGAAATCAAAGGAATATCTGCCGGTGGCATTGGATATTCCCTTAGTTTGTTGGGTTGAACCCACTTCAGGGCCTGTTCTTCGCGCGCGACAGGCAGACCAGACCATTTCCGGCAGGCATATAGGGGCATCAGCAGATGGAAATCATCATAAGTGTGACTGGCAAACGATAGCGGCGCCAGGCAGCTGGACCAGGTCTCGATCCCAAGTTCTTCGTGCAGTTCGCGGATCAGGGCAGTTTCCGGCGTTTCCCCCGGTTCGACCTTGCCGCCCGGAAACTCCCACAGACCGGCCATTGACCTGCCTTCCGGTCGTTGCGCCAACAGGACGCGACCATCCGGATCTATCAGGGCGGCGGCGCTGACAAGAACGGTTTTCACGAGCGATAGTCGGCGTTGATGGCGATGTATTGCGCGGTCAGATCGCAGGTATAGGCGTTGAATTTGCCGCCGCCCAAGCCCAAATCGGCTGAAATAGAGACGTTTTCACCCTTCATGTGACTGGCGGCGTCGGCTTCCTCGTAATCGGGGTGGATCTGACCGTTCTCAGCAACAAGGGTATCTCCAAACCGGATTGTCAGCAGGTCTCGATCAGCCTCGGCGCCCGACTTGCCCACGGCCATGACGACACGGCCCCAGTTTGGATCCTCGCCTGCGACAGCGGTTTTGACCAACGGCGAATTTGCGATAGCCATGGCGCATCGTTTCGCATCCTCGTCGCTGACCGCACCAGTCACCTTGACCGTGACGAATTTCGTGGCCCCTTCGCCATCGCGCACAACCTGTTTGGCAAGATCATCCATCACATCGAACAGCGCGGCAGAAAACGCGCCTTTCCCGGCCACCTCAATGCCTGACGCGCCGGTCGCGGCAACAAGAAGGGTGTCCGAAGTCGATGTGTCGCTGTCGACGGTGATCGCGTTGAAGGTGCCCTTGCACAGACCGGCAACCAGCGGCTGAAGCGCGTCAAACGCAATTTTTGCGTCGGTAAAGATATAGACCAGCATCGTGGCCATATCCGGTGCAATCATCCCAGATCCCTTGGCGATGCCGACAATCCGCACAGGGGCACCGTCGATTTCGACGGTCTGCATAGACCCCTTTGGGAATGTATCGGTCGTCATGATTGCCTTTGCGGCGTCTTCGATGGCTCTGTCAGAAAGGCCGCTTTTCAAATCGCCAAGCGTGGCCAGTACCTTTTCGTGGGGCAAAGGCTCGCCAATCACGCCTGTCGAGGACGTAAAGACACGGGCCTCGGGGATATCCAAAAGGTCGGCGACGGCTGTCGTGATTTCCCTGACGGACGTAACACCCATAATCCCGGTAAAAGCATTCGCATTGCCCGAATTGACGACAATCGCTGCCCCGGCGTCCGACGCCCCACCCAGTTTTTCCTGGCAATCCAGTACAGGCGCGGCGCGGGTCTTTGAGCGCGTAAATGTGCCCGCAATCGTGGTACCGGGCGCCAGCTCGGCCAGCATGACGTCCGAGCGGCCTTGGTACTTCACCCCGGCGGAAACCGTGGCAAACCGCACGCCCTCAACCTTGGGCAACATCGGAAAGCCGCCTTTTGGCGCAAGCGGAGAAATGGGTAGCGTTTCGGCCAAGATCAGTTCTCCAGGATGGACAAATCATCAATGGCGGCCGGGTCGATGTCTTCCGCGGTTTTCCGTGTGATGTCGGCCGCTTCGGTCAGTTTCGCCACGTGCGCCTCGATGGCCGAACGCTGGATCTCGTCCAAAAGCTGGCCCCGGACCTGTTCCAGCGGTGGGGCGTCCTTCACTCGGGTTTCGTTCAACTTGATCACGTGCCAACCGAATTGGGTCTGCACCGGGGCCGACACGGCACCGGCTTCCAGTGTCGTAACCGCTTCTTCAAATGGAGCAACCATCGCCCCTTTTCCAAACCAACCCAAGACGCCTCCGCCTGGGCCGGACGGCCCGGTGGATTTCTCCTTGGCCAATTCCGCAAAATCGGCACCACCTTCTAGTTCGTCAATCAGCGCCTTGGCCTCGTCCTCGGTTTCAACCAGGATGTGAGACGCGTTGTACTCGGTCTCGGGCGTCGTCGAGCCGAATGCCTTTTCATAGGCCACTTGCACCGCTTCGTCGGTGACAGCTGTCTCAATTACGCGGGACACCTCTTCGTTGGCACGCAATGCTCGTTCTTCGTTTTCAAGCGTCATGCGTGATCCGGTCGACAGTCCTTCAACCCTTTCTCCCAAAAGAGTTTGCTGAACAAGTTGATCAAGAATGCCCTCAAACAGAACGTCCGCGGGCAGTTGTCGGTATTGTGCAGGCAGACGCTGTTTCAACACGATCATGTGTCCAAGGGTGATCTCTTTGCCATTGGCCGTCGCCACCACGGTATTCGCACTCAAATGGCTTTCGGCGAAAACGCTCGTGGGAAGGCCAAGCGCAATGATGCTGGCGAGCACGGTCAGCTTTGTTCTGAAAGCCATATTCGTTCCTTACAAGGGGCCGCATCTCTTGGCGACGTTGACAGTGGGATACCCGACCCTTACATCGCTGAACGTTGGCAAGGAACTGGTCTCTTTGCCCTTCTATGGCGGGCCAGAGGCACGGGCAAGCGTATCCCCTCACACGTTCCTGTCAGACTCGCGCGAAAAGGCTTTGTGAATGCTCGGATTTGGAACGATTGCGAAAAAGGTCTTTGGGACCGTGAACGACCGCCGGATCAAGGCGACGCAAACAATGGTCGATCAGATCAACGCCCTGGAACCGGAGTTCGAAACACTGTCCGACGAGGGCATCATCTCGAAGACCGAGGAATTCAAGAAGCGCGTGGCCGAGGGCGAAAGCCTGGACGACATCCTGCCCGAAGCCTTCGCCAACTGCAGAGAGGCCGCCAAGCGGTCGCTTGGGCTCAGGGCCTTTGATGTGCAGCTTGTGGGCGGAATGTTCCTGCACCAGGGCGACATTGCCGAGATGAAAACGGGTGAGGGCAAAACATTGGTCGCGACCTTCCCGGCCTATCTAAACGCTCTGACCGGTAAGAACGTTCATATCGTCACCGTGAACGACTATCTGGCCAAGCGCGACTCGGAATGGATGGGCAAGGTCTATGGGGCGCTCGGCATGGAAACCGGTGTGGTCTATCCCGGACAGGGCGAAGAAGAAAAGAAGGCCGCCTATCAAGCCGACATCACCTATGCGACCAACAACGAACTTGGATTCGACTATCTGCGCGACAACATGAAGTCGACACTGATCGACATGGCGCAACGCGATCACTTCTTTGCCATTGTCGACGAAGTCGACTCGATCCTGATCGACGAAGCCCGGACGCCGCTGATTATCTCGGGGCCAAGCCAGGATCGGTCTGAGTTGTATAAAACGATTGATCTTCTGATCCCCGAAGTTCTGGAAGAGCACTATACGCTGGACGAAAAAACCAAGAACGTCACCTATACCGATGAGGGCAACGAGTTTCTGGAACAGCGTTTGCATGCCTCTGGGCTTTTGCCTGAGGAGCAGTCGCTTTATGATCCGGAATCCACCACTATCGTTCACCACGTCAACCAGGGTCTCCGGGCTCACAAGCTGTTCACACGGGACAAGGATTACATCGTCCGCGACAACGAAGTCGTTCTGATTGACGAATTCACCGGCCGCATGATGGCCGGGCGGCGCTTGTCTGACGGCTTGCACCAGGCCATCGAGGCAAAAGAGGGCGTGGCGATTCAGCCCGAGAATGTGACGCTCGCCTCGGTGACGTTCCAGAACTACTTCCGGCTTTATGACAAATTGGCAGGCATGACCGGTACGGCCGCGACCGAGGCCGAAGAATTTGGCGAAATCTATCGCCTGGGTGTTGTCGAAATTCCGACCAATGTTCCGGTAGCGCGTGAGGATCAGGACGATCAGATTTATCGCACCGCCAAGGAAAAATTCGACGGTGTTGTGAAAGAGATCAAGGAAGCGAACGAGAAGGGTCAGCCGGTTCTTGTTGGTACGACGTCAATTGAACGGTCGGAATTTTTGTCCGACCTGCTTACGAATGAAGGTATCGAGCACAAGGTACTGAATGCCCGCCACCACGAGCAGGAAGCGCAAATCGTGGCCGATGCCGGTAAACCTAGCGCGGTGACAATTGCAACCAACATGGCTGGTCGGGGCACCGACATTCAGCTTGGCGGCAACGTTGAAATGCGCGTGCTTCAAGCCCTGGCCGATGATCCCGAGGCCGATCCCGAGGCGGTCCGCGCCAAGATCGAAGCCGAGGTCGCCGAGGCGAAAGAGAAAGTCCTAAGCGCCGGCGGTCTTTTCGTTTTGGGCACCGAACGCCATGAAAGCCGCCGCATCGACAACCAGTTGCGCGGTCGTTCGGGCCGCCAGGGTGACCCGGGCCGGTCGGCGTTTTTCCTGTCACTGGAAGACGACCTGATGCGAATTTTCGGGTCAGAACGCCTGGACAAGGTTCTGCACACCCTTGGGATGCAGGAAGGCGAGGCGATTCAGCATCCCTGGGTGAACAAGTCGCTTGAGCGGGCTCAAGCCAAGGTCGAAGGCCGTAACTTCGACATTCGAAAGCAGCTTTTGAAGCTTGACGACGTGATGAACGACCAGCGAAAGGTCATCTTCAGCCAACGTCGCGAAATCATGGAAGCTGAAGAGGTCGAAGAGATCGTTCAGGACATGCGGCAAGACGTGATCGACGATTTGGTCGAAACGCATATGCCCCCTAAATCCTATGCAGATCAATGGGATACTGAGGGCCTGAAGGCCGAAATCGAACAAAAGATCGGGATAACTGTTCCGATCGTTGAGTGGGCCGACGAAGAAGGCGTCGATGACGAAGCCATTCGCGAACGACTGTACGAAAAGTCCGATGAATTCATGGCAGCCAAGGCCGAGCAGTTCGGACTTGAGAACATGCGCTCGATTGAAAAGCAGCTTTTGCTGCAAACCATGGATGCCAAATGGCGTGAACACATCCTGACGCTGGAGCATCTGCGTTCGGTGGTTGGGTTCCGCGCCTATGCTCAGCGCGATCCGGTGAACGAATACAAAACTGAATCGTTCCAACTGTTTGAAAGTCTGCTGGACAGTCTTCGCGGTGAAGTAACCGAAAAACTGGCGCACATCCGACCTCTGACCGAGGAAGAACAGCAGGCCATGCTGCAACAAATGCTGGCGCAACAGCAGCCAAATGCCGACACTTCGGATGCACCACCGACGCCAACGGACGAAGCCTTGGCCTCGGGGTTCGACGAAAACGATCCGGAAACCTGGGGAAAACCCGGGCGCAATGACCCATGCCCCTGTGGGTCGGGCAAGAAGTTCAAGCATTGCCACGGCGCGCTGTGACGCATTCGACTCAATTGGTCTGAAAAATTCGACTGCCAGCGCGCTTGCTAAGGCGGGCTGGCAAGAAGTTCCTTACGCTCGCCCCTAATACCGGACCACGCCGTCAGAGCGGGCCGGAGGAGGCAGGCATGGGATTTCTTGCAACGCTGGACAAGCGGCGGATTGCGACCGTTCTGGTCGTGTTGCTGATCGCGTTTTTGACCGGACATGTCATGCAAACCGTGCTTGCGGATAAGGAACCCGTGGCGGCGATCAATGGCGGGCCGGACGCTGCGCCTGTGTTGCGATCCAACGAAGATCCCAAACCCTTGCCGACGCCGCCCGCTGCCACGCTGATGCCTATCCTTGAACGCCCACCACTCCTGCCGCGGCGGGTGCAGGAGCCCATGCGTATCTGGCGGGATGCAAAGATGGCGGAGCCCGATTGCACGGCTTCGGCAACCGCACAACCTTCGCCAGCCGCAACCGTGACACTTCGAATTGATGCGCCTTGCCACAAGCGTGCCACGGTGCGGGTTCGCCAAGGTCAAATCGTTGCCGACGCATACACCAACGCCCAGGGCAAACTCACCATGCGAATGCCCGCTCTGAGCGAAACCGTCACGTTCGAATTCGAACTTGGTGCCAAGCTTATTCGTTTAAGCGCCAAAGTGCCTGAAGCGCCGAATTTCCAGCACGTTGCGCTTCTGTGGACCGGCAAGCAGGCATTGCGACTGCACGCCTACGAATTCGGCGCGCTGAAGAATCAATTCGGCCACGTTTGGTCGGGTGCTCCGAAATCGCCGATACGCGCCTCGCGCGGGTCCGGTGGGTTTCTCTTGCGCCTTGGCGATGGCACAGGTGCCTCTGCCGAAATCTATAGCTTTCCTGCGGGTCAGGCCCCGACTCGCGGGATCATTCGGCTTATCGTGGAGGCCCAGGTAACAAAAGAAAACTGTGGACACGTCATTCAGGCGACCGCACTCCAATCCGGCGCACTTGGCCACCTCAGCCCGACTGACGTCGAGTATTCCATGCCCGGTTGCGACAGCATTGGTCGGATCGTGCGGTTGCAAAATCTTCTTCAGGATATGAGACTGGCAGAACGCTGACCGGAGCTTGCTGCCCCCATGTTCTTGCGATCCATGCTGGCACTACTGGCGCTATTCTGCCCGACCACGCTAATGGCCGGACCCGTCGTTCTGACCACTTTGGATGGCAGTCTGACCCTAGAAGGCGAACTGACGTCGTATGACGGCGAGTTCTTTCGCGTGAAAACCGCGTTTGGCGCACTAACCATGGACGGTGGCAACGTGCTTTGCGACGGCCCTGGGTGCCCCGACCCCGACGCGATGGTAGCACGATCGCGCATCGCGGGACCTGCGGGCATGATCCATGGGCTGATGCCGCCCTTGCTTGAGGTTTTCGCCGAACGCGAAGGGTTCGAATATCGCCGCCGGTTTCTGAATGACTCCAATGTCGTTTGGGAACTAAGCGATCCGGCCACGGGCCGACGGTTGGCGATCTTTGATGGCGAGGTGCGCGAGGATGACGAGGTTCTGACACACCTTGCCTCACGAGAATTGGACATCGTACTGGGCCGCCAAAGCACCAAAGGCCCGGTGCGTCAGGATGTGATAGCTTTGGATGCTCTCGTGCCTATCGTCGCACCAGCAAACCCTCGGGCCATGGTTACACAGTCGCAGTTGTCGCAACTTCTTTCGGGTCGCATCGACAATTGGTCGGTTCTGGGAGGACCCGATTTGCCCGTAACGCTGCATCTTCTGGAGGGAAGCGAGGAAGATCTGCGCAAGTGGCATCCTTCGCGACAATTGGGTGTTGCCATCCGTCACGATGATCCTGCGACACTAGCCGACGCCGTTGCTGGCGATCCCGCGGCCTTGGGCGTCGTCCCTTACTCGATGATCGGCAACGCCGTTCCTTTGGTATTCGGCGGGGCGTGTGGACTTGCGATTCCGGCCACTCGGAACACAATCCGTTCCGAGGATTATCCACTGACAAAGCCGCTTTTCTTGCAACGCATCGGGGCTCGGCAGCCGAAAATTGTGCGGGATTTCATTGCCTTCGCCCGATCTCACGAGGCGCAACCGGTGATCCGTTCTGTCGGCTATGTGGACCAGGCCATCGGGCGTATTGCGTTTGAAAGACAAGGCGGCCGGATTGCAAATGCCGTTTTGGCGGCAGGCGACGATTCGGATGCGGGGCGTGCGGTGCGCGATATGGTCGGCGCACTGATGAACAAGGACAGATTGACGCTGACGTTCCGTTTCCAAGACGGCTCAAGCGAATTGGACCCGCAATCGGCATCGAACGTGCGCAGGCTGTCTGATGCCATCAATCGCGGGGATTTCGACGGCACATCGCTTTACTTTGTCGGGTTTTCCGATGGAGTAGGTCCCGCTGATGGCAATCAGCGCCTGTCGAACCGCCGAGCCCAATCGGTGCGCGCCGCCGTAGCGGCCAGGGTCGAAGATGCTCCGGTCGACCTGCGTGTCGAAGCTTATGGCGAAGCCATGCCAATGGCCTGCGATGACACGAACTGGGGTCGTCAGGTAAACCGGCGAGTCGAAGTCTGGATGAAATAGCTTCAGAGGTATCCATTGGCCCGAAATGAAAACTCGTCGGAAACCGAGATGACAAGATGATCATGCAGCGTGATCGCCAAGGTCTGGGCGGCTTCGGCAATCTTGCGTGTGACAGCGATATCGGCGTCAGAAGGGGTTGGGTCGCCGGACGGGTGATTATGGAAAAGGATCAGCGCAGAGGCGTTCAGCTCCAACGCGCGCTTCACGACCTCACGAGGATAGACCGGCACATGGTCAACTGTTCCGCGCGCCTGTTCTTCGTCGGCAATCAGGATGTTCTTGCGGTCCAAAAAGAGGATCCGGAACTGCTCGGTTTCACGGTGGGCCATCGCAGCCCGGCAATATGAAACCAGCGCATCCCATCCCGTGATGACCGGCCGATCAAGCACTTTGGCCTGAGCAAGCCGATGCGAGGCGGCCTCGACAATCTTCAGTTCCGTGATGACGGCTGGTCCGACGCCCTTCACGTCCGCCAATCGTTCACGAGGAGCGGACAGCGCCGCGCTGAAATCTCCAAAAGTCTCAATCAAGCGCCGGGCAAGGGGTTTGACGTCCTGCTGCGGAATGGCCCGGAAAAGCACCAACTCCAACAGTTCGTAATCCGCAACCGCCCCCGGTCCGCCCTCTGCAAGGCGGGTCCGCAATCGCTTTCGATGATCCCTGATATAAGACGGCAAACCCGTCGTCACACCTGCAAAAGCGGGAAAGGACTCATCAAATGTATACTGACCTGACATTGCCGAGACAGTGACAATTTGCGGTTAATTCTGCATTAACGAATTAGCTTGCAAACCGGATCTGGACGCTGCGCGCGCCGGGAAAGATGTCGGCGCAAACGGCCGCAGGCACCTGATACAAGCCGCCCGAAATGTCACGTGCATCCAGTATCAGCATACGCGGGTGGGCGTGGCGGTGATCGACAAGCTCTCCGGTCGAAACGACAACCATGTTCTGACCAATGACAGCGGCGCTCGGCACGAAATACGTCAACTTGCGCCCGGTTCTGTGCGATCTGGTCGCAACATGCTGAGCAATGTCGGCAGTGTCATCAAAAAGGGCCTCACATTCGGCAATCACGTCATCAGCAAAAACCGTTTCAGTGGGTTTCACGGTTGGGCGCGCCATCCGAGGGTTGGGGCGAACCGCCTTGTCATCGCGAATGCCAAGCTCGTCAGCGTGCTCTTTCAGGTATTGGTACGCGCCAGTAATCCGTGAGAATTCTTCGTTCGAACCTTCGGTCTGGTCAGGATGCTTTTCGCGGGCAAGCTGATGATAGGCTGACTTGAGGTCGGACTTCGTACACTCACGCGGCACACCAAGGATCGCAAAGGCACGGGACTTTTCAGATACACGCTCGATCGGGGTCATAACGTTTTACTCTTAACTGGGGCCAAAACACGGCACCGGAACCAATTACTGACCCAAGTTTGAACATATTTCGCCGCAATTCACAAAGAATGCGGTTAATTTGGGGTTAATTGTCGCTAAGTGAGAGCCGATCCACTGTTTGACCGCAAGATTGTCACGGTCGCGGCGTCAATCCGGTCAGCTCTTCATGCTTTCCCAGAAAGACTTTACCTTCTTAAAGAAGCCGGAGCTTTCGGGGTTGTTTTCTTCGCTCAGCTTTTCAAATTCGCGGAGAAGTTCTTTTTGCCGACCCGTCAGATTTACGGGCGTTTCAACGGCCAGTTCGATCATCATATCGCCATGAGTACCGCCGCGAAGCGACGGCATACCCTTGCTGCGAAGGCGCATATGGCGGCCTGATTGGCTGCCCGACGGTACTTTCACGCGGCTGCGCCCGCCGTCGATTGTGGGAACCTCGATGTCGCCACCAAGGGCAGCGGTCGCCATGGAAACAGGCACGTGGCAATAGAGATTTACGCCATCACGCTGGAAAAGCGGATGCTCGCTAACCTCGATAAAGATATACAGATCCCCCGACGGGCCGCCACGCAGCCCGGCCTCGCCTTCGCCGGCCAGACGGATTCGAGTGCCGGTTTCGACACCGGCAGGAATATTGACCGACAGCGATCGTTCTTTTTCGACCCGGCCAGCGCCACCGCAGGACTTACACGGATTCTGGATGGTCTGTCCGGCGCCCGAGCATGTCGGGCAGGTCCGCTCGACCGTGAAGAACCCTTGGCTTGCCCTCACTTTGCCCATGCCGGCGCAGGTTGGACATTGCTGGGGTTCTGCACCGCCTTCGGCGCCGGTTCCGCTGCAGGTTTCGCAGGCAAGCGCCGTGGGGACTTGAACGGTTTTCTGAATACCCTGGTGTGCCTCTTCCAGTGTTACACGCAGGTTATAGCGAAGGTCCGAGCCACGCATGGCCCGCTGACCACCACCACGGCGCCCACCCATGATGTCACCGAAGAGGTCGTCAAACACATCGGAAAAGGCACTGGCAAAATCGCCACCGCCATACTGGGCACCGGGACGTCCGCCGCCCATGCCGCCTTCGAAAGCCGCGTGACCAAAGCGGTCATAGGCCGCCTTTTTCTCGGCGTCCTTCAGAATTTCATAGGCTTCATTGGCTTCCTTGAATTCGGATTCCGCGTTCGGATTGTCCGAGTTCCGGTCAGGGTGAAGCTGCTTGGCCTTTTGTCGATAGGCCTTTTTGATCTCATCGGCAGACGCGCCCTTCGAGACGCCAAGTACCTCATAGAAATCGCGCTTTGACATACTCAATCCTTCTGGAACGCAAAGACCGGCCCGATGGGTCCGGGCCGGTCAATCATTGCGTTCCGGCGCATCAGCCGCGCTGTTCGTCGTCGCCAATGTCTTCGAAGTCGGCATCGACGATATCGTCGTCCACTCCGCGCGGTTCGTCAGCATCAGGGTCCGCATCCGCTTCGCCCTGAGCCTCGGCCTGCGCCTTGTAGATCGCCTCGCCCAGCTTCATCGAAGCTTCGGTCACGTTCTGGATGCCCGAGCGGATCTTGCCCGCATCTTCAGTTTCCATCTGTTCCTTCAAGTTGGCAATGGCCAGCTCGATGGCCTCGACAGTGGTCGGATCGACCTTGTCGGAATGCTCTTCGATTGACTTCTCGGTCGCGTGGATAAGGCTTTCGGCGCCATTCTTGGCTTCGACCAGGTCCTTGCGTTCCTTGTCTGCCTCGGCGTTCTCCTCGGCGTCCTTGACCATCTGTTCGATCTCGTCGTCCGACAAACCACCCGACGCCTGGATCGTGATCTTCTGCTCTTTGCCCGTGCCCTTGTCCTTGGCCGAAACCGAGACAATGCCGTTGGCGTCGATGTCAAAAGTTACCTCGATCTGAGGCAGGCCACGCGGTGCCGGCGGGATGTCTTCCAGATTGAACTGGCCAAGCATCTTGTTGTCCGTCGCCATTTCCCGTTCGCCCTGGAACACCCGGATCGTCACAGCGTTCTGGTTGTCTTCGGCGGTCGAGAAGATTTGCGACTTCTTCGTCGGAATCGTGGTGTTGCGGTCGATCAGGCGAGTGAAGACACCACCCAGTGTCTCGATACCCAGCGACAGCGGCGTCACATCAAGAAGCACAACGTCCTTCACGTCACCTTGCAGAACACCGGCCTGAATGGCGGCGCCCATGGCGACAACCTCATCCGGGTTCACACCCTGGTGGGGTTCTTTGCCGAAGAACTTGGTCACCTCGTCCTTCACCTTGGGCATACGGGTCATACCACCGACCAGAACAACTTCGTCGATGTCATCGGTCGAGAGACCGGCGTCTTTCAAGGCGTCCTTGCAAGGCTTGATCGAGTTCTTGATCAGGTCGCCCACAAGGCTTTCCAGCTTGGCACGGGTCAGCTTGATGACCATGTGCAGCGGTGTACCCGAGGACGGATCCATCGAAATAAACGGCTGGTTGATTTCAGTCTGCGACGAAGACGACAGTTCGATCTTGGCTTTCTCGGCTGCCTCTTTCAGACGCTGCAAGGCCATCTTGTCTTTCGTCAGATCGACCGAATGTTCCTTTTTGAATTCGTCCGCCAGATAGTTGACGATCCGCATGTCAAAATCTTCACCGCCAAGGAAGGTGTCGCCGTTCGTCGACTTCACCTCGAAAAGGCCATCGTCGATCTCAAGAATGGTGATGTCGAAGGTACCGCCACCAAGGTCGTAGACAGCGATCGTCTTCGTCTCTTTCTTGTCCAGACCATAGGCCAGCGCGGCAGCGGTCGGTTCGTTGATGATCCGCAGCACTTCAAGACCGGCGATCTTGCCCGCGTCTTTCGTGGCCTGCCGCTGAGCATCGTTGAAGTAGGCGGGAACGGTAATCACGGCCTGCGTGACGTCTTCGCCCAAATAGCTTTCGGCGGTTTCCTTCATCTTTTGCAGGATGAATGCGCTGATCTGCGACGGTGAGTACTTTTCGCCGCCGGCTTCAACCCACGCGTCACCATTGCCACCATCGACAATCTCGTAGGGCACGATGTCCTTGTCTTTGGTCACTTCGGCGTCATCCACCCGGCGGCCAATCAGACGCTTGACGGCGAATACCGTGTTTTCGGGGTTGGTGACCGCCTGCCGTTTGGCCGGTTGTCCGACAAGGCGTTCGCTGTCGGTGAAGGCAACAATCGACGGGGTCGTGCGGGCGCCCTCTGCGTTCTCGATAACCCGGGGCTGAGACCCGTCCATGATGGCGACACAACTGTTGGTCGTCCCAAGGTCAATACCGATGACTTTACCCATGCTCATATCCTCTTCTAAGGCGATGTCCGGGAACCGGCCCTGACGGCACCAGGCTCCCATCCCAGAGTGAGTGTGACGCCCTCAAGGGCGATCACGGCTTCGTGGGGTATATAGGGAGCACTAGAGGGCGCTGCAAGCGCGAGAATTGCAGGAATCATTCAAAGAATTTTCGACTTCGGCGCAATCGAGCATTCATCGCGGAATCGCGCGGCCATTTGCCGTAGCATTCAACCACGAAGTGAGAGGGATCCAAGCCGCGTTAACCTTAATCTCTCCTAAAGATCGCCTAAAATTGCCCAGATTTGGCGGCCAATGTGTTTTTGATTTTCAGTTTCCAGTGACGAGTGACGCCATGACCAATCCACGCCTTCCCCTAATCGCAAGTCTTGCCTGTGCTATTGCACTCGTTCCTGCGGCATCTGCTTCTGCCAACACGGGGCAAGGCAACTGCCGTCAGTTTCTGGTCTTCTCATCCTGCGGCACGCCACAGCAAACTGTTCGCGTAGACGAGGACAAAAACGAGGAGCGGTCTGTTCGGCAGGCCAAGACCAAGGATGAAGTTGTCGAAGCTGAAGACGATCCCAAGAAGAAGTCAAAAGCTCAGCGCAAAGCCGAAAGGCTAGCCAAGAAAGCCAAGAAAGCGGCAAGGGCCGAAGAAAAGGCTGCGAAAAAAGCCGAGAAGGCAAGACGCGCAGCTGCGAAAGCCAAGAAGGCCGCCGAGAAGAAAGCAGCCAAAGCCAAGAAGGCGGAAGAAAAAGCCAAACGTGCTTCGGCAAATGCAGACAAGAAGGCAAAGAAGGCCAAGAAGAAGGCGGCAAAGGCCGACAAGAACCCAACAGAAAAGAACCTGACCGCTGCCGAGAAAGCCAAAGAGAAGGCTGACAAGGCCAAGGAAAATGCAGAGAACGCCGAAACGAAGGCCGAGCAAAAAGCGGACAAGGCGGAAAGTGCCGAGGAGCGCTCGAAGAAAAAGGAAAAGCGCGCAGAGAACCTTGCTGAAAAGGCCGAAAACAAGTCCGAGAAGGCCAAAGAAGCCAAGGAAAAGGCTGATGCGGCGGCCGAAGCTGCCGGTGGCGGCACGGCCGACTGATTGATTGCCTCACCCCGGTAGCCCTCGGGGTGCGCGGTCTTTTAACATGACCGCATGTCAAAGAACCAAATTGACCTGAGCGGCGTTGCGATCTGGAAGGGTGTTCTGCCCGCTCCAGATCAATCGTTGATCGTGGATGGCATTCGTAACCTCGCAAAGCACGCTCCATTCCGGCAATACGAGACACCTGGTGGTCGAAAAATGAGCGTGCGGATGACAGCCGCCGGGCAGCTTGGCTGGGTAACAGATCGCAGCGGCTATCGGTATGTACCCCGTCAACCGGACGGCGCGGCCTGGCCCCCAATTCCCGACAC